>NZ_JADPKL010000115.1:0-93856 GCF_023073935.1 Bradyrhizobium sp. 147 | reverse complement strand
TCTCATCCCGACACCGCCTCGATTCGACGCAAAATCAAGCGCGCGGGCTGGGATGATGCCTTCCTCCTCAGTATGCTTCGCCATATGCGATAGCCCTGCCCGCAGGCGGGGGAGGGAGCGCACCGTCTTCGTGATCACAGCCCGGCTCAATCGCATTGCTCTTAGTCCAGTGCACCTTGGGAGAAGAAATGCTTGCGGATGCGTTGCACGAGCTCGGTGAACACGGGATCGGCCATCACGTCGAGCGAGCGCGGACGCGGCAGCGGCACATCATAGATCGCGGCGATCGCACCGGGGCGCTCGGTCATGACCAGTACGCGGTCGGCGAGGAAGACGGCTTCCGGAATCGAATGCGTGATCAGCAGCACCGTTTTCCTGGTCTCGCGCTGGATCCGCATCAATTCGACATTCATGCGTTCGCGTGTCAGCGCATCGAGCGCGCCGAACGGCTCGTCCATCAGCATGATCTTGGGATCGTGCACCAGCGCTCGGCAGATCGAGGCGCGCTGCTGCATGCCGCCGGAGAGCTGCCATGGCAGCTTCTTCTCGAAGCCTTCGAGCCCGACCAGCTTCAACAGATCCTTGGCGCGAGCGAGATATTTATCCCGCGCCAGCCGCTTCATGTCGATCGGCAGCATGACATTGTTGAGGATGTTGCGCCAGGGCAGGAGCAACGCGTTCTGGAAGACGATGCCGACATTGCCGTGCGGCGTCGTCACCCTCTCGCCCTCGACCAGGATCTCGCCCGTGGTCGGCGGCAGCAATCCCGAGATCAGCTTGAGCAGCGTGGACTTGCCGCAGCCGCTTGGGCCCACCACGACGAAGAACTCGCCATCATTAATGTTGAAATCGAGCGGCCGCAGCGACGGCACATCGCCGTCGCGCGTCCGGTAGGTCTTGGACACGCCGGACAGTTTGATGCCCGACGCATCGCCGGCAGCCCGGTCACTCACCAGTCTCAGATGCGCGGCCGGCTGCAGGGTTGCGTTCATTGCTGTCGCAGGTTTCACGATCCGCTCTTCGGCAAATAGTCGTTGGTGTAAAACGCCTTCGGGTTCTCCTTGGCCTTGGCATCGAGGCCGCCATATTCGACGAGAAGATTGACGGTCTCGGTCATGTTCTGGTCGGTGACCTGGAATGGCCGCTTGCTCTTGGTGTCCGCGGTCCGGTAGAGCGGGATGGTCAGCTCGAAGCCCTGTGTCAGCGTATCGATCTTGCCGCCCTTGGGATTGGCATCGAGGATCGATTGCGCCGCGGCCTTCGGCTCCTTCTCGGCGGCCTCGATCGCCTTGGTAGTCGCCGACATGAAGCGGCGAACCAGATCGGCATTCGCCTTCACATAGTCAGTGTTGGCGATGATGCCTGATGAAACCATGTTGATGCCGTAGTCGGCGAACTTGATCGGATAGACGTCCTTGCCGGTGGCGTCCTTGATCTTCATCGACTGGTCCATGACGTAGCCGAGCAAGAGATCCGCCTGGCCGTTGATGACGGCGTTGAGCTTGGTCTGGCCGTCGCCGGCAACGGTTTTGAAGTCGCTCTCCTTCAGGCCGGTCTTCTTCAGGAACAGCGGCCAGATCTGGGTCATGGAATCGGCCGGCGTGATCGCCACCGTCTTGCCCTTGATGTCTTCGGGCTTCTTGATGTTCTTGTCGACGAAGCCCATGGCGGACATCGGGCTGGTCTGGAGCAGCACGCCGGTCGCAACCACCGGCGCGCCCTTGATCGCGGCGCGCATCATGGTGGGAACGTCGACATAGCCGAAATCGGCGGTCTTCGCCGCGACGGCCTGCGTGGTCGCAGCCGAGCCGCGGCCTTCCTGGATCTCGAGGTCGATGCCTTCGGCCGCATAGATGCCCTTGGCCTTGCCGTAATAGAACGGCGCGTGCTCGCCATAGACGTACCAGTTCAGCATCAGCACGACCTTATCGGCCGCCTGTGCCGGCAGTGCCGCGAACACCATCAGCGCTGCCGAGACGCCCCCTATCCACCGCTTCATCGTTACTCTCCCATGTCGTTGTTGCGTCGGCCGTTGGTGGCCGTTCGTTGCTTCACTTCAGAGCCGAAAATTACTTAAGAGGCGAAAAGCACGTCCTCACGCTGGCTGACGTGCCAGGGGATGACCAGCTTCTCGATCCGGTCCACGATCCAGAACAGGACCACACCGAGTAGTGCCAGGATCACAAGGGCAGCGAACATCGTCGGCAGGTCGAAGGTGCCGATCGAGCGCTGCATGACGTAGCCGATGCCGGAATTGGAGCCGACAAACTCGCCGACGACGGCGCCGACCACGGCGAGCGTCACCGAGACTTTGAGACCGGAGAAGATCGCGGGCAGCGCATGCGGCAGGTTCACCGCACGGAACACCTGGAAGCGGCTGCCCTGCATAGCGCGGGCGAGATCGACCATATCAGGATCGACCGATTTAAAGCCCTGCACGGCCGAGACAACGACGGGGAAGAAGCCCAGCAGGAACGCCGAGATCACCTTCGGGATGATGCCGAAACCGAACCAGACCACAAACAGCGGCGCGATCGCAATCTTCGGCACGGATTGCGAGAACACCAACAGCGGATAGACGTAGCTCTCCACTGTCTTGGAGCCGGCAATCAGCATTGCGACGGGAATGCCGAACAGCGCCGACAGCACGAAGCCACACACGGTCGCATAGGTGGTCGGCCACGACTGGCGCAGCAGTTCCGGCCATTCGGTGCGCAGCACCGCCACGACGTCGGCGGGCGACGGGATCTGGTAGGCGGGAATTTTGAACAGCCGGATCGCCAGATCCCAGGCCACGACGATGAAGACCAGGAACAAAAACGGCCGAATCCAGGCCGCATTCAGCATCTTGGACACCGCACTCTGCGGCTTCAACTCAGCCACGTCTCACTCCCGGCAATCTTGTCGTGTTGGCGGAGAAATTAACCCGTTGGATAAATACTGTCCAGAGCTTTCCCTGTGACGTTTTGCGCCAGGTTCCGGTCGCTGAATGTGAAGGGGGTCGTGTGAAGGGCCGCGTGGAGGGACTGCGGCGAAATCTCGGTGTAGTGGGCGATGACAGCCAAGATTGGAAAAGCAAAAGAATCCCAGTCGAGCGGCGCCGACGGCCACTAAACCGTTTGCGCCACCGCGGTGGGCGACTTTGGCGGCTTCGCGATCTCGAACAGCGCCACGGACTGACCCGTCAGCGCAGCCAGCACGAGTCCAACCATGTGCGCCAGCCGTTCGTCCTTGGCCTTCTTGTCCAACAGATCGCGGCCGAAGATCACGCTGAGCGTCGCCGAATTCGAGAGATAGAAGAAGCAGAGTCCCGCGATCGAGATGTAGAGCTGCACCGGATCGACCGCAACCTGGAAGTCGCCGCTGTCGACGCCGCGGCGCACCACGGTGCGGATCATCTCGACGAAGGGCGAGTGCATCGACTTGACCTTGGTCGAGCGCTTCAGGTGCTTTGCGCGCGCGAGATTCTCGGTCTGGAGCAGCGACAGGAATTCGGGATTGCGCAGGAAGTAATTCCAGGTGAATTCGATCAGCCGCCGGATCGCCTCGGGCGGGTCGAGATGCTCGAGATCGAGCCCGCGCTCCTCGCTGCGGATTTTGTCATAGGCACCTTCAAGCACGGCGAGATAGAGCTCGTCCTTGTTGCCGACATGGTAGTAGAGCATACGCTTGTTGGCGCCAGCCTTGGCGGCGATGCGGTCGACGCGCGCGCCGGCGAGCCCGTGGGCCGCAAACTCCTGCTTGGCGGCCTCGAGAATACGCAGCCGCATCCCCTCGGGATCGCGCTGCCATTTCAGAGTTCGCTTTGCCTTCGCCAAACCGGTTGCTCGCTGGGTGGTCTCAGATCAGCGTGTACCACGAGGAAGTCGTCATTGCGAGGCGCCCTTGCGACGAAGCAATCAGACGGCCGCCGCGGAGGGCTTCTGCATTTCTTCGCTTCGCTCGGAGGAAAGACGTCCCTCAATCCACCGGCTTCGGCGAACGCTCCAGCAGCACGGTCTGGATGCCGCAGGTGCCGTTCCGCACCGTCATCACCCGCGTGCCCGGCTTGCGGCCGTTGCGGACCTCGGAAACGTCGAGACCGGCAGCGATCAGGCGGGCGCGGGTGGCGTCGATGTCGGCCACCCGCCAGCTGAGGCCCCAGAGCCGGTCATGCGCGGCATCGCCGCCCGCCACCGGGCGGCGCACCACCTCGACGATGAGATCGCCGCAGCGGAAGAACATCAGCTGGCCCCAATCCTGATGGGAGCGGTCGAGCGCCAGATCGAGCCCGAGCCGCGCGCCATAAAGTGCGGCGGCGCGCTCGGAATCCTCGGTGGTGATCACGACGTGATCAAGCGCCTCGATCGGCGCGACGTCGGTCGCAACGGATCTGGGGCGCTCGTCGGCGAGCTCGAGGAAGAACATGCGCACGCCGCGCGTGAGCTCCGTAGCGGCACGCGTGCGCTTCCACTGCAGCACGGCATCGGATGCGGCATCGCTGCTTTGGACCTCCGCGACCGGCTCCGGCCTCAAGGCCACGCGTTCCAGGCGGCGGTGCGTCTTGCTCATGTCTGCGACGCGAAAGCACAGGCTGGCGAGCACGCCCTCCTGATCGTCGAGCAGCGCGCGCATGCGGTCGGCGGCGACACTGAAGCCGCTCGGCGCCATCAATTCGGTCGTCATGTTGTCCAAAGTGAACAGGACCCGGTCGGCGCCCTCGCCGGAGTTCTGCCAGGCCGGCGCGCGGGCGAGCAGCGTCTGATAGGCCGCTTTTGCCGCAGCGATATCCCTGACCAGGACGACGACGTGATCGAGCCCGATGATCATCTTCCCCCCTTTTATCGACTCGTAATTGACCCGGAACCCCTGGGCCGAAAGACGGCGTTTGTCCGGGCTTGGCATCGGCCTGTCATGGTCGTATTCCGGCACCATGCTGACCTCAAGCGCTCCGGGCGGCAGATTTGCGAATAATTTCAGCGTCCCTCCGGAGCGGAACCGGTGCTAGAGTAAACGCGCCGGCCGGACCACAAGCGCATCACGGACAAGCAATGCAGGCTCTCTTCATCGGACAGACCTATATCGACGTCGTCTTCATCACCGACCACCTGCCGACCGGCGACGAGAAGCACGTAGCTTCGGATTACGCGGTTTCGTTCGGCGGCAACGCGGTGACGGCGGCGTTCTGCTGCGCCAAGCTCGGCATCGTGCCCGATCTGATCGCAACAGTCGCCAATGACTGGCTGGGGCGCATGTTCCAGGACATGTGCGCGAAATACGCAATCTCGCTGCACGGGCGGAAGGTGAACCAGTCCTCGCTCTCCTTCATCATGCCCAAGGACGGCAAGCGTGCCATCGTCCGCTGCCGCGACGACGAGCACATCCATCCGTTCCCGATGCTCAATCTCGGCGGCTGCCGCGCGCTGCATGTCGACGGCCATCAGCCGGACGCCGCGATCCACTATGCAAAAGTCTGCCGCGAGGCCGGCATCCTGACCTCGCTCGACGGCGGCGGCCTGCGCACCAACACGCATGAGCTGCTGGAATATATCGACGTCGCCATCGTCGCCGAGCGGCTGTGCGAGCAGATGGACCTGACGCCGGAGAAGATGCTCGATTACCTCAAGAGCCGCGGCTGCAAGATCGGCGGCGTCACCATGGGCGAGAAGGGCCTTTTCTGGTACGACGAGACCGGGACGGTGCAGGTGATGCCGGCGATGCCGATCCCGCGCGAGCGCGTGATCGACACCAACGGCGCCGGCGACGTCTTCCACGGCGCCTATGTCTATTCCTACCTCGCCCATCCCGGCAAAAGCTGGCGCGAGCATTTTGATTTCGCCCGCGCCGCCTCGACCTTCAAGATCCAGCGCCTCGGCAACGAGGCCGGCCTGCCGACGCTGGTCGACATCGCCAAGGTCAGGCACGAATTCGAGGTCAGGGTCTAGCGCTCGCAAAAGGTGTGTCATGGGTCGCGTCTTCGTCGCCGGCAGCATCAACATGGATGTGGTGGCAACAGCCGACCGCCATCCACGCGTCGGCGAGACCGTTGCTGGCAAGCAGGTGCTGTATTTTCCAGGTGGCAAGGGCGCGAACCAGGCGGTCGCCGCGTCGCGGCTTGGCGCCAGGACCACGCTGATCGGGCGGCTGGGGAAGGATTCGTTTGGGACCGAGCTGAAGGTTTTCCTTCGCAGTCAGGGCATCGATCTCGGCTACGTGCAGCAGACGGCTGACGCGCACACCGGCACGGCCATCATCACGGTGGCGGAGGCTGACAATACCATCGTCGTCATCCCCGGCGCCAATGCATTGGTCGACGCTGATGACGTCAGCGTTGTGCCGCTGCTGGAGGGCGACGTCGCGGTCAGCCAGTTCGAAATTCCGCTGCCGGCGATTGCCGCGTTCTTCCAGCGGGCACGCGCCGCCGTAGCCACGACGCTGCTCAACCCGGCGCCGGCGCAAAGCATGCCTGGCGAGCTGCTCGCGCTGGTCGACATCCTCGTGCTGAACGAGACCGAGCTCGGCTTGCTCGCCGGCACCGAGCTCTCCGACGGCGACGAGGCCGCGCGGATCATCGACGTCGCGCGACAACTTCAGGCGCGGCGGGACCAGACCATCTGCGTCACGCTCGGCAGGCGCGGCGTGCTCGCGCTGGCGGGGCGCGAGGAGATTTCGGTGCAGGGGCGCACGGTGAAGGCGGTCGACACCACCGGCGCCGGCGATTGCTTCGTCGGCGCGCTCGCGGCGCAACTGGCTGACGGCGCGACACTGCGCGGCGCGCTCACGTTTGCCAACGCCGCCGCTTCGATCAGCGTGCAGCGGATGGGCGCGGGGCCGTCGATGCCGACGGCAAAGGAAGTGGCTGCCGTGATCGACGCAAGCTGATCACGCCAGTGCGCTCTTCAGGTCGAAACTCTGGTCCGCGGCCTGCTCCGGTGAGATCGAGCGGTGCATAGCCTGCAATCGGCGCCCGAACATGTGGTCGCCGGCGCGGTTGATCGACTCGATGCCCAGCAGCGTCTCGCCCTTGTAGCAGAACGCCGAAAACGCCTTGCTCGCGGGGTTGCCGCGCAGCACGACGCGATCGTAACCGGTGGTGAGGCCGGTGATCTGGAGCTTGTCCTCGCCCTGGTCGCTCCAGAACCAGGGATGGCTGTCATAGGGCTTGCTGTCGCCGGTCAGCCGCGCCGCGAGGCAGCGGGCGTGATCGGTGGCGTTCTGCACCGATTCCAGCCGCAGCGAACCGCCGAAGCGCGGGCTTGCGAACAGCGCGCAGTCGCCGATCGCCGAAATATCGGGATCAGCCGTCGCAAGATATTCGTCGACAACGATGCCGGCGGCAACGGGAAGCCCCGCTTCAGCCGCAAGCTCGATGTTCGGCAGCACACCGACACCGACCACGACGAGATCGGCGGGCAGATGCCGTCCGTCGCTCAAGGAGACGCCGGTGACCTTGCCGCCCTCGGCTTCGATGGAAGTGGCCTGCACGCCGAGATGGATGCGGATGCCGGCCCCGCGGTGCCGCGCCTGAAAATATTCGGAGACCTCGGCCGTCACCGCGCGCGCCATCACGCGCGGGGCGAGCTCGAGCACGTCGACCTCGAGGCCCTTGATCCGCGCGGTGGACGCGAATTCGAGGCCGATGAAGCCGGCGCCGATGACCACGACGCGTGTCTTCGACGGGATGACCTGGCGCAGTGCCTCGCTGTCGTCGAGGATACGCAAGTATTTCACGTCGGGCAGATTGGCGTTGGGCAGGTCGAGCAGGCGGTTGCGCGCGCCCGTGGCCAGCACGAGGTGACCGTAAGGCAGCGTCTCGCCCGAGGCCAGATGCAGCTTGCGGCCAGCGCGGTCGATCGAGACGGCGCGGCCGGCGATCAGCTCGATCTTCTGGTCCTGGTAAAACTTCTCCGGCCGGAACATCAGGCTCTCCGGCCCGGCCGAGCCCTTGATGTAGGCTTTTGACAGCGGCGGCCGCTGATAGGGCAGATGCGCCTCGTCATTGATCAGGCAGATGCGCTGCGAAAAGCCCGCCTGGCGCAGCGATGCCGCGACCTGGTAGCCGCCATGGCCGGCCCCGACGATGATCACCGGACCATCCGTCATTGGACAGCCCACTTCCGCAAGACACGAGCGTGACCCATGTCGTCTCCTCTCTCGCTGATTTTGGTTTGCTGGCCTGACGAGGAGCCGGCGCTCGTGTCCGTCCCTTGGCGAAGGCGGGCCCATTTGAGCCTATCGTTCCGCCCAGCGCAAGAGCGGCGGGCGGGGATTGTCACCCCTCGCCTTCTGCGATTTAGTTGCAGCAACGAACCTCTTGCCGGGGATTTTCTCAGATGCCAGCTCCCATCTCCCAGCCCGATGATCCCGCCCTGCTGCGGATCGAGGGCCCGATCGCGACCATCACGCTTAACCGCCCTGCCGCATTCAACTCTATCAACCTGGCGATCGCGCAGAAGCTCGAGCAGCTCGCGGCCTATATCGAAGGCGCGGACGACATCAAGGTCGTTGTCCTCGAAGGCGAAGGCCGCGCCTTCTCGGCCGGCGGCGATCTTCAGACGATCGGGGCAGCCGCCGAAGCAGGCACGGTGACGCCCGTGGTCGGCGAGCTCTTGAAGCACTATCATGCCTTTATCGAGATCATCCGCCGCATGCCAAAGATCTCGCTGTCCAGCGTCCACGGCTCCGCCGCCGGCGCGGGCATGGGGCTCGCCTTCGTCACCGATCTCTGCATTGCCGCCGACGACGCCAAGTTCACGCCGGCCTATGCCAAGATCGGCGTGTCGCCGGACGGCGGCTCCACGGTCGGCATCGTCGGCACGGTCGGCTCCCGCCGCGCGCTACAAATCTTCCTGTCCGAGGATAATTTTACCGCGCAGCAGGCTTACGAGTGGGGCCTGGTTGCCAGGATCGTTCCCGCCGCTGATCTGAAAGCAGCCACGCAAAAACTCGCCGAGCGTCTCGCGCAAAACCCGCCGGCGGCGATCACCGGCACCAAATCGCTCGTCTACCAGGCCGCGACCACGCCGGTGAAGCAGCAGTTGGATGCCGAGGAGCACAAGATCATCATGGCGATGAACACGGCGGAGTTCCGCGCCGCCGTGAAGAAGTTCACCAGCAAGGGCAAGTAGCTGCCTTAGGCCTGGTCCCTCACTCCTTCTCGGTCCTTGGTCCAGTCCTCTGCATGAAATCGAAGTCGCAGCCCTCGTCGGCCTGCATGATGGTCTCGTTGAACAACCAAGCGTAGCCGCGCCGGGCCTCCTCTGGCGCTGCGGCCGGCTTCAACGCGGCGCGGCGCCGCTCGAGTTCGGCCGCATCGACCAACAGCTCAATGCTGCGCTTGGCCACATCGAGGCGGATCATGTCGCCGTTCTGCACCAGCGCGAGTGGCCCGCCGACAGAAGATTCCGGCGTGATGTGCAGCACGATGGTGCCGAACGCGGTGCCGCTCATGCGTGCGTCCGAAATGCGCACCATGTCCTTGGTGCCGTTCCGCGCGAGCTTCTTCGGAATCGGCAAATAGCCCGCCTCGGGCATGCCCGGCGCGCCCTTCGGGCCGGCATTACGCAGCACCAGCACGTCGTCGGCCGTGACGTCGAGATCGGGATCGTCGACCCGCAGGGTCATGTCCTCGACGGATTCGAACACCACCGCGCGCCCGGTGTGCTGCAACAGCTTTGGACTGGCGGCCGATTGCTTGATGACCGCACCGCGCGGCGCGAGATTGCCGTGCAGGACGGCAAGACCGCCCTCCTTCTTGATCGGATTGTCGCGCGAACGAATCGCGTCCTGGCCCGGCACGTGCTCCGCATTCGCCACGACCTCGCGTAGCGTCTGGCCGCTGATCGTCCCGGCATCGAGATCGACGAGATCACCGAGTTGCGCCAGCAGTTTCGGCACGCCACCGGCGTGATGGAAATGCTCCATGTAATGTTCGCCGGACGGCTTGAGATCGACCAGCACCGGCACCTCGCGGCCGATCTGGTCGAACACTCCGAGATCGAGCCGGTACGGCGATCGGTGCGCCATCGCGGTCAGATGGATCAGGCCGTTGGTCGAGCCGCCAATCGCTTGAAGCACGACCTGCGCGTTCCTGAACGAGGCCGGCGTCAGCAACTCGCTCGGCTTCGGCCTCTTCGTCTTTGCCATCTCGGCGGCGACTTTGCCGCTGGCCTCCGCAAGACGGAAACGCTCGGCGTGCGGCGCCGGGATTGTCGCGCTCATCGGCAGCGACAGGCCCATGGCTTCGATCATGCAGGCCATGGTCGAGGCCGTGCCCATCACCATGCAGGTGCCGACGGACGGCGCGAGACGGCCGTTCACGGCTTCGATCTCGGCATCGTCCATGTCGCCGGCGCGGTATTTTGCCCACAACCTGCGGCAATCGGTGCAGGCGCCCAGCACTTCCCCCTTGTGATGGCCGACCACCATGGGCCCGACCGGAATGACCACCGTCGGCAGATCGGCGCTGATCGCCGCCATCACCTGCGCAGGAAGAGTCTTGTCGCAGCCGCCGATCACGATCACCGCATCCATTGGCTGGGCGCGGATCATCTCCTCGGTGTCCATCGCCATGAGATTGCGCAAGTACATCGAGGTCGGATGGGCAAAGCTCTCGGCGATCGAGATGGTCGGGAATACGAACGGCATCGCGCCGGACAGCATCACGCCGCGCTTGGCGGCTTCGATAATCTGCGGGACGTTGCCGTGGCAGGGATTGTAGTCGCTATAGGTGTTGGTGATGCCGACGATCGGGCGCTCCAGCGCATCGTCGGAATAGCCCATGGCCTTGATGAACGCCTTGCGCAGGAACAGCGAGAAGCCGGCATCGCCGTAGCTCGTCAAACCCTTGCGCAGGCCACTCGTCATCATGCCACTCCTTCCGAGTTGCCACCGTGGTACAGCCTCGCCCAGGATTGTCAATAAGATTGGCCAATATTGTCGCACTTTCTGGCTTTTGGCGGCTCTTGCGGCACAAATTATTGACAATCCAAGCCCCTCCTGCTCCACAGGACCAACCGGCCGACCGCCGGGAGGCTAAGGGCATGTCCGACATTCGCACTGCTGAAGCAATGCCGGTCCGGCGCGACGATCCGGACGACGTCGTCGCGCGCCTGGAAGAGGACATCATCTTCGGCCTCCTCGCACCGGGCGCGCGCCTTACCGAGGACGCGCTGATGTCGCGCTACGGCACCTCGCGGCACTTCGTGCGCCAAGCGCTGCTGGATGCGGAGCGGCGCGGCATCATCCGCCGTGAGAAGAATGTCGGCGCCACCGTACGGTTCTACTCGGCCGAGGAAGTCCATCAGATCTACGAGGTGCGGGAGATGCTGACGCGGCAGGCTGCGCTGATGATCCCCCTGCCCGCGCCGCAAGGCCTGATCGACGAACTCTCCGCGCTGCAACGGCAATACTGCGCAAGGGCCGACGCGCAGGATCTGCGCGGCATTCACGAGGCCAACGACGCCTTCCACCTTGCGCTGTTCTCGGCCTGCGGCAATCCCTATCTGGTGCGCTCGCTCCAGGACTACATGAACCTGACGCTGCCGATGCGCGCGAAGAACCTCGCCGATCGCGAGGGTCTCGCACAATCGCGGCGCCAGCACGAGCTGATGATCGAGCTGCTCAAGGGCCGCGACAGTTGGGCGCTGGCGCAACTCTGCGTGGATCACATGCAGGTCAGCAAGAAAGATTACCTCAAGCGCATCGCCGATGATGGGGCCGGACTCTAGGTGAGCAAGTACCTGCCACGAACGACCCGTATACGTCCAAGAAGGAACGCCGCTAGCCGGGGCGCGTTGGAACGCTCGAGCGGGATTCATTCGCGCGCGTAGCCGGGTGACGATCGATCGGAACATGTCAGCCCAAGGGAGGGCTGGCTACCGCACAGGTTTGAACATGAGGGTCTGCGGAGCGATGCGGGCCGGTTTGTTCTTCGCATTGATTGCGGCGGCCTGGCTCGGCGGACAGGTCCAGGAGTCCTTCGCACAACGGCAACCTTTCGCCTCTCCGAGTGAATCCGGGAAAGCGTCTCCGCCAAAAGAAAGCGCCCCCAGGAAAGAAACGAGACGACCTGCGGACCCATTTACGGTGGGCTTCGTAACCGGTACGCCGCAATGCACTGAATTCGCAATAGCTCAGGACATTGCGACCACACTGGCGAGTGGCCAGGAGACGGGTCCGCATGGCGAAGTCGCTTTGCGGGTCCTGCCAATCGTGGGAAACGGCGGCACCCGCA
The DNA here is from genome assembly GCF_023073935.1 of Bradyrhizobium sp. 147. Lineage (NCBI taxonomy): Bacteria > Pseudomonadati > Pseudomonadota > Alphaproteobacteria > Hyphomicrobiales > Nitrobacteraceae > Bradyrhizobium > Bradyrhizobium sp. 147. The sequence goes on along the minus strand of NZ_JADPKL010000115.1, from coordinate 81,642 downwards.
GCATCCTCGACGTGCTCACTCTGGCAGGTGCCGACGTGGCGATCGCACCTGTTATCCTGGTCGACCGGCTCCGGGAGGCAAAGACGTTCGGAGACATCTCCGATAAGCTTGCCTACATTGCCTCGCTCCATGTCGAAGAGTTCCATCTCCTCGCACGGCCGGAGATCGCAAGCCTGACGGATCTTGCGGGGAAGAGGGTCAATCTTGGCGAGGACGGCAGTGCCGGTGCCGTGCTTGGCCGCGAGGTGCTGAACCGTCTGGGCGTCAAGATCAGCGAATCCAGCCTGGGGCCGGACGCCGCGCTGGAGGGGATGCGGAAGGGAGACATCTCGGCCGCCCTACTGGTCTCAGGAAAACCAGTCAGCTTCCTCGCACGTGCCGGGCAGGCCAAGGGCATTCACTTCCTGCCCATCCCCTATTCCAACGAACTGCTGCAGCAAAACTACCTGCCATCGACGCTTCGCCACGAGGATTACCCAGATATCATCGGGGTCAATGCAGCTGTGGACACGATCGCGATCAAATCCGCTCTCTTCGCCTACAACTGGCCGCCTCGCAGCGAACGGTTTCGGCTGCTGGAATTGTTCGTCCAAACACTGTTCACGCGGTTTCCTGAATTTCTCGGCGACGCACATCACCCCAAATGGCGCGAGGTGAACCTGGCCGCGCTGCTCCCGGGATGGCAACGATTCCGACCGGCAGAGCGCTGGCTCCAGCAGCAATCCGGCGGCGAGGCCGCGCTTCGCAAGGCGTTCGGCCGGTTCCTTGAGGGAAAGCCAACCGCCAATCCGCCAGACCGCGAAGAATTGTTCCGGGACTTCCTGCGCTGGCGAGAACGCAATCCGGATAAGTGAGCAAAATTTGGCAGGCAAATTTCGGGAGGTGTCGATGCGCAACGCGCTTGTGAGCACAGCCTTGGCTGCGTTGCTCGCCTTGATCGCCGACGTGAGGCATCCTGCAGCGCAATTTGCTCCCTTCTTTCCGCCAGCGCCGCAGACGTTCGCACCGACCACCGCGCCGCCGGCCGACACGACCGAGCAAACCAGGACAGCCCCTCACCGAAGCAGCAAGGCGGATAGGAAGCACGAGGAGAAGCACGAAGTCGTTCGTCGGCCGCCAAATCAGCGGAAGGTCGCCGAAAGAAACGGATACAAGCGGGTCAGCGATCTCGTGAACTTCCCGAAGTTCTTTCCGGGCCTCGGCATCATCTTCGTCAAGCCCGACACTTTACCGCTGGGGCCGTTCCTGTGCTTCGATCGCAGGGATCGCTTGGTGGCGACCGTGTACATGGTCCCGAACAAGGACATCGAAGATCACAAGTCATTGGACGGGGCGGGGTCCGCGGCACCGGTTGATCATGTCAGCCTCTACTTCAACGCGGGTCACCCCGGCGTGGATGTGCCGCACTACCATGTGGTGCTCTGGCATGTGACCAAGAAACAGGAGGCGCGGGTTGCAAAATGACGTGCGCCAGCTCATGCGATCACACGGGCTCCGCCTTGTTCGAGCACGTCACGAACGATTTGCGCGCGGCGCTCGCGGACATGCGTTGATCGGCTACAATTGCCCGCCTTGAGCGCAGCCGGGCGCTTGGTCCGACTGCAGCAAATGTCAGGCATGGGAAACCCGTTTAGCGCTTATTCCAGTCGATGATCCGGCTCGCGTCGCCGTCAAACTCGTTGCTGCAGAAGGCGCCGCCTTGATAGTGATCACCGATCGGATCCGGCTTGAGCTTGGCCTGCTCGGCCATTGCGTGCGCCACATGATCCTCAGAGCGCCCGGTGGGCCGATAGCCGAACTCGTAGGCGCGGTGGTTGTCCCACCAGGCGCGCTCGTTCAGGGACACGCCGTAGAAGATCTCGAAATGGATGTCGGGATGCTCGAGCCCGATCTGGCAGAGTTGCACGAGGTCGTCGGGCTTGAGCCAGATCGCGAGCCGGCGATGGTCGAGCGGCATGTCACCGAAATTGCCGATGCGCAGGCAAGTCACCTTCAGCCCGTGCTTGTCGGCGTAGAGCGCGCCGACGGCCTCGCCGAACACCTTGCTGACGCCATAGCGGCCGTCGGGGCGCGGGGTGACGTCGGTGCCGATCTTGTGGTGGCGCGGATAGAAGCCTACGGCATGGTTCGACGAGGCAAACACCACACGCTTGACGCCCTTGCGGTACGCGGCCTCGAACAGATTGTAGCAACCGATGATGTTGGCCTGGAGGATGTCGTCCCAGGGGCCTTCGACCGAATAGCCGCCGAAATGGATGATGCCGTCGATGCCATCGCAGATCGCCTCGACCTGCGAAATGTCGGAGAGGTCGGCGGCCTTGAACTGCTCGTTCGGGCCGAGATCGGCAGGCTTGCGAATGTCACTGAGCAGCAGGTCCGGGTAGATCGGCGGCAGCAATTTCCGCAGCCGCGTACCAATCCCGCCCGAAGCTCCCGTCATCAAAATGCGCGGCATGTCGTTCCTCGTATGTAGCGACCGATTTGCGGCCGTAGATATCTGATGCTAGCAGACTTGCACAGAGGGAACGCAACAACGAGACCTGCACATGAACGATGCATCGTCCCACACGCAAGGCTGGCGGCCGGCGACCTATTACCCCGATCCGGCAATACGTGCACTCGATCCCCGCTTCGAAAAATACTGGCTAAAACTTTCGGCGGTGGAGCGGCTGGCGACCGGCCTGCGCTGGGCCGAGGGGCCGGTGTGGTTCGGCGACGGGCGCTACCTCTTGTGCAGCGACATCCCGAACCAGCGTATCATCAAATGGGAGGAGGAAACCGGCACCGTCAGCGTGTTCCGGAAACCCTCGAATTTCGCCAATGGCAACACCAGGGATCGCCAGGGCCGGCTCGTCACCTGCGAGCATGGCGGCCGCCGTGTAACCCGCACCGAATATGACGGCACCATCACCGTGCTGATGGATTCGTTCAATGGCAAGCGGCTGAACTCGCCGAACGACATCGTGGTGAAGTCCGACGGCTCGATCTGGTTCACCGATCCGACCTTCGGCCTGCTCGGCAATTACGAGGGCTACAAGGCCGAGCCCGAGATCGAACCGAACGTCTACCGGCTCGATCCTGCGACCGGCAAGGCGACCATCGTCGCAGAAGGCGTGCTCGGACCGAACGGGCTGTGCTTCTCGCCTGACGAGAAGATTCTGTACGTCGTGGAATCGCGTGGGCAACCGAACCGAAAGATCCTCGCCTATGACGTCGCGGCGGACGGCACCACGATCGCCAATAAGCGCGTCCACATCGATGCAGGTCCCGGCACGCCGGACGGCATGCGCTGCGACATCGACGGCAATCTCTGGTGCGGTTGGGGCATGGGCGATCCCGAGCTCGACGGCGTGGTCGTGTTCGCGCCCGACGGCGTCATGATCGGCCGCATCGCGCTGCCCGAGCGCTGCGCCAATCTCTGCTTTGGCGGCGTCAAGCGCAACCGCCTGTTCATGGCGGCGAGCCAGTCGATCTACGCGCTGTTTGTGAACACGCAGGGCGCGGTGGGGGGATAGGTCCTACTCTCTCCTCCGTCGTTGCGAGGAGCACTTGCGACGAAGCAAATCCAGACTTTCTCCGTGGAGGGACTCTGGATTGCTTCGCTTCGCTCGCAATGACTAAAAAAAGCCGGAGCGGTTTCCCGCTCCGGCGTCAAATTTGGTTCAGACGATAAAGCTTACGCCGCGTTGAAGCCGGCGACGGCCTTCACTTCGAGGAAGTCTTCCAGGCCGTACTTGCCCCACTCGCGGCCGTTGCCGGACTGCTTGTAGCCGCCGAACGGCGCGGTGCGGTCGTTGGGCACGCCCTGAAGGTTGACGTTGCCGGCGCGGATCTGACGCGCCACCCGCTTGGCGTCCTCGACAGTCGCGCCCGAGACGTAGCCGGCAAGACCATATGGCGTGTCGTTGGCGATCTTCACCGCATCGGCCTCGTCCTTGGCGCCGATGATGGTCAGCACCGGTCCGAAGATTTCCTCACGGGCGATCGTCATGTCGCTGGTGACGTCGGCGAAGATGGTCGGGCGGACATAAAAGCCCTTGTTGACGCCTTCGGGCAGGCCCGGGCCGCCGGCAACGAGCGTCGCGCCCTCGTCGATGCCCTTCTTGATCAGCGCCTGGATCTTGTCCCACTGGCCGCGGTTGACGACCGGGCCGATGGTGGTGCCTTCGGCGCGGGGATCGCCCGCCTTGGTCTTGTCGGCGACGGCCTTCGCGATCGCGGCGACTTCCTTCATCTTCGACAGCGGCACGATCATGCGCGAGGGCGCGTTGCAGGACTGGCCGGAGTTGTTGAACATATGCATCACGCCGCCGGTCACCGCCTTCTGCAGGTCGGCGCCTTCGAGGATGACGTTCGGCGACTTGCCGCCGAGCTCCTGGCTGACGCGCTTGACGGTCGGAGCTGCGCGTTTCGCCACGTCGATGCCGGCGCGGGTCGAGCCGGTGAACGAGATCATGTCGATATCGGGGTGCTCGCTCATGGCGGCGCCGACCTCGGGGCCGAGGCCGTTGATGAGATTGAACACACCCTTCGGCACGCCCGCTTCATGCAGGATCTCCGCGAAGATCAGCGCCGAGGTCGGTGTGAACTCCGACGGCTTCAGGATCATGGTGCAGCCGGCGGCGAGCGCAGGCGCAACCTTGCAGGCGATCTGGTTCAGCGGCCAGTTCCAGGGCGTGATCATGCCGACGACGCCGATCGGCTCGCGCAGCACCATGGCGGTGCCGACCGGCTCCTCGAAATGGTAGTTCTTGAGCACGTCGAGCGTGGTCATGAGATGGCCGAGGCCGGCGCCGGCCTGGAGCTTCTCTGCCATCGGCAGCGGTGCCCCCATCTCGTCGGAGACGGCGGCGCCGATCTCCTTGAGGCGGCCCTTGTAGATCTCAATGATTTTCGTGAGCAGCGCGACGCGCTCCTCGCGGCTGGTCTGGGAGAACGTTGCAAAGGCGCGCTTGGCGGCGGCAACGGCCTTGTCGACGTCGGCCTTGGAGCCCAGCGCAACCTCGTACATCGCCTCTTCCGTCGCCGGATTGACCACGGCGGTGGATTTCTTGACGGCGGGATCGACCCAGGCGCCGTCGATGTAGAATTGCATGCGATTGACCATCGTTAACCTCTTCTTGGGGGCTTGGAGGGGGCGTTTCGGCAGGCATCCTTGCACGAAAGCGCCGGCAATTGAACCCGCCATATGCGGGACCAGCGTTGCGGCGGACTGAGGTATATGAGCCGGCGGTGGGAACGTGGCAAGGTTCTCTCGATCGTCATTCCGGGGCGGCTCGAAGAGCCGAACCCGGAATCTCGAGATTCCGGGTTCGATGCTGCGCATCGCCCCGGAATGACGACGTCGTTACCTCACTACACCGCCATCTTCCGGTGCAGCACCGGCGCGCCGGTGGTGAGGCTTTCGGCCGCATCGATGATGGCGTTGGCATCGATGCCGTGGTGGCGGTAGAGCTCGGCGATCGTGCCGGTCTGACCGAACTGATCGACGCCGAGTGCCTCGACGCGGTGGCCGCGGACGCTGCCGAGCCAGCCGAGCGCGGCGGGATGGCCGTCGATCACGGTCACGATGCCGCAGTCGCGCGGCAACGGCGCCAGCAGTTTCTCGATGTGGCTGAGATGCTGCACGCCGCGGCGGTCGCGCCGCAATCTTCGCGCGGCGGTCCAGCCAGCGTGGAGACGGTCGGCCGAGGTGATCGCGAGCAGGCCTACGTCGCGGCGGCTCTCGCCGATGAAGCCGGTCGCCTCGATCGCTTCCGGCGCGACTGCGCCGGTATAGGCGATCACGACTTCGGCATTCGGCCCCGGCTTGCGCAGCCAATAGGCGCCATCGGTGATGCCCTGCCTCAGCTCCGGAGTCATGATGCGCTGCGCCTGCTCGATGCTGCGCGTCGACAGCCGCAAATAGACCGAGCCGCCCTCGCCGGCCTCGCGCTGCATGTGCTCGAAGCCGAAAGCCATGATGACCGCGAGCTCGTCGACGAAGGCCGGCTCGAATGAGGCGAGCCCATCCTGCGCCATGCCGATCAACGGCGTTGCGATCGACTGGTGCGCGCCGCCTTCAGGCGCGAGCGTGATGCCCGATGGCGTTGCCGCCACCATGAAGCGCGCATCCTGATAGCAGGCATAATTCAGCGCATCGAGCCCGCGCTCGATGAAAGGATCGTAGAGCGTGCCGACCGGCAGCAGCCGCTCGCCGTTGATCTGATGCGACAGGCCGAGCGCCGAGAGCATGATGAACAGGTTCATCTCGGCGATGCCGAGCTCGAGATGCTGCCCCTTCGGGGAAGCATCCCAATTATAGGTCGAAGGAATTTTCTCGCTGCGGAATAAGTCCGCCTTCTCGGCCCGCGCGAACAGGCCGCGGCGATTGACCCAGGGGCCGAGATTGGTCGAGACGGTCACGTCGGGCGAGGTCGTGACGATGCGCTTCGCGAGCTCGCTGTCGCTGCGCGCGATCTCGTTCAGCACGAGACCAAAGCCCTGCTGCGTCGACATCTGCGGCGACGGCTTGAACGCGAGCTGCTGAGGCACCTCGACCGCGGGCGCGTTCAAGCGACGGCCATCCTGGTTGAACGGCACCCGCGCCAGAAAAGCTTCGAGTTCGGCCGGGTCTTGCGCGAGCCCCTCGAACTTGTCCCATTCATGCCCGGGCCGGATGTTCTGGCTGTCGCGAAACTTCTCCATCTGCGCGATCGTCATCAGCCCCGCGTGGTTGTCCTTGTGACCCTGGAACGGCAGGCCGACGCCCTTGATGGTGTAGGCGATGAAGCAGACCGGGTGATCGTGGTCGATGGACTCGAACGCCTCCAGCATGCTCGCCATGTCGTGGCCGCCGAGATTCGACATCAGCGCCAAGAGCTCGTCGTCGCTGCGCTTGTCGATCAGCTTGGTGATCGGGCCCTGGTCGCCGATCTCATCGTGCAGATGCTTGCGGAACGCCGCGCCGCCCTGAAAACACAGCGCCGCATAAAGCGCGTTCGGACAATTGTCGATCCAGCGCTTCAACGCCTCGCCACCCGGCTCGGCAAAGGCCTCGCGCATCAGCCGGCCATATTTGACGATCACCACGTCCCAGCCGAAATTGCGGAACATTGTCTCGAACTTTTCCCAGAGCCCTTCGCGCACGACGGCATCGAGCGACTGCCTGTTATAGTCGACCACCCACCAGGTGTTGCGCAGGCCGTGCTTCCAGCCTTCTGCAAGGGCTTCGAAGATGTTGCCCTCGTCCATCTCGGCATCGCCGACCAGCGCAATCATCCGCCCTTCGCTGCGATCCTTCATCCAGCCATGCGCCTTGACGTAATCCTGCACCAGCGAGGCGAACAGCGTCTGCGCGACGCCGAGGCCGACCGAGCCGGTGGAGAAATCGACGTCGTCGACATCCTTGGTGCGTGAGGGATAGGACTGCGCGCCCTTGAAGCCGCGAAAATTCTCCAGCTTCTCGCGGGTCTGCCGTCCGAACAGATATTGGATGGCATGGAACACCGGGCTCGCATGCGGCTTCACTGCAACGCGATCCTCGGGTCTCAGAACGCTAAAATAAAGGGCCGACATGATGGTGGCGAGCGAGGCGGATGAGGCCTGGTGGCCGCCGACCTTGAGGCCGTCCGCGCTCGGGCGGATGTGGTTGGCGTGGTGGATGGTCCAGGACGAGAGCCACAGCGCCTTGCGGCTAAGGGCGGTCAGGATGTCGAGGCGGGCGGAATCAACGGGCATGGCAATGCTCCCGGAAACAGGTCGGGCCGATGATACGCCGGCCGGCCGCGCCAGACTTCTCAATTTTTCGCGCCATACCCGCTTGTCTTGGGATACTTTACCAACGGAAGGCCAAATACACAGGGTTGATCCCAATGCCCGAGCTCGACACCATCGATCGGAAAATCCTCGCGCTGCTCCAGACCGACAGCCGCATGACCATGCAGGAGCTTGCCGACAAGGTCGGGCTCTCGGTCTCGCCCTGCCACCGCCGCGTCAAGCTTCTGGAGGAACGCGGCGTCATCTCGCGCTACGTTGCGACCGTCGACCAGAAGGCGCTGGGGCTACACGTCAGCGTCTTCATCTCGATCAAGCTGGCGCGGCAGAAGGAGGAAGACCTCAACCGCTTCGCCCGCGCGATCTCGAAATGGGACGAGGTGCTGGAATGCTATCTGATGACCGGCAATCGCGATTATCTGCTGCGCGTGGTGGCCGCCGACCTCGCCTCCTACGAGACGTTCCTGAAGACCAAGCTGACCCGGCTCGACGGCATCGCTTCGATCGAATCGAGCTTTGCGCTGAGCCAGGTGAAGTATTCGATCGCGCTGCCGGTGTAGGATTCACCGCCACGGCTGCACGATGATCTTGGTGTGCGCCTCGGGATTGGCGAGATCGGCGAACGCTTTTGCGACGCCGTCAATACCGACCTCAGCGGTCACCATCGCCGCCGCATCCACCTGCCCTTCCGCGATGAGACGCAGCGACGCTGCGAACTCGTCCGGGGTGTAGCCGAGCACGTACTGGACGTTGAGCTCCTTCATGATGCCAGCATCGGCTCGCTTTTGTCGGTTTCCATGCAGACGCCGACCACGACAACGCGCGCATCGCGCGGCGCGCCTTCGAACACCTGCTGTAACAGGCCGGGCACGCCGACACATTCGAAAATGATCGCAGGCTTCAGCGCCGGCAGCATGGCCTGGAATGGCGGTCGCGCTGCCTTCTCGGCCTCCGACATCTGGGCGTGCTCGGCCCAGGTCGCATAAGGCTGCGACACCCGGGGATCGACGACGATATCGGCGCCAAGCCTGGCCGCAAGCGCGCATCGCGCCGGCGAATAGTCGGCGGCGACGATCGGATTCAGCCCCTTGAGCTTGAGCGCAGCGATCACCGCAAGCCCGACCGGGCCGCAGCCGATCACCAGCGGCACCTCGCCACCACGGATATTGGCTTTTGCGACGGCGTGAACGCCGACGGCGAGCGGCTCGGTCAGCGCGGCATGTTCCGGCGCAAGGCCGTTGGGCACTTCGAGCAGCAGCGGCTCGCTCAGCAGCATCGCCTCGGCATAGCCGCCGATATTGTCGTTGGAATAGCCGATGCCTTCAATGCCCTGCGGCGTCACCAGGGCCGGCAGCGAGCAGACCCGCGTCCCCGGCCTAAGCTTGCGTTCGGTGCCCGGTCCGTAATCGACGATCTCGCAGCAGAACTCATGACCGAACACGACGTCGCGGCTGAGGTCCATCGGCTTGCGGCCGGTCTTCCGCGCCATCTCCACCATGCGGTGGGCGTGCTGGCGTGCGTGCAGATCGGACCCGCAAATGCCGCAGGCGAGCGTCTTGACCAGAACCTGGCCGGGACCCGGCGTCGGCTCCGCCATCCGGTCGACGACGATCTCACCGTTCCTGAAAATCGCAGCGCGCATCCGGCTCCTCCCGTGGTGTTGGAGCCGTTGATAGCACGAGGCGCGACACGCGATCTTGTGTCAGGGGTTCGGGGAGCGCTCTTCCAGCACCAGAAGCTGGGCGCGGCGCACCCGCTCGCGATGGGCGATGTAGAGGCCGCTCGCGACGATGAAGGCCGCGCCGACGATGGTCCAGAGGTCAGGCACCTCACCGAAGATGAAGAAGCCCAGAATGCTGACCCAGAGCAGCTGGGTGTAGGAGAACGGCGCCAGCACCGAGGCATCGCCATAGCGATAGGCCAGCACGATGATCCATTGGCCGACGGTAGAGGCAACTCCGATCACGATGCCAAGCCCGATCGCGGTCCAGCTCGGCGTGACCCAGACGAACGGCACCATCACGGAAAGGATCGCAACGCCCGTCAGCGCCGAATAAGCCATGGTGGTGAGAACCGCCTCGCGACCGCTCATCATGCGCGTCAGGATCAGCGCGGCAGCCCAGCAGAACGCCGAGATGATCGGGAAGAACGCCGCGGCATGAAATGCGCTGGAGCCCGGGCGCAGGATGATCATCACGCCGGTCAGGCCGATCGCCGTGGCGATCCAGCGGCGCAGTCCGACCTTCTCGCTCAGGAAGATGATCGATAGCGCGGTGACGAACAGCGGCGAGACGAAGCCGGTGGCGGAGGCTTCCGCAATGGGGAGGAAGCGGAGACCGGTGATGAAGAACAGGGAGGAGCCGAGCAGCGCGGCGCCGCGCATCAATTGCAAGCCAAGGCGCTCGGTGCGCATCGCATGCAGCGGCGAGCCCGGCAGCATCACCGGCGTGAACATCAGCGCGAAGGTGACGAAGCGGATCCAGGTGATCTCGATCGACGGCAGGCTGGTCGAGAGATATTTCGCGGTGGCGTCGGATGTGCCGAGAAACACCGTCGACAGCAACACCAGCGCAATGCCTTTGAAGGGATGATCGACGCGCGCGGGCGCGCGGCGAACTTCCTGCTTCTTCTCCGGCACGGGCATGGGAATATTGTCGAGCCTTGCGGCTGCGGCGGGCGGCGGTGTCACGGCTGGAACCCGGGAAAATGCGAATCGAGAACGCTCGTAAAAAACGACAAATGCGCCGCGCTCGCAACTTCCGAAAACAGGATGCCGATATGCGCTGACGTCCGCGCGCGTCAATACTCCATTAATAATGCGCGTTTGTGCATTACAACATGGGCAGGCTGCGCGGCTTCGGCCCGCGCGGAAACGCCGCATCGAGCGCCGCAATCTCGTCTTTCGTCAGCACGAGATCGCCAGCGGCCGCATTTTCGCCGGCATGTTCCGCGGACGAGGCCTTCGGAATCGCGAACACCGTAGTTGCACGGGTGAGGAAGCTCAGTGCGACCTGACGCGGCGTCACGCCACGCGCCTCCGCAATGCGCCCGAGCACGGCACCACCCTTGCTGCGCGCGTCCGGGAAATCGTCATGACCAAACGGCGAATAGGCGACCACGGCGACATCATGCCGCTCACACCAGGGAATCACGGCATGCTCGATCGCGCGTTCCTTGAGATGATAGAGCACCTGATTGCATGCGATCCGCCCCTCGCCCGCAACCTCGAGTATTTCCTCAAGATCCTCAGCGTCGAAATTGGAGACGCCCCAGGACTTGATCTTGCCGGTCTTCACCAGCTCTTCGAACGCGGCGACGGTGTCCTCGAGCGAATAGGAGCCGCGCCAGTGTAACAGATAGCAGTCGAGCCGATCGGTCTTCAGGCGTTTCAGCGAACGCTCACACGCCGTGATCGTGCCGCGGCGCGAGGCGTTGCTCGGCAGCACTTTTGAGACGAGGAACACTTCATCGCGACGGCCCGCAATCGCGTCCGCAATGACGAGCTCGGCATCGCCATACATCTCGGCGGTGTCGATGTGGGTCATGCCGAGATCGAGCCCGCGCTGAAGCGCGGCAACGGCGCGCTTGCGGTCGCCATGGTCGAGATACCAGGTGCCCTGTCCGATGACGGAGACGTTGGCGCCGGTCGTGCCGAACGGGTTTGATTTCATCTGCAATCCTATCTCCACTGCCTATGTCGACCCGGCGAATGCAGGACCATTACCACAGGGAGATGTTGTTACAGAAGACGATGGCGACAGTTCCGTTCCGCGCGCGATGAGATGGAAGTAGCGCGCTGCTACCCCGCCGCCCCCGCAAGCTTACCCTGCTTCGCCGGCACTTCCGTCGTTGCAATCAACCGCTTCAGCTCGGGGATGCAGGAGCCGCAATTGGTGCCGGCCTTGAGCTTGGCGCCGATCTCGGCCGCGGTGCGCGCCCCGGCGGCGATGGTGTCGCAGATCGTGCCGCGGCCGACGCCGAAGCAGGCGCAGACGATCGGCCCGGTCGAGGCCGCGCCCTCCGTCGACTTGCCTGCCAGCAGCATGCGGCGCTGCTCGTCGGTGACGTGATCGGAGGCAAAGACATTTCTGACCACTTCCCAATCGCCGGCGTCATGCCCGGGGCCGACGAACAGGCAGGCCTCGATGCGATCGCCCGCGAACGAGGCTGCGCGATAGATGCCGCCGCCGAAATCGCGGTATTCGGCAACGTCCTCGCCGGCGACGCCGTCGAGCCAGGCCGGCCAGCGCGATAGATCCGCATTGTCGGCGAACAGATAGCCGAACCCGCCGGGGACCGTGACGCGGGTCCACAACAGGTTCGGCGGCAGATCGAGCTGCTGTCGCGACAGCGCAAAGCCGCGAAAGACGTATTCGTAAGGCGCGATCGCGACTGGGGTCGCCTTGGACTCGGGCTGTCCGGAGAACGGATCCGTGAACGACTGCACCAACGCCCCGACGCGGCCATGCGAGGCATTCATCGCGCTCCAGTGGATCGGAACGAACAGCGTGCCGCGCTGCTGGCGTTCTGTGACAGCGACCTTCAGGATGCACTGGCCGTAATCAGTGCTGACGCGGGCATAGCCGTCATCGACGATGCCGTATTTGCTGGCGTCGTCCGGGTGGATCTCGACAAACGGCTCGGGCAGATGCGCGCCGAGCCGCTGGCTGAGGCCCGTGCGCGTCATGGTGTGCCACTGGTCGCGGATGCGTCCGGTGTTGAGCCTCAGGGGACGCGAGGCGCCGGTCTCGCTGCGCAACGCCGGCACTTCCGGCGCGACGAAGCGGCCCTTGCCGTCATTGGTGAAGAAGCCGCCATTCGCGAAGAAGCGCGCGCCGGGCGCCTCGCCTTGGCGCGCCGGCCACTGCACCGGCTTGAGTGCATCGAAAGCTTCGTCCGACAGCGAGGTCAGCGCGCCGATGTCGAAATCACGGCTGCCGTCGTTCTCGAAGGCCGAGAGCGCCGCGTGCTCGCGAAAAATCTCGGCGGCCGATTTGTAGTTGAAGCTGTCGCCGAAGCCGAGACGTTTTGCGGTCTCGCTCAGGATCCACCAATCGGGGCGTGCCTCGCCCGGCGCCGGCAGGAACGAGCGCTGGCGCGAGATGCGGCGTTCGGAGTTGGTCACCGTGCCCGACTTCTCGCCCCAGGCGAGTGCCGGCAGCAGCACATGCGGGCCCGCTTCGACGGTGTCGTTGGAAAGCACGTTCTCGGAGACCACGAACAGCTCGAGCTTCTTCAGCGCCTCGCGCACGAAGTCGGCGTCGGGAAGCGACACTGCCGGGTTGGTGCCCATCACCCAGAGTGCCTTGACCTCGCCGCGGTCGATCGCCTCGAACAATTGCACCGCCTTCAATCCCTCATGCGTGGCGATGCGCGGCGCCTTCCAGAACCGCCTGACACGATCGATGTCGGGCGGCGTGAAGCCCATATGCGCGGCGAGCATATTGGCGAGGCCGCCGACCTCGCGGCCGCCCATGGCGTTGGGCTGGCCGGTGAGCGAGAACGGCGAGGCGCCCGGCTTGCCAATGCGTCCCGTCGCAAGATGGCAGTTCAGGATCGCGTTGACCTTATCGGTGCCCTGCGCCGACTGGTTGACGCCTTGCGAATAGAGCGTGACGACGCGCGGCGTGTCGCGGAACATCTGAAAGAAGGCCGCAACATCCTGTTCGGAGAGGCCCGTGGCCAGCGCCGTCGCAGTGACGCTGCCAGCAATGTTGCGCGCGCGAGCCAGCGCATCGTCGAAGCCTGAGGTGTTGTTCGCGATGTAGTTCTGATCCAGCGCGCTGTTGTCAGCGAGATGGACAAACAAGCCGGAAAACAGCGCGGTGTCGGTTCCGGGCTTGAGGCCGAGGAACAGATCGACGTCATCAGCGGTGTCGGTGCGGCGCGGATCGATCACGATCATCCGCGCACCATGCTCCTGCCGGTTCTTCAGCATGCGCTGGAACAGCACGGGATGGCACCAGGCCGCATTCGATCCGACGAACACCAGCAGGTCAGCCTGGTCGAGATCCTCGTAGCAGCCGGGCACAGTGTCGGCGCCGAAGGCGCGGCGATGACCGGCGACCGAGGACGACATGCACAGCCGCGAATTGGTGTCGACATTGGCGGTGCCCACAAAGCCCTTCATCAGCTTGTTGGCGACGTAATAGTCCTCGGTAAGCAATTGGCCGGAGAGATAGAACGCCACCGCGTTGGCGCCGTCGCGCGCCACGATGTGCTGCATGCGGTGGGCGACGTGATCGAGCGCATCGCTCCAGGCGACGCGCTCGAGCACGCCCTTGCAGCGGATCATCGGATAGAGCAGTCGGCTTTCGAGGCCGACGGTCTCGCCCAGCGCTGAGCCCTTAGAGCACAGCCGGCCGAAATTGGCGGGATGCTCGGGGTCGCCCGCGATCGCCGCGCCGCCCTTGCCGTCGGGCGTCGCCAACACGCCGCAGCCGACGCCGCAATAGGGACAGGTCGTCTTGGTCGTGCGGAGCGCGGGATCGATCGCCGTCATATCGAACTGCCTTATCAAGCTGCCTTGTCAAGCCGCCTTGGAGGGACGCGCCAGCGCGCGGCCGAACATCATGTCGGTGCGGATCGCCGCCACCTTGTCGCGATTGCGGATCAGTTCGAGATACCAGAGCGCATCGACGGTATCGCCGATCAGTACGGCGCCGGCGAGCCGGCCATCGGCAATGACGAGCTTCTTGTAGGTGCCGCGCCTGCGGTCGGTGAGCACGAGGTTCTCGCTGCCCTCCCCGCCCATGAAGTCGCCGGCCGAGAACACGCCGACACCGGAGACTTTCAGATTGGTCGAGACCACGCTGCCCTGGTAGGCGGCCGGACGGCCGGCCAGATGCCGCGCCAGCACCCGCGCCTGCTCGTAAGCCGGCTCGACCAGGCCATAGCAGATGCCGCGATGCTCGGCGCATTCGCCGAGCGCGAAGATGTCGGGCGAAGCCGTCTGCATCACGTCGTTGACGACGATGCCGCGGTTGACCGCGATGCCGGCGTCCTCGGCCAGTGCGACGTTCGGCTTGATCCCGGCGGCGAAGATTACGGCGTCGGCCTCGATACGGCTGCCATCGGCAAGCTCGACGACCTCGACACGGCCCTCTCCATGAATGCGGGCGGTCGAGGCATTGAGCAGGATCCGGATGCCCTTGCGCTCGACCAGCGTCTTGAGCAGATCGGCGGCCGGCCCGTCGAGCTGGCGCTCCATCAGCCGGTCCATCAGATGCAGCAGCGTCACCGGCGCGCCGGCCTTGGCAAGGCCATACGCCGCTTCGAGACCGAGCAGGCCGCCGCCGACCACGACGACGCGCTTCTTCGCCGCAGCTAGCGTCAGCAACAGATCGACGTCGCGCGTATCGCGGAAAGTGTGCACTCCGGCTAAATCGGCGCCCGGCACGTTAAGCCGCAGCGGCGTCGAGCCGGTGGCGAGCACCAGCTTGGAATATTCCATGCTCTCCTCGCCGGCGATCTTGAGCTCGCGGCGGCCGGTATCAATCTCGGTGACCCGATAACCGTAGCGCACCGTGACGCCGCGATGGCGCCACCAGTCGGCCGGGCGGAGCTCGATCTCGTGCGAGCCGGTCTCGCCAGCCAGCACGGATGAGAGCAGCACGCGGTTGTAAGCGAGCCGCGGCTCTTCGCCGATGACGGCGACCGCGTAGCGGCCGAGCGCGGTCTTGGCGAGCTCATCGACCAGTCGCGCAGCCGCCATACCGTTACCGACAATGACGAGCGGTTCACTCATGGCAATTCCCTATTCCATAGCCTGCGGTGGAGCTTCTCCCCGCGTACGGGGAGAAGCGAGCTTCGTATCGAGTGTCACACTCTTGCTTCCGCAAGGCTCGACGCGCCTTCACCCTGCGGGCTGCGACGCAGGTAGAACCACCAGGTCAGAGCGAGGCAGGAGGCGTAGAAGGCGAGATAGATCGCAAGCGCGAGCTGCGGCCCGCCGGTCAGGGCGATCGACTTGCCGAAGCCGGTCGGGATCAGGTAGCCGCCGACCGCGCCGATCGCACCGATGAAGCCGACCGCCGCGCCGCTCTCGATGCTCGCCGTCTTCAGCGCGAGTGCGCGCGCCGTATCGCCCTTGCCGCGCACTTTGAACAGATTCTCCTCGCGAAAGATCGAGGGGATCATGCGATAGGTCGAGCCGTTGCCGATGCCCGTCGTCACGAACAGGATCAGGAACATCGACAGGAAGCCGATGAAATCCTTCTGTCCCACGAAGTAGAGCACGCCAACCGTGGCGCCCGCCATCATGATGAAGTTCCAGAAGGTGATGATTGAGCCGCCGATCTTGTCGGCAAGCCAGCCGCCGAGCGGGCGCGAGAGCGAGCCGACCAGTGGCCCCAGGAAGGCGATCGAGATCGT
Source organism: Bradyrhizobium sp. 147 (assembly GCF_023073935.1). Classification (NCBI taxonomy): domain Bacteria; kingdom Pseudomonadati; phylum Pseudomonadota; class Alphaproteobacteria; order Hyphomicrobiales; family Nitrobacteraceae; genus Bradyrhizobium; species Bradyrhizobium sp. 147. The sequence continues at coordinate 65,514 of NZ_JADPKL010000115.1, read as the reverse complement.
CACGGCTGGAAACTGCGTCTTGATCAGCAGCGGGAACGCGGCGGAGTAGCCGATGAAGGAGCCGAATGTACCGATATAAAGATAGGCCATGATCCAGGTGTGCTTGCGCTTGACGATCGCGAGCTGATTCTTCACCGATGATTTCGCCGAGGTCAGGTTGTTCATGAAGAACACGGCGCCGAACACCGCGATCGCGATCGGCAGCACCCACATCAAGCCGGCGTTCTGGAGGAAGACGCCATCGACGGGCGTGGCCTGGAACAGGTTGATAACCGCGAGCGTCATCAGGATCGGGGTCAAGAGCTGCACGCTGGAGACGCCGATATTGCCGCCGGCGGCGTTGAGGCCGAGCGCCCATCCCTTCATCCGGTCGGGAAAGAAGAAGGAGATGTTGGTCATGCTGGAGGCGAAATTGCCTCCCCCGAGGCCCGCGGCCGAGGCAACCAGCAGCATCAGCCAGAACGGCGTGTCGGGTTGGCTCACGAAATAGGCAAGCGACAGCGTCGGAATGAACAGGATCGCTGCACTGAAGACGGTCCAGTTGCGGCCACCGAAGGTCGTCACGGCAAATGTGTAGGGGAAGCGCATCAGGGCGCCGATCAGGCCCGGCACGGCGACGAGCTGGAACAGCTGGTCGGTGGTGTAGTGGAAGCCCGCCTGCGGCAGCTTGGTGGCGACGATGCTCCAGATCAGCCAGACCGAGAAGCCGATATGCTCGGCCACGATCGACCAGATCAGGTTGCGTCGCGCGATGGTCTTGCCAGTCGTATTCCAGAACGCCTCATCTTCGGGGCGCCAGTCTGAAATCCAGGTTGGATTCTTCGTCATTGAGTATCCCTTCTAGGCTCACCGCTGCGTCGTTGCAGGCTCAGCCTCCGGCCACGGAGGCACGCTCCGAGGCGTCACCCCGGTGGCGAGTTCACGATGCTGATTGATGATGTTGAGGGACGTCGTCGTTGGCGTCGCGCAATTACATTTCAATTTCCGTGCCAGTTGCGCGCACGCTGGAAATATAGGGATTTCAGCACGTTATTCGTATTGCCCGAATTTTTTGCAGGGCCTTTCCGCACGCTAAATTTGCGATTCGCTCAATCCTTGTGCGACGCACAAGGATTGAGCGGCATGTCGATTAATTAGGCGCGCGCATATCGCCCGTTAACGCTTCGGTTAGGCGGCCTCGACGAAGCGATGACGCTCGTAGAGGAATTCGAGCACGCGCTGCCGGCACTTCAAGTAGGTGGCGCTGGTCGCAAGCTCGAGCCGCTTGCGCGGCCGCGTCAGCGGCACCTCCAGCACCTCGCCGATGCGCGCGCTCGGCCCGTTTGTCATCATGACGATGCGGTCGGACAACAGCACCGCCTCGTCGACATCGTGGGTGATCATCAGGATGGTGTTGCCGAGCTTCTGATGCAGCGCCATCACGGAGTCCTGGAGATGCGCTCGGGTCAGCGCGTCGAGCGCGCCGAAGGGCTCGTCGAGCAGCAGCACCTTCGGCTCCATCGCCAGCGCCCGCGCAATGCCGACGCGCTGCTTCATGCCGCCGGAGATTTCGGAAGGACGCTTGTCCCTGGCGTGGGCCATCTGCACCAGGTTGAGATTGTGCATCACCCAGGCGTCGCGTTCGGCGCGGGATTTGGTCCTGGAAAAGACCTTGTCGACGCCGAGCCTGACGTTCTCATAGACGGTCAGCCACGGCAGCAGGCTGTGGTTCTGGAACACGACGGCGCGATCGGGCCCCGGCGAGTTGACCTCGCGGTTCTCCAGCAGCACGCCGCCGGTGGTCGCGCCGGTCAGGCCTGCGATGATGTTGAGCAGGGTCGACTTGCCGCAGCCGGAATGGCCGATGATCGAGACATATTCGCCCTTCTCGATCGTCAGGTTGATTTCCTTGAGCACCTCCGTGGTGGCCGCGCCGCGAGTGAAGACCTTGTCGATGTGGTCGAGCTTCAAATAGGCGGTCATGTGCCCTCCTCTCAATTCTGCGCGGTGCCGCGGGTGACGAACTTGCCGAGGCCCGCGATCAGGCGGTCCAGCACGAAGCCGACGATGCCCACATAAAACAGCGCCAGGATGATCTCGCTGATGTGCGAGGAGTTCCAGGCGTCCCAGATGAAGAAACCGATGCCGACGCCGCCGATCAGCATTTCGGCGGCGACGATGGCGAGCCACGACAGGCCGATGCCGATGCGCAGGCCGGTGAAAATGTAGGGCGCGGCCGCCGGAATCATGATCTTGGAGAAGAACTCGAGCGGATTGAGCTGCACCACGGCCGCGACGTTGCGGTAGTCCTGCGGGATGTTGCGGATGCCGACCGCGGTGTTGATGATGATCGGCCAGATCGAGGTGATGAAGATGACGAAGATCGCCGAGGGTTGGCCATCGCGAAAGGCGGCGAGCGAGAGCGGCAGCCAGGCGAGCGGCGGGATGGTGCGCAGCACCTGGAACAGCGGATCGAGCCCGCGCATCGCCCAGACCGACTGTCCGACCAGCACGCCCAACGCGATGCCGGCAATCGCCGAGAGCGAATAGCCGAAGGCGACGCGCTGGAGACTGGCGGAGAGATGCCAGAACAGGCCCTTGTCGATACCGCCATGGTCGAAGAACGGATCGAGGATCAGCTCCTTGGTGTCCTTGAACACTTTTGATGGCGGCGGCAGCGCCGAGCCGGCGCGGCGGCAGACCAGCTCCCAGACCAGCGTCAGCAGCGCGATCACGACCAGCGGCGGGATCACGCGCGCGGCCGTCTCCCGTGCCATGCGTGCGTAAGCTTCAGTGCGCGGGGGACGCTTTGGCGTCATCGCGACGACCGGCGCGGCGCTGGCCGCAGGCGTCGCCGTTTCAATCTCGATCTTGGCGGCGGACATATTCATTGCAATCTCTCCGGCTTCAAAAGACGATGCGGCCGCGCAAAGGCGGCCGCTGGCCCCCGATCAGACTTCGACACGCTTGATCGCGAGCGACTTCAGATAAGCAGCCGGATTTTCCGGATCGAACACCTTGCCGTCGAAGAAGGTCTCCTTACCGCGCGAGGTGGAGGCCGGGATCTCGGAGGCCGCGACACCGAGCGTCTTGGCCGCATCGCGCCACATGTCCTCGCGATTGACCTTGGCGATGAGCGCCTTGGTGTCGAAATTCGCCTCGTACTTGCCCCAGCGGATGTCCTCGGTGAGGAACCACAGATCGTGGCTCTGGAAGGGGTACGAGGCGAAGTCGCGCCAATACTTCATGATGTGCGGAGACTTCTCCACCACCTTGCCGGGGATGCCGTAGTCGAACTTGCCTGCGGTACGATCGAGCACGTCCTCGACCGGGCAGTTCATCCACTGCCGCTTGCCCATGATGGCGGCAAGCTCGGCCTTGTTCTCGGCCTTGTCGGCCCATTGCTGGGCTTCCATCACCGCCATCAATAGCGCCTTGGCGGCCTTTGGGTACTTGTCGACGAAGGCGGCGCGCATGCCGAAGGATTTCTCCGGATGCTTATTCCAGAGCTCGCCGGTCGTCAGCGCGGTGTAGCCGATATTCTGATGGATCAGCTGCAGATTCCAGGGCTCGCCGACGCAGAAGCAGTCCATGGTGCCGACCTTCATGTTGGCCACCATCTGCGGCGGCGGCACGACGATGGTCTCGATGTCCTTATCGGGGTCGATGCCGCCGGCGGCGAGCCAGTAGCGGATCCAGAGATCATGCGTACCACCGGGAAAGGTCATTGCCGCCTTCACCGCCTTGCCGGACGCCTTCTTCTTGTCCAGCGCAGCCTTGAAGGGCGTCGCATCGACGCCGAGCTTGAGGTCAGCATATTCGTTCGCAACGGAGATGCACTGGCTGTCGAGATTGAGCCGGGCCAGGATGTACATCGGCGTCGGCTGGTTGTTCTGCGTCACCTTGCCGGCCGAGATCAGATACGGCATCGGGGTGAGGATATGTGCGCCGTCGATGCCATTGCCTTCGGAGCCGAGCACGAGGTTGTCGCGCGTGGTGCCCCAGGAGGCCTGCTTCTGCACGTCGGTGTCGGGCATGCCGTATTTTGCGAACAGGCCCTTGTCCTTGGCCACGAACAGCGGGCCGGCATCGCTGAGCGCGATGAAGCCGAGCTTGGCGCCCTTGACCTCGGGGCCTGCCTCCTGCGCGAAGGCGCCAGCGGGGAAATTCAGTTTTGCGGCGGCGAGAAGTGCGGCGGTAGCGCCGGTCGCCTTCATCAATTGGCGGCGGCTAAGCCCGTTATCCGAGGGCCGGCGGGTGCGCTTGGTCATAGGCAGTGTCGTCCTTTGCGTCGTTGCAGAATTGATGGCTTCAGTGCACACGATCAGCCCGTCCGTCCGGCGGCGCCGTCTTTGGCGCATGCGAACGCACGACCGGGGAAACCCCCGTCTGGTGGCGTCGGCAAGTCGGATGAGAAGTCTCGCGGGACGGCTTCAATGGCGTCGGCACCGAACTATTCAAGCTTCGTGCCAAGCCCGACGGCCACAATACGTAAGAACAATCAACATGTTACTGGAATTGCGGCAGGCTGCCGCATCAGCGCTTCGCATGTGAAACTTGCGATCTGCTCAATCTTTGTGCGACGCACAAACCTTGTGCAGAAGACCAAGCAGGAGGCCGACAGGCGCTTCGGGGGCCGCTTGAGCAGAGACACATCCTGCTGATATCGCTTCAGTTTTCTTCCGCGCACGAGCGGCACGCAACTTGCATCTCCTTGGGCGTCAACGAAGACTGCGGCTTGCCGCATGGTTGCAGCCTCTGACGGCTGCATTCCGGAAGCTCAACTGCTTCGCGGTCCTCTCGCTCGTCGTGACGCGATTCCCAAGGCTTCCAACTCCATAGCCCTCGTGCGCGGCAGGCCAGCCCGCACGGCGCCAAGACGTTCAGCGCACTCTCAATGAGGGTGTGTCGATCTCACTTACGAAGCAAAAGGAACCATTGATGTCGTATCTCGCGCCTTCGGAATTCGTCACCAAGATGGTGGATGCGGGCGAGTCCAAGATCTTCATGTCCACCCGGGATACCATCATCCGCGCCTACATGGCCGGCGCGATCCTGGCGTTGGCAGCCTGGTTCGCCGTCACGATCAACGTCAACACCGGCCAGCCGCTGGTCGGCGCGCTTCTGTTCCCCGTCGGCTTCGTCATGCTCTATCTACTGGGCTTCGACCTCCTGACCGGCGTGTTCGTGCTCTCGCCGCTCGCGCTGATCGACAAGCGCCCGGGCGTCACCCTCGGCGGCGTGCTGCGCAACTGGGGCCTGGTGTTCATCGGCAATTTCGCCGGCGCTTTCACCGTCGCCTTCATGATGGCCTTCGTGACGACATTCGGCTTTACCCAGGCGCCCGACAAGGTGGGCGCAGCCATCGGCAACATCGGTGAAGGCCGAACCCTGGGATATGCGGCGCACGGCGCGGCCGGCATGGCAACGCTGTTCCTGCGCGGCATGCTCTGCAACTGGATGGTCTCGACCGGCGTGGTCGGCGCCATGATTTCGACCTCGGTCCCCGGCAAGGTCATCGCGATGTGGATGCCGATCCTGGTGTTCTTCTACATGGTGTTCGAGCATTCCGTCGTGAACATGTTTCTGTTCCCGTCGGGCCTTATGCTGCATGCGAAATTCTCGATCATGGACTATCTGATCTGGAACGAGATCCCGACGGTGCTCGGCAACCTCGTCGGCGGCCTCGCCTTCACCGGCATGACCCTCTACGCCACGCACGTTATGACCCTGCCGAAGCGCGAGCTTGGCAAGGCTACGAAGCCCCGCGTTGCGGCCTAATCGAATACGTCTCGACAGAGGAGCCTCGCCCGCGCAGGGTGAGGTTCTTCTTTCCTGGTGACGACCATGACCCCCGGACTCCTGATTTCGGTCGGCCAGCACTCCGACAAGGGTCGCAAGCCCGTCAACCAAGATTTTCATGGCGTCCTCATTCCAGAGGAGCCGCTGCTTAGCCTGAAGGGCATCGCCGCCGTCCTCGCCGACGGCATTTCGAGCAGCACGGTGAGCCAGATCGCCAGCGAGTCGGCGGTCAAGAGCTTCCTGATGGACTATTACTGCACGTCGGAATCCTGGACCGTGAAGACGTCCGCCCGCCGCGTGCTGGATGCGACCAATTCCTGGCTGCACGCGCAGACGCGCAAGAGCCAATACGCCTATGATCGCGACAAGGGCTATGTCTGCACCCTCACCGCCATGGTCATCAAGGCGACCACCGCGCATATCTTCCATGTCGGCGACTGCCGCGTCTACCGCGTCGCCGGTAAGGCGCTCGAGCAACTGACCGACGATCACCGGATCATCGTGTCGTCGGAGCAGACTTATCTCGGCCGCGCACTCGGCATCAATCCGCAGCTCGAGATCGACTATCAGGCCTTCGAGATCGAGGCGGGCGACACCTTTCTGCTGGCGACCGACGGCGCCTACGAATTCGTCGACGCGCGCTTCGTCACGAGCGCGCTGAACGAGCACGCAGGCGAGCTCGACGCGGCGGCCAAGGCCATCGTCGAGGAAGCCTACCGGCGCGGCAGCGACGACAACATCACGGTCCAGATCCTGCGCATCGATGCAGTGCCGCAGCGCGAGCCGGCCGGCATCTTCAATCAGACGTCCCAATTGCCGCTGCCTCCGCTGCCGGAACCGCGCGCGATCTTCGACGGCTACCGGATCGTGCGCGAGATCCACGGCAGCAGCCGCAGTCATATCTACCTTGCCGTCGACACCGAGACCGAGGAACCGGTCGCGCTCAAGCTGCCGTCGGTCGACCTGCGCGATAACGCCGCCTATCTCAAGCGCTTCCTGATGGAGGAATGGATCGCGCGCCGGATCGGCAGCCCGCACGTGCTGAAGCCGCGGTCACACTCGAGACGGCGCAGCTATCTCTACATCGCGACCGAATTCGTCGAAGGCCAGACCTTGAAGCAGTGGATGACCGACAATCCACGCCCCGATCTCGAAACCGTCCGCGCCCTCATCGAGCAGGTCGCCGCGGGCTTACGCGCCTTCCACCGCATGGAGATGCTGCATCAGGACCTCAGGCCGGACAACATCCTGATCGACAAGACCGGCACCGCCAAGATCATCGACTTCGGATCGGTCAGGGTGGCGGGCGTCGCGGAAGCGGCGCCGCGAGACGAGGCCGACGACATCCTGGGAACGGTCCAGTATACGGCGCCGGAGTACTTTCTCGGCGAAGGCGGCTCGCCGCGCTCCGACATGTTTTCGTTGGCTGTGATCTGCTACCAGATGCTGACGGGAAAGCTGCCCTATGGCACCCAGGTCGCCCGAATTCGGCGCAAGGCGGACGTGCGGCGACTTCAGTATCGCCCAGCCGACGACGACCGCAATGTGCCGGCCTGGGTCGACGGCGCGCTCAGGCGCGCGCTACATCCTGATCCCTACAAGCGGCACGACGATCTGTCCGAATTCATCTACGAGCTTCGCACGCCCAATCCGGTCTATCTCGACACGCGCATCACGCCGCTTTTGGAGCGCAGTCCGCTGATGTTCTGGAAATTGACCACGGCGGCGCTCGCCTGCGCGGTCGTCGTGCTGCTGGCGATATTGCACGCGCGCTGATCAGGGGCGTGGCCTCGCAGGGCTCACCACGTGATCAGCGGAGACTGATGCAGCCATGCATCCGCGCGCACCTGATCCAGCACGAATTTCGCAACGTCTTCGCGCGCAATGCTGCCGCCATGGAAGTCCGAAAGATCCGTCAGGGCCCGACCGCCTGGCTGACGATCAGCCGGCCGGTGGCGCCAAGTACCAGTATCTTCGCTGCGCCGTCCGGATTCACCGGAACGGTGCCCGTTGAAGCGATCATGATCGAATTCCTTGTGAGGATTGGGGCGTGCCGTATCGTCAGGCGGAGGCCGCGATCTCGGAGACGAAGTCGCGGTAGGAGCGCAGGGGACGGCCCAGCAGCGCGGTCAGACGCTCGACGTCGCCGGCTTCGGGCACCATTCCCTCGATGAGGAAACGCTCGCTCATCAGCCGCATGTCGAAGGCCATCCAGTTCGGCATGAACTGCCTGAGATTCTTCTCGAAGCCGGCGGTATCGTCGCCGGGATAGGCGATGGTGCGACCCAGCACCTCCGACCAGACCGCGGCGGCTTTCGCGCCGGTTAGCGTTTCGGGGCCGACGAGGTTGATGCGGGCGAGCGGCAGCGATGTTGCGGCTCGCTCACGACGGATGAGTTCGACGGCCGCGATCTCGCCGATGTCGCGTGCGTCGATCATGGCCAGCCCCTTGCTCCCGATGGGCATCGGATAGATGCCGTATCCGGTCACCACGTCCTTGATCGTGACGTCGTTGTTCATGAAGTAAGCGGGGCGCAGGATGGCGGCGTTGAAGCCCATCTGCTCGATCATCCGCTCGACGCCGAACTTGCCGGCAAAGTGCGGCACGTTCACGTAGCGGTCGCTGTGGATCACCGAGAGGTAGACGACCCGCTCGATGCCGGCCTCGCGGGCGACGTTGAGCGCAATCAGCGCCTGCGTGAATTCATCCGGCACCACTGCGTTGAGCAGGAACAGGGTCGAGACTCCGCTAAACGCGCCGCGGAGCGCGTCGACATCGAGCAGGTCGCCCTGCACGACAGTGACGCCTGCCGGGAGGTTTGCCTTTGCAGGATCGCGGGCGAGAGCACGGACATCGGCGCCGCGCTTGACGAGTTGTTCGACGACGTGGCGGCCAATGGTGCCGGTTGCGCCGGTAACGAGGATGGTCATGGGATCACTCCGGGTTTTGGTGAAGAAGACACCCGGGAATTAGTGGTCCACATTTGAACCGATAGACGATATATGTAGACGGATCGTCTCACTGGTGGAACGATGGACCTGCTCGCACTCGCCGACTTCAACCTCGTCGCCCGACACGGCGGGTTCGGACGCGCCGCACGGGCCGCCGGGCGCCCGAAAGCCACCTTGTCCCGGCGGGTCGCCGAGCTGGAGGCCGCGCTCGACCTGCGCCTGTTCGAGCGCGGCGCGCGCGACCTGAAACTCACCCAGGAAGGACGCGCCCTTTACGAGCGGACGGGAGCATTGCTTACCGAGCTCGACGAGACGGCCGCGGCAATCGCTTCGGGTGGGGACAGGCCGCGGGGCCGCCTGCGGATCAGCGCGCCTTTGCTGTTCTCGCAAACTGCAATGGGGAATCTCGCGGCCGGGTTCGCGCTCAGATATCCGGAGGTCCGTCTTGAGGTCACAACGGAAGATCGCTCCGTGGACATGGTGGAGGAAGGGTATGACCTCGTCATTCGGGTCAATCCGGCTCCGGACGAGAGCCTTGTGGGACGGATCTTTCTGCGCGACCGGCTGGTGGTCGTGGCGAGCCCGGATTTGAAGCGGCCGAGGGACGGTATCGCTGTGCCGGCTGTCATGCGCGGAGCGGGCGACCAGCTAACAACCTGGGAAGTGACGGTGCCAGGCGGAAGATCGCGCATCACGGTTGATCCGGTCCTGCGCCTGTCATCGCTCGTCATGGTCCGCGATGCAGTCCGGGCGGGCGTCGGCGCCGCGCGCCTTCCCGTGTCACTGGTCAGTCACGACCTGGCTGCCGGCACGCTGGTGCATTGGGGCGACATCGACGGACCCGAGATCGCGTTGTGGACGCTCTATCCATCGCGGCGGCTCTTGAGCGCGCGCGTATCCGCCTTCCTCGACTTCATGAAAGAAGCCTTTCCGATGGGCACGCCTGACGAGCTGGCGGCCTTCATTGGGCGCTGAGAGAGGCGGCGCGCGCTGCTCGCGCCTGACCGTCAGGCCGGCTCCTCCGCCTTCGTCCCCAGCGGCTTCGGCGCCATACCGCCGCCCGGCTTGAGGCGGAATTCATAGCTCATCAGGTGCCACTGCCCGTTCGCCTTGGTGCCGTCGGGCATCTCAAGGTCGTTGCGCGGCTCGACCTTGGCCACCAGATCGTCCTTCACACCGAACACCACGTCGGAATCCAGGTATTTGTCGCCATCCATGAAGACGTGGGTGATCAGCGGCTCATAGCCCTTTGCATTGACCAGGAAATGGACATGCGCCGGGCGCATCGGATGGCGGTTGGTCTGCATGATCATCTCTCCGACCGGACCGTCGGTCGGGATCGGGTAGCTGCACGGCAGGATGGTGCGGAAGAAGAACCGGCCGTCGTCATCGGTGATGAAGCGCGCCCGCGCTGAGGCGCCGACCTCGTTATAGTTCGGCTTCTGTGAATCATAGAAGCCGTCATCGTCGGCATGCCAGACGTCGACGGGGACATTCGCGAGCGGCTTGCCCTTGAGATCGGTGACGCGGCTCTGCACGAACATCCGTTCGCCGGTCTGATTGTTCGGCGAGATGTCGGTGCCGTGCGCGGTCACCTTGTGCTCGCCGACGTAGAACGGGCCGAGCACCGTGGTCTGGGTTGCGCCCTCGCGGTCGCGGTGATTGACCGCGTCGACCAGCATGGAGACGCCGAGCACGTCTGACAGCAGGATGAACTCCTGGCGGGTGTCGGTGCATTTCTGGCCGGTGCGGGTCAGGAAATCGATGGCGTATTCCCACTCCTCGAAGGTGAGACCGGTCTTGCTCACGTAGTCGTGCAGCGACTTCACCAATTCCTGGAGCAGGAATTTCGCGCGCGGGTTGGGTGTCCGGTCAAAGCTCCGGATGACGGCTTCGGTGAGCTCGGTCTCGTTGAACTGGGTCATGGTGCGTTTGCCTGCGTTTTCTCGTTGGCCCGTTGGGATCTCTTGGGGCTGCTTGGCGGCGTTCCAGATTGGAGCCTACACCAACCGGCCGGCCGGCGTTAAGCGCGACCGGCTTGGAATGAGTCCGCCATTTCGGCTATCACGGAGCAACAAAAACTGCCCGGAGGAACTGATGCTCGCGCCCACACCCGCCTCGCCCGAATCCGTAGGCATGTCCAAGACCGCACTCGACCGCGTCGATGCGCATCTGAAGAACCGGTACATCGACGCGGGCCGGTTCCCGGGTGCGCATCTCCTCGTCTACCGCCGCGGCAAGGTCGCGCACAGCTCGGTTCAGGGCCTTGCCGACCTCGAGCGCAAAGTGCCGGTCAAGGACGACACCATCTACCGCATCTATTCCATGACGAAGCCGCTCACCAGCATCGCCTTCATGATGCTGGTCGAGCAAGGTCTCGTCGCGATCGACGAGCCCGTCGCCAAGTACATTCCGGAATGGAAGGATCTCGGCGTGTTCGTCGCCGGCACCTACCCGGCCTTCCTGACCCGGCCGCCGTCCCGGCCGATGCTGATCGTCGACCTCCTGCGCCATACTTCCGGCCTCACCTACGGCTTCCAGCAGCGCTCCAATGTCGATGCCGCCTATCGCGCCGAGAAGATCGGCGAGGTCGAGAAGTCCGGCACGCTCCAGACCATGATCGAGGCCCTTGCAAAGATCCCGCTGGAGTTCTCGCCGGGCGAGGCCTGGAACTACTCGGTCGCGACCGACGTGCTCGGCTATCTCGTCGGCAAGATTTCAGGCATGCCGTTCGAGCAGTTCCTGAAAGCGCGCATCCTCGATCCACTCGGCATGACCGACACCGATTTCCACGTGCCAGCCTCGAAGGCGCATCGGTTCGCGGCCTGCTATTCCGCCGATCCAGGCGGCGGAATGACGTTCCATGCGGGCCAGCGGCGCGAGGGCCTGACGCTCCAGGATGATCCGGCAACCAGCTCCTTCCTGTCGCCGCCCTCCTTCATCTCCGGCGGCGGCGGGCTGTGCTCGACGGTCGCCGATTATCTCACCTTCTGCCGCGCGCTGCTCAACGGTGGCGAGCTCGGTGGCGTCAGGCTAATCGGGCCGAAGACGCTGGCGCTGATGACGAGCAACCACATTCCGGGCGGACGCTTCCTGCCCGAGGTGTCACGCTCGCTGTTTTCGGAATCTGCCTATAACGGTATCGGCTTCGGTCTTGGCTTTGCCGTGACCATGCGCCCGGCCGACACGCTGATCGCCGGCAGCCCCGGCGAATACAATTGGGGCGGCGCGGCCACGACCTCGTTCTGGATCGACCCCGCCGAAGAGCTGATCACGATCTTCATGACGCAGGTATTGCCCTCGAGCGCCTATCCGATCCGTCGCGAGCTGCGCAGCATGGTCTACGCCGCGATCACCGAGAGCAATCTGTAAGCGATGGAATGGATCCCGCGGCCGTCGCCGCGGGATCGCGCCATCAGCGCCTCATTTGAGCATCTCCGGCACGATCAGACGCGGCAAGAACAGCGACACGCTCGGCCAAACGATGAGCGCCGCCAGCACGAGCAGCATCGGAATCAGCATGATCACCGTGTCCTTCAGAGCATAACGCAGCCGCACGCCCGCGATCGAACAGGCGATCATCAGACATAGACCATAGGGCGGCGTCACCAGTCCGAAGGCCAGCGAGACGATGGAGATGATCGCGAACTGGACCGGATGGAGGTCGACGGATTTGGCTAGCGGCTCCAGCACCGTGCCGACGATGATGATCGCCGGGATGGCGTCGAGGAAGCAGCCCACCACCAGGAAGCAGAAGGCGATGAAGAAGCCGGCCGCGACGCTGCCCATGCCCCATGTCGAGACGTTGGCCAGCAGCTCTTGCGGGATCCTGTAATAGGCAAGCAGCCAGCCGAACGCGCTCGCGGTGCCGACGCAAAACAGCGCCACGCCGGAAAGGCGTCCGGTATCGAGCAGGGCCTTGTACAATTGGCGCGGGCCTGTCTCGCGATAGAAGAACGCCGAGAGGGCGACGGAATAGAGCACCGCGACGCAGGCGGACTCGGTTGCAGTGAACCACCCGAGCAGAATGCCGCCGACGATGATGAACGGAGTCATCAGCGCTGGTATCGACCGCCAAATGGCGCATCGCATCTCGACCCAGGTCGCCTTCGGATAGGTCGGGTAGCCGCGGCGCACGGCATAGACGTGCACCGTCGCCATCTGCGCGCCCGCGATCAGCAGGCCCGGCACGATGCCGGCTAGATACATCGCCGCGATCGAGGTCGAGATCAGCCCGCCCCAGACGATCATGAGGATCGATGGCGGGATGATGACAGCCAGCACCGCAGAAACCGCGGTGATGGCGATGGAAAAGGAGAGATCGTAGCCCTCCTTGGTCTGTGCATCGATGAAGATTTTTGATTGGCTCGCCGCGTCGGCGGTCGAGGAGCCGGAAATTCCTGCAAAGAACACCGACAGCACGACGTTGATCTGCGCCAGGGATCCCGGCCAGTGCCCGACCAACGAGCGCGACAGCGCCACCAGGCGGTCGGTGATGCCGCCGATGCTCATCAGATTCGCCGTCAGCAGGAAAAACGGGACCGCGAGCAGGATGAATGAATTATACGCGTTGAAGGTCTCCTGCGCGAGCGTCATCAGTGACAGGTGCGGCTCGATCAGCAGGATCGGCACGCAGGCAAGACCGAGTGCGAAAGCGACCGGCACGCGCACGATGAGCAGGCTGATGAAGACCCCGAACAGCACCATCGCGGCCTGTCCGGCAGAGAGTACATTGCCGCTCATCGCCCTGCCCCAACCAGAACGCGCATTTCATCAATGATCTGTTCGCCTGCAAAGACGATCCACGTCGCGCCGGTCACGGGCCAGGCAATGTGAATCAACCAAAGCGGCAGATCGGCAAGTTCCGAAGTTCTGTTCCAGGCGAAGCGGGTAAACTCCATGCCGGCCAATAAAAACACCAACGCCAATGCCAGCACGCCGAGACGGGCGAGGATCCGCACCGCAGCCTCCGATCGCCGCGACAGATTGGGCCACACGTCGACCTCAAAATGCTGCGCTTCCCGCACACCGACGATGGCCCCGATCATGATGGTCCAGATGAAGAGAAACCGCGCCATCTCCTCCGTCCAGATGTAGGAGGGAATGAAGGGCGTGTAGCGCGAGATGATTTGCAGCGTGACCGGAAGAACCAAAATACCGACGCTGGCGGCCAGCAGGAATTCGAGCAGCTTCCCATAGGCCGCCGTGACGCGACGCCACAGCGACGGTGTGGACGGGACGGGCATTTCAGACATTGGGGCTCCCTGCCGCAGTTCATCCGCCTTCCGGGCAAGAAGCGGGGCCTGCCCGGACTATTGTCGGCGGACAAAGCGACCTCAGACGACGTTGATCTTCTCGAAAATGGCTTCGGCACCAATTTCCTTGGCGTAGGTGGCCATCACGGGATCGGCGAGCTTCTTCATGGCGTCGCGCTCCTCGAAGGGAACGCGCTTGAGCTTGCCGGCCTTCTCGAGCGTGTCGAGCTTGACGACCTCTTCGCTCGATTCGAGCTGACGGCCGTAGTCGCCTGCCTCCTTGCCGGCCTTCATGATCGCGTCCTGCAGATCCTTCGGCAAGGTCTTCAGCGTCTTCACCGAGAAGCAGATCGGCCGGATCGACACCGCGTGCTGCGTCAGGCTGAGATGCGGGGCCACTTCATAGAACTTCATCGCTTCGACGCCGGCCGCCTCGTTTTCGCCGGCCGATATCACACCATTCTGAATCGCGTTGTAGATCTCGTTATAGGCGATCACCGTCGGGCTCATGCCGACCGCCGCAAATGTCTTCGACCAGATCGGCGCGCCCTGCACGCGAACCTTGAGACCCCTAAGATCGGCGAGATTCTTGAGCGGCTTGTTGGCGAAGATGTTGCGGATGCCACCACCGGCATAACCGATCAGAACGACCTCGGCCTTCGCCGCGACCTCGTCGGCGATCGGCGTCAGGATATTGGCCTCGACGACCTTGTTCATGTGCTCGATGCCCTTGAACACGAAGGGGGCATCGATGAATGGGGCCGCCTTGGCGAAGGTCGACATATGGGCCGGCGAGACGATGCCGTAGTCGACCGCCTTGCCCTGCGACATATACTCGAAATATTGCTTCTCGAGGCCGAGCGAGGAGTTCTTGTGCAGCGTGAAATTGACCGGCTTGCCGTAGTACTTCTTCACCAGCTCCTCGAACCGGATCAGCGCCCGGTTGAAGGCATGATCGTCGTTGAACTGGACCGCGCCGTTCAGCGTGATCGGTGCTTGCGCCCTGAGGATCGAAGGCATGCCGATCGCAGCGGTCGCGCCGATACCAGCGAGAAATGACCTTCGCTTCATCGTCTCCCCTCCCTTTGATGCTCCGCCCCTGTGGCCGGGGCGTGAGCGCGGCCGGCTTACGGCCGGCGTTCGGGGAGCGTATGAAAAACTACGGCGGGACGGAAGTCATTTCGCGGACGTTGTCGCTCCTCTTCGTCACAGAGCTACGCCTGCGCGATCTGTTGCACTGCAACTCGTTCCTGCTGGCGCAAGGCCGCATGCGCCACTTCCGGCTCTCGTAAAGACGGAAGGCTTGCGGGCTTGTGCGCTGCACGCAGAGGTCCGCCCGCCTCCCGCGACAGGCCTAGTGCATGTGGCCAATCAGATAGATGCCGCCGCCGATCACAATGATCGCCGGCACGGCCCAGAGAATAAATACGGGCATCAACACTCTCCCTAATTGGATGTGCAGACCTTGACGGTCTTCATGCTGCTCTCAGCCTCGGTGCGCGTCTTGTAGACCGTTCCTGAAGGGCTGACGACGGTCATGGAGGCGTCTGTCGGCTTCTTATCGACGACAGTGCACTTCTTGGTCTTGACGTCCTGGACGACGTAGAACTCGTCGGCCGCGAACGCTGGCAGGGAGAAAGCAGCAACCATCAGTGCTGCGGTCGCAATCTTCAGCTTCATGTTTTCCTCCTCCAACTTCCCGGGCAGTGTGGCCCGGTCGATTTACAACGGGAAAAAGCGGCAATTTGTTCCCTCGGCTGGGAACCTCGCTCACCCCAGGTTGTTGGTGGCACACTTAATTCCTTTGAGGAGAACAAGATGAAAAAGCTGTTCCTGCTGTCCGCTGCGGCGGTCCTGATATCGACCGGCGCTTTCGCGCAATCCACTGTGGTGACCACCACCGGAACGGGTCATGCGGCGACAGTTCAGATCGAGCCGCAATACCGAACCAAGATCAAATCCTACATCACCGAGCACCGCGTCCGTCCGGTGACGACGAAGGAGAAGATCGTGGTCGGCGCGACGGTGCCAGCCGACGTCGAGCTTGAGGCCGTTCCGGCGGATTGGGGCCCGTCGCTGACGAAGTACCGCTACGTCTATTCCGGCGATCGCGTGATGCTGGTGGATCCGGGCTCACGCACGGTCGTTCAGGAAATCGATTGATCACGACGTGACCTCCGGCGGCTGCCGCCAGCGGCGGCCGCCCACTTAGAGCATGAAATCGCATCGAGAGGCCCCGGATCGCCGGGCTCAGTCTGACGGCTGTCTACGCCACGCGTCTGCTATTGACCGCGATCGCGATGACCTGCCCCCCTCCGGCTGCATCGCAAAATCTCCCGGACTGCTCGCGGATGCGAAAATCGTGGCGCCGGAAAAGGGCTGCCCTTATGGTCTTTGCCAAACCCATAATCTGGCGCCGCTGCGCTGGAATCGGGACGCCCGCGTTTGTCAAAGCTTACCCTGCCAGTCCGGCTCGCTCTCCTGGTCGCGGGAACGATGTTGCCGCTGATCATCTTCGCGGTCGGCATTGCCGTCTACAATTACAAGCAGGATCGAACTGACGCGACCAGCCGCGTGCTGGAGAACGTGCGCAGCATGCGCCTTGTGCTGGACTCCGAAGTGCAGCGGATGACCGGCGGCCTGCAGGTCCTGGCGCTGACGAATTCGCTGCGCAACGACGACTTCCAGAATTTCCGCCGCATCGCGCTCGGCTTCCTCGACCAGTATGGCAAGGGCGGTCTCGTGTTGATCTCCGACCGCAAGGGCCGGCTGTTGTTCTCCTCGACGACGGAAGACATCGAGCGCCTGCCGCCGCGCGGCAATCTGGAGATCATCGAAAAGGTATTCGCGACCAGGTCGCCGCAATATTCCGACCTGTTCACCGGCGCGATCAATGGGCGGCAGGTGCTCACCGTCGAGGTCCCGGTATTGCGCGACGGCGAGGTGATCTACGATCTCTGCTTCAGCCCGCCGATCAGCATCTTTCAGGAGCTGGTGGAGAAGCAGCGCCCTGACCGGCTTTGGACAGTGGCCCTGCTCGACACCAAGGGCGTCGTATTCGCGCGCGCACCGAACCCTGCCGAGACGGTCGGCAAGCAGGCTTCCGGCGCGCTGTACGATGCGATGTCTCGGGCGTCGGAGGCAGCCCTTTCGACCGTTTCGCTCGACGGGGTCGCGCTGTCCTCAGCCTTTACCAGGTCGCACCTGACCGGTTGGACGGTCGTGGCTGGCGTCGCCGAGAGCTCGTTGATCGCGCCGCTCTGGCGCAACATCGCCATCACCAGCCTGATCGGCGGCATCCTGCTGCTGACCGGCCTGACCTTCGCGGTCAGGATGGCGACCACGATCGCGCGCGGTGAGATGCTGCACAATCTGCTGATTGAGGAGCTCAACCACCGAGTCAAGAACACGCTGGCCCTGATGCAGGCGATCGCGGTGCAGACCTTCCGCAGCGCCAGCCGGGACGAGCGGACCAAGTTCGAGGGACGGCTCGGCGCGCTGGCCGAAGCGCACAATCTCTTGAGCCAGGAGAAGTGGGCGGGCTCGGAGCTGAGAGGCGTTATTGCCCGCGCAATTCAGCCGTTCCTGCCCGGCAAGCCCGACCGCATCCGGATGGCCGGCCCGGCTGTGCCGTTGTCGCCGCGGCCCGCCGTGGTGCTGTCGATGATCGTGCACGAGATCGCCACCAACGCGGCGAAGTACGGCGCGCTGTCCAACGAGACCGGCCGGGTGACCCTGGACTGGGAGGTCATCGGCGATGCGCCGAAGCCGCGGCTGCGGCTGATCTGGACCGAGATCGGCGGACCGCCGGTGACGGCCCCAGTGCAACGCGGCTTCGGCTCGCGCCTGATCGAGCGCAGCGCGCGCGACCAACTCGGCGGCGAGGCAACTGTCGACTTCCTGCCGCGCGGCGTCGTCTGCACGGTGACGTGCGCGCTGGACGAGATGCGGTGAACGAAATGAAGAGGCATCGGCGATGAGTCGGGCGGTTGCCTGATCTGCACCGAAAAACAGCCAATCTACCCGATCGTCTGCAACGCCGGGAACGTCTCCAGCAGCCAGATGCTCACGTTCGAAACCGCGCCGGTGAGGAAACCGATGCCGGTGATCACCATCAATACGCCCATGGCGCGCTCGACGTTGACGAGCTGGCCCTTCATCCGCGTGAACAGCGCGGAGAACTGCTCGATCATCAGGGCGGCGATCAGGAAGGGAATGCCGAGGCCCGCGGAATAGACGGCGAGCAGGCCCGCCCCCTTGGTGACCGTCGCTTCGGCCGCGGCAATCGACAGGATCGCGGCGAGGATCGGGCCGATGCAGGGCGTCCAGCCGAACGCGAAGGCGAGCCCCATGATGTAGGCGCCCCAGAGCCCGACGGGCTTGGGGATCGGCAGCCGGCCCTCGCGCATCAACAGGCCGATCCGCGTCAGTCCCAGGAAGTGCAGGCCCATGATGATGATGACGATGCCTGCGAGAATCGACAGCTCGGCCGACCAGGCGCGGATCAGACCTCCGATCAGCGAGGCGCTGGCACCGAGCGCCACGAACACGGTCGAGAAGCCAAGCACGAACAAGAGCGCCGACATCATGATCGCGCGCTTGGACGCCGCGGCCGGCTGGTCGCTTTCGACATGCTCGATCGTGGCGCCCGTAAGATAGATCAGATAGGGCGGGACCAAAGGCAGGACGCACGGCGAGAGGAAGCTGACGAGGCCGGCAATCAGCGCCGCCGGAATCGAGACATTTTGCATGATGCAGTCGGAGCCATTTCAGGCCCGGCACCAGGCGCGGGGAACGCGCGCGGACCAGGGCCGAACCGGCTCTGGTGTAACCGATGGCTGAGAATGCGCAACAGAGGCGCGCGAATCCAGGGCTCCTCCCGATGCCGTCTCTGATCACAGGTGCGGCATCGGGATGCGCTCAAATCTCGCCGAAAAGCGAGACTCGGCGGCGCGGCTACTTCACCACGCGGAGCAGCGGACGCCGGGGCTGGACCTGCGTCTGCTTGGAAGGGGAATGCGGTTCGCTCGCAGCGCTCCGCAGCATTTCGTCGCACAATGCCTTGAGATCGGCATCGTCAATGCCTTTGAGCTTCATCCTGACGTCGAGAATGACAATGGACAGCAGCTCGGCCGACTCGCGGCTGTTGCTCGCATTGAGAACCCTGCGGCACTCCTCGAGCGTTTCCAGCACCGACTGCAACTGTTCGTCTGAATGCGACACCGGCGTTCTTTCCGTTAAATCGGCCTGCGAGACGTGGTTGTGACGACCCCTTCGGCCCCCGTGGAGCGACAACGATAACATGAGGCCTCTGAGCCTCTGAACACGATTTCAGTGTGCTTCTGCGGTGAAACGGCGGTTCCCGCCAACATCGTGCCACGACGCCAGCGGCAACCGCCGGAGCGATCCGGGACCAAACGTCTGGTGTGCAGCGATTGATCCATCCGGGATGATGGCAACGGCTCGCGCGCATGAACGACCACTGCGGACAGCTCCGACAATCCCGCAGCCATCTCAAGGCTCGCAACGGAACTCACGCGATGACCCCTCAAACGAGCAACAGTCTGCCCGATTCCCAACCCCGGCAGCACTCAAATACCGCTCGCGTCGCAGTAAGGATGACGTTCAAAACTCATCACCCCGCAACCCGCCGTGGTTGTAGTTTGCGCCAGATTCTGCCAGTTTAGCAAACCGAAGGGAATTGTATGCACTCCTTGGCGGAAAGGGGCGTTCCGCTGGAAGAACGCCCAAACACAAATATCAGCGGCCTCTCCGATTGGGACGCGGCCCGCATATTCCTGGAAGTCGTCCGATGTGGAAGTTTCCGCTCGGCGGCCGAACGCCTGTCGCTGTCGATCAACGCCGTCCGTCGCCGGATCGATGATTTCGAGCGTCAGACCGGCACCACCCTGTTCACCCGCGACGTCCACGGCACCCATCTGACCGACGAAGGCGCGACGGTGGTCTCCGCCGTCGAGCGCATGGAGGCGGCGGCCTTCGACGTGCTGCGGACCAGCGATTCGACGGCCAACGCCCTGTCCGGCGAAGTCCGCGTCGCCGTCACCGAGGGACTAGGGACGTTCTGGCTCGCACCGCGGCTGGTTGAATTCCAGCAAGCCTATCCGAAGATCCTGGTCGACCTGCATTGCGCGATGCGTTCGGCCGACGTCTCCCGCCACGAGGCCGATGTCGCCATCCATCTGTCGCGTCCCTCGGCGCTCGACGTCAAGCTGGTGCGGCTCGGCCGTATGCATCTGATGTTCTGGGCCTCGGAGAAATACATCGCAAAACATGGCGCGCCGCGCTCGGCAGCCGAATTGATCAAGCACCGCCTGGTGCTGCAATTCGCCGACCAGCTCGCCGCGAAGGAATCTTTCGAGAGCTTCTTCCCGGGCGTGTCGGAGCGCGACCTTCTGGTCATGAAGACCAACGTCTCGAGCGCCAATTACTGGGCGGTCGCGAATGGCGCCGGAATCGGCGTATTTCCGAGCTACGCCATTGCGCTTGGCGGGAAGTTGATTCCACTGGAGGTCGAGCTGAACCGACCTCTGGACATCTGGCTGTCCTACCATCCCGGTAGCGGCCGGATTCCCCGCGTGCGGCACATGATTGACTGGCTGATCGAGGCTTTCAATCCGGCCCGCTTCCCGTGGTTTAAGGAAGAGTTCGTGCATCCGCATGAATTCAACGACTCGTATATGGGCGAACCCCTGACCCAGCTCTTCGGGGGATTTTCAACCGAAGAACAACGGTGAGAAGTATGAAAACAGCGGCGAAGAGAATGAAGCAGCGCAGTGCCGGCAAGCCGGACATTGAGCTTGGCAAGCGGATCCGTCTGCGGCGCGTCGAGATGAAGATCTCGCAGGCCGAGCTCGGCGAGAAGCTTGGCGTCAGCTTCCAGCAGGTCCAGAAATACGAGAAGGGCGTCAATCGCGTCGGCGCGGCTCGGCTTCAGCAGATCGCCACCGCCCTCGACGTGCCCGTGACCTTCTTCTATGACGGCGACAACAAGGCGCGGGAAGTGGAGAGCCTGCTCTTCCTCGACAGCGCCTTCAGCCTCCGGCTGCTGCGCGCCTACAGCAAGATCAAGGACCAGACGGTGCAGCGTCAGCTCGTCTCGCTGATGGAATCGATCGCAGCGAACGAAGCCTGATTCGATCGACGCTCTGGCCTCAACGGCCGATGTTCAATCCGTCGCGTCGCGGGGCGCGGCCGGATTGAACGAGCGGATTGGCGTATCTGAGCCCGCGCGGGGTGCGCGCGGCCTTCTCGGGGCGGCATGACCGCCCTTTTTTCATGGCACTTACTGCCACTCGCCCGCGGCTTTTGCCGACACCTCGCCGCGCCATGCGATCGCGGCACAGGCGGATGCAATACACCTCGCCCTACCCGGTTGACCGCGGCGGCGCCCGCGCCGCACATTGCCTCGTCAACGACCAGCGAGCGCGCGATGTCCGACATGACCGACACGACAGAAACGGCTTACGCCGGCCGCAAGATCCTCAAGCACACGACCGGCGGCGTCGGCGTGATCACCTTCAACAATCCCGACAAACGCAACGCGATGTCGCTGGAGATGTGGGAGGGATTTGGCGAGGCGCTGACCAGCCTGCGCGACGACGAGACGGTGCGCGTCGTGATCCTCCGCGGCGCCGGCGGCAAGGCGTTCGTGTCGGGCGCGGACATCAGCCAGTTCGAGAAGACGCGGCACAACGCAGCGGCGTCCGAGCAGTACGCCAAGCGCAGCGCCGCCCAGCGCGCGCTGCTCGCTGATTATCCCAAGCCGACCATCGCCTGCATCCAGGGTTTTTGCCTCGGCGGCGGCATGCAGGTCGCGATGCTTGCCGACATCCGCATCGCCTCGCACGACAGCGAGTTCGGCATTCCCGCGGCCAGGCTCGGCATCGCCTATGGCTACGACGGCTTGCGGCACCTGGTGTCGCTGGTGGGCCCGTCCTGGGCGCGCCTGTTGATGTACACGGGCATGCGCATCGATTCCTCCGAGGCGCTGCGCATCGGCCTCGTCGAGCGCGTGATCCCCGATGATCAACTCTGGGGCGAGACCATGGCAATCGCGCAGACCATTTCCGAAAACGCGCCGCTCGCAATCAAGGCCGCCAAGATCACCATCGCGCAAATTCTGAAGGACGAGAGCCAGCGCGACATGGACACGATCAAGGCGATCGGCAACGCCTGCATGGACTCCCAGGATTTTCGCGAGGGCCGGCAGGCCTTCATGGAAAAGCGCAGGCCCAAGTTCCAGGGGCGCTGAAGCTGAACCGACGTTCAGGAAGATTAAATTCCTCGCGCAATTCGATGCAGCAGCAACCAGTTGATCTGTCGAAAGTTCTCCCGCCACCAACGAGGGAGATTGCGATGACACTCAAATTTGCTATTCTTGGTCTGGCTGCCTTGGGCGGTGCGGCGCTCGCCTCGGGCCCTGCGCTCGCGGCAATGCCGAACGGCATTCCGCAGGCGGACAAGATTGCCAGCGGCCCGGCCGCTGAAGTCGAACAGGTGCGCTGGGTCTGTAACCCCTGGGGCCGCTGCTGGTGGCGTCCGAACTATTATCGCGCCTACGGTTTTTACGGCGGTCCGCGCTTCTACGGTCCGCGTCCGTGGGGCTGGCGTCACCGCTATTGGCACCGCTGGTGAACGACAAGGGGCCCCGCGGGCCCCTTTTCTTTGACTACAGCGCGCCCAGGACCGCCTTCGTGATATCGGCGGTGCCGTTGCTGCCGCCGAACTCCATCGGCTTGATGCCGCCGGCATAGATCTGATCCACCGCGCGCTCGATCGTTTCGCCCGCTTCCGCCGCGCTCTCGACGCCGTGCTTGTCGGCGAGCCAGTCGAGCATCATTGCCGCCGACAAGATCATGCCGGTGGGGTTGGCCTTGCCCTGCCCCATGATATCGGGGGCGGTGCCGTGGCAGGGCTGGAACACGGCGTATTTGTCACCGATATCGGCCGACGGCGCCATGCCGAGGCCGCCGATCAGGCTCGCGGTGATGTCGGAGACGATGTCGCCGAACATGTTCTCCATCACCATCACGTCGAACTCCCAGGGACGCTTCACCAGCATCGCCGAGCAGGCATCGACATAGAGCCGGTCGGTCTTCACCTCCGGATGCGTCTTGGCAATCTCGTCGAAGATGCCGCGGAAGAAGGCAAAAGCCTTGAACACGTTCGCCTTGTCGACGCAGGTGAGCGCACCGGGCTTGCCGCGCGCCCTGCGCCGCTCGGCAAGGCGAAACGAAAACTCGAACAGGCGCTCGGACGTCTTGCGCGTGATCACCATGATCTCGCGCGCGTCCTCATGGGTGACGATGCCCTTGCCCACGGAGGCGAACAGGCCTTCGGTCGATTCCCTGATCACGACGAGATCGATGCCGCGCTGGTCGGCGCCGACGATCGGGCTCGGCACGCCCGGAATGAGCCGCGCCGGACGCACGCCGGCATAGAGATCGAAGATGAAGCGTAGCTCGATCTGCGGCGCAATCTCGGTGTTGTCGGGATAGCGCACCGACGGCAGCCCGCAGGCACCGAGCAGGATCGCGTCCGCCTCCTCGCACAGCTTGATCGTAGTGTCGGGCATCGACTTTCCGGTCGCGACATAATTGTTGGCGCCGGCCGGGGCCTCCGTGAAGCGGAAGTTCAAATCCGATTTCTGCTCGATCCTGCGCAGCACCTCGATCGCCGGCGCCATGACTTCTGGACCGATGCCGTCACCGGCCAGCACGGCAATGTGGAAGGCGTTATTTGCGGACATGGACGTTCCTGATCCAGGGATGTCATTCCGGGGCGGTCCGCAGGACCGAACCTGGAATCTCGAGGTTCCGGGTTCGATGCTTTGCATCGCCCCGGAACGACGATTTGAAACTACGGCGTCAGCACGGTGCGTCCGACCACCGCGCCCTGCTGCAATTGCGCCAGCGCGTCGTTGGCCCTGGCGAGCGGCAGCGGCGTCACCGGGATCGGTGCCACTTTCTTCGTCCGCACCAGATCGAGCAGTTCCTGCGTCTCGCGCAAATTGCCGACATAGCTGCCCTGGATCGTCACGGCCTTGATCGGAATCAGCGGCAGCGCCCAGGTCGCGCCGCCGCCGAACAGGCCGACGATGACGAGCTTGCCGCCTTTGGTCAGACAGTCGAAGCCGAGTTGCGTCGTCGCGGCGTTGCCGACGAGGTCGATCACGGCGCGGATCGGCCCGCCCGCCTTCTTGGCGAGTTGCTCCAGCGCATCCGGCGCCTTGGGATCGACGGTCGCGAGCGCACCGGCCCTTTCCGCCGCCTCGCGCTTCTTCGCATCGATGTCGATCATGATCGCGCCCTTGCCGCCCATCGCTTTCAAGAGCGACAGCGCCATCAGGCCGAGGCCGCCGGCGCCGAACATCACGATCGGCGTATCGAAATGCTGCTCGACCTTCTTCAGCGCGCTGTAGGTGGTGACGCCCGAGCAGGCGTAGGGGGCGGTTGTCGCGGGATCGAGCCCCCGGAGATTGAGCAGATAGCGCGGATGCGGCACCAGCATGTGATCGGCATAACCGCCATCGCAATAGACGCCGAGCGAGCGCGGCGTCAGGCACATGTTCTCGTCGCCGCCGAGGCAGGTGGCGCACTTGCCGCAACCGATCCACGGATAGACCAGGCCGACATCGCCGAGCTTGAGGTCGCCCTGGTCGGTCGGCTTCACGTCGGGACCGAACGCCAAAATTTCGCCGACCGTCTCGTGGCCCATCGTCAGCGGCAAACTGATGCCCCGGTCCTTCAGCGACAGCGGCTTGCGACCGTGACCGAGATCGTAGCCGCCCTCCCAGATGTGGAGGTCGCTGTGGCAGACGCCGGCCGCCTTGACCTTGATCAGCACCTGGGTACCCGACGGCTGCGGCGTGGGCTGGTCGAACTCCTGCAGCGGCGCCTTGAAATCGGCGACCTTGAAGCTCTTCATCGACATCCTCCCGGCATGTTCTTGTTGTCGCGCCACCATGCCATGGCCGACACGACGAGACAAACCCCGAAGCCGTCTTAGTTTAGGCCAGCGGATGATGGCAAGCCACGAACTGGCCGATTGCGACCTCGCGCAACTCCGGTATCTGTGCGCTGCATTGCTGATCGGCGCGCGGACAGCGGGTGCGGAAGCGGCAGCCGGACGGCGGCGCAATCGGCGATGGCGGCTCGCCGGTCGCCACACTCTCGGCGGGACGCACGTCCGGATCCGGCACCGGGATCGCCCGCAACAGCAGGTCCGTGTAGGGATGCGCAGGCCTTGCGAACAATTGCTCCGACGGCCCGACCTCGCAGAGCCGGCCGAGATACATCACCGCGACGCGGTCGCTGACGGCTTTGACCACCGCGAGATCATGCGCGATGAACAGCAGCGTCAGGCCAAAGCGCGCTTTCATCTCCTCCAGCAGATTGAGAATCTGCGCGCGGATGGAGACATCGAGCGCCGAGACCGGTTCGTCGCAGACGATGAACTCAGGATTGAGCACCAGCGACCGCGCGATGCAGATGCGCTGGCACTGCCCGCCCGAGAATTCATGCGGCAAACGGCCCGCCACGATATCGGGATCGAGCCCGACCGCGACGAGCACCTCGTGAACGCGCCGCTTGCGCTCGGCGGCATCCTTGACGCCGGCGATGATCAGCGGCTCGGCGACGATGTCGCCGATACGCCGGCGCGGATTGAGCGAGGCGATCGGATCCTGGAAGATCAGCTGCACTCGGCGGCGCATCTTGCGCAGCGCCTCGCCCTCCATCGCCGTCAGATCCTGGCCGTCGAACATCACCCGCCCGGACCTGGCGCGACGCAATTGCAGGACCGCGCGCCCCAGCGTCGACTTGCCGCAGCCGGATTCACCCACCAGCCCCAGCGTCTCGCCGCGCGCGACCTGGAAGCTGACACCGGAGACGGCATGCACCGTCTTGTTGCCGAGACCATATTCGACGACGAGATTGTCGACGTTCAGCAGCGGCTCGGGGCGCACGGCAAGCTGCATCATGCGCCGATCCCCTCGGCCATCCGGATCGGATGGAAGCAGGCATAGAGATGCTCCGGCATCTCCGCGCTCTTTAGTTCGGGCTTGGCCTCGTGACAGCGCCCCGCGGCATAGCGGCAGCGCGGCGCAAAGGAGCAGCCACGCAGCGGCCGTATCGGGTCCGGCGGACGGCCGGAGATCGCAGGCAGCAGCGTATGCGGCGCGGTGTCCAACTTCGGAATCGCCCCCAGCAGCGCCTCGGTGTAGGGCATATGCATGCGCTTGAACAGCGCCGACGTCGGTGCGCGCTCCACCACCCTGCCCGCATACATCACGGCGACCTCGTCGGCGCGGCCGGCGACGACGCCGAGATCATGGGTGATGATGATCATCGCCATATGACGGCGGCGCTGCTCACGCGCCAGGAGATCGAGAATCTGCGCCTGGATGGTCACGTCGAGTGCCGTGGTGGGCTCATCCGCGATCAGCAGCTTCGGTTCGCAGGACAGCGCGATCGCGATCGCGATGCGCTGGCGCATGCCGCCGGAGCATTGATGCGGGTATTGCGCGAGCCGCTGCTCCGGTGCCGGAATGCCAACAGCGGCCAGCAGCTCGATGCTGCGCTTCCGTGCCGCCGGGGCATCCAGCTCGAGATGCTCCTGGATCGTCTCCATCAGCTGGGTGCCAATGGTGAGCACCGGATTGAGCGAGGTCATCGGATCCTGGAACACGACCGCGAGATCGCGCCCACGCAAGCGCCGCAGCCGTTCCGCATCGAGCCGCACCAGATCCTCACCGTCGAACATCACCCGGCCGGTGAGCTTCGCCTTCTTCGGCAGCAGCTGCAGCACCGCGCGCGACAGCATGGTCTTGCCGCAGCCAGACTCACCGACGATGCCGAGCGTGCGGCCGGCCGCCAGCGACAGGTCGACGTGATCCACAGCACGCAGATTGCCGCGCGGTGTCGGCAGCTCGACCGCGACGTGCTCGATGCTCAGGAGCGGCACGCTCACAATGCCCCCTGACGCGGGTCGGTCAGCGCCCGCAAGGTATCGCCGACGAGGTTGAAGGCCAGGACGGTCAGGAACAGCGCCGCCGCCGGCAAGAAGGCGAGCCGCGGCGCGACGTCGAGACTGTCGCGTCCTTCGCCGATCATGCTGCCCCAGCTCGCCATCGGCGGCGGCACGCCGAGACCGAGGAAGGACAGCGCGCCCTCGACCACGATGGTGACGGCGACACCGAGCAGGAAGAAGGCGAGCAGCGGCAGGATCACGTTCGGCAGCAGCTCGCGCAAGATGATGCGGGCATGGCTGGCGCCGAGCGCCTCTGCTGCAATCACGAATTCGCGCCGCGCCAGCGTCAGCGTCGCCGCGCGTGCCACCCGCATGAAGGCGGGAATGCCGAGCACGCCGAGGATCAAGGTGAGATTGGGGACGGATTGGCCGAGATAGGCAGTCACGGCCAGCGCGAAGATCAGCGGCGGAAAGGCCAGCAGCACGTCCATGCTGCCGACCACCAGCGTCTCGAACCGGCCGCGGAAATAGCCGGCGAGCAGGCCGAGCGCGCCGCCGAAAACGAGACTGATCATCGGCGCGATCAGCCCGACTGTCAGCGACACCCGCGCGCCAAAGATCAGGCGAGCGAACTCGTCGCGGCCGAGCCCGTCGGTGCCGAGCCAGTGCTCTCCGGAGAACGCCGCGCGGCGCTCCAGCATGTCCATGTCTACAGGGTTCTGCAGCGGCAGCACCGGCGCGAGGATCGCGAGCGCAACAACGATCGCGAGCCAGCCGCTCGCGAGCCAAAACAGCAGGCCGAGCTTATGCCTGCCGCGAACGGGCGCGGACGTCGCATCGTCCTGCATCGAGAGCTCAAGCGTGGCCATGGCGGATCCTGGGGTCGAGCACGGCGTAAAGCATATCGACGATGAAGTTCACGAGCACGAAGCCGCAGGCGACCAGCAGCACCACACCCTGGAGGATGACAAGATCGCGGGTATAGATCGCGCCGACCAGCAGCCGGCCGATGCCAGGCAGCGCAAAGATCGATTCCACGATCAGCGTGCCGCCGAGCAAGCGGCCGATATTGATTCCGGTCACCGTCACCAGCGTCAGCGACGACGGCTTGAGCGCATGCACGAACAGAATGCGCGCTGGCTTGAGGCCCTTGGCCTTGGCCAACGCGATATAGTCCTCCTGCAAGGTCGCGATCATGTCGGAGCGCAGCACGCGCATGATGCCCGGCCATTCCGCCAGCGCCAGCGTCAGCGCGGGCAGCACGAAGAAGCGCAGATTGGCCAGCGGCGCCTCCGTGAACGGCACATAGCCGGTCGCCGGCAACCAGTGCAGCTCGACCGCGAACAGATAGATCAGGAGGATCGCCGTCAGGAAGGACGGCATCGACAGCATGGCAAAGGCGCTGCCGGTCATAAAGCGGTCGAAGGCGCCGCCGGCGCGCGCAGCGCAGGCGATCGCGAGCGGCACGCCGATCAGGAGCCCGATGAACTCCGCCATCAGCATTAGCTGGAGCGAGACCGGGATGCGCTCGGCCACTGCCTGGAGCACCGTCTGCCCGGTGCGGAAGGAGCGGCCGAGATCGCCCTGCAAGACATGACCGAGCCAGCTCAGGTAACGCCACCACAGCGGCTGGTCGAGCCCCATGTCACGGCGCAGTGCCGCAACGTTCTCCGGCGTCGCCTGGTCGCCGAGGATGACCAAAGCGAGATCGCCCGGCAGCAGCGATGCGATCAGGAAGGTCAGCAACGAGACGGCCAGCAGAACCGGCAGGATCGCAAGGAGCCGCCGAACGACGAAGTTCAGCATCGCGCTTTCATTCCAGCCAGGTGCTCGAGACGTCGATCACGCCGTTGTAGATTTTCGGAAAGCCTCTCAGCTTGGCGCTCGACAGCGCGTAATAGGTGTTCTGGAACGTCCAGAACCAGATCGCCTCCTTGTTGATGAGGCGGCTGATCGCGCAATAATCCTCGGTGCGCTGTGCCGGATCAGCGGTGACGCGGGCGTGATCGAGCAGCCGGTCGAGTTCGGGATCTGAAAAGCCCGCGAGCGCGAGTGGGCTGCCGCTGCGGAAGTTGGCGTACATCTGCGGATCGGGATCGGCGAGATCGACGATGCGCCATGGCGTCAGCTGGAACTGGCGGGCGAAGGCGCGCGACGGAATGGTGGCCTGGTCGACCTGCTCGATCTCCATGTTGGCGCCGACGCGCTTCCAGAACTGCTGGAGCACCTGGCCGATCATGCGACCACGCGGCGTCGCGGTTACCAGCATCTTGAACTCGACCGGTTTGCCATAATCCTTGATCAGCGCCTTGGCCTTCTCGACGTCGAACGGCAGCGCACCGTCGTCCTTGCACTTGACCCAGGAGCCGTCGCCATAGGGATTGCTCGCCGGCCGGCTCAGGCCGTTGCTGATCGCCTGCGACATTTTTGGACGGTCGATCGCCATCACCAGCGCCTGCCGCACGCGGACATCGTCGAACGGCGCAACCTTGGTGTTGAAGGCATAGACCTGCGCGCCCGAGCCCTTGTAGGTGTGCACGGTGAGCTTGGGATCCTTCTGCGCCCTCATGATGTTGTCGGCGTCGTTCTCGTCGTCCCAGATGATGTCGGCCTCGCCGGATTGCAGCGAAGCGAAGCGCGACTGCGCGTCCGGCAGCGGCTTTAGGATGATGCGGTCAAGATAGGGGCGGCCCTTGTCCCAGTAGTTGGGGTTCTTTTCCAGCACCATGCGGTCGCCCGCAGTCCAGGATTTCAGCATGTAGGGGCCGGTGCCGACGGGATTGCGATTATAGTCGTCGCCCTTGGTCTTCCAGGCCGTCGGCGAATGCACGACGTTGTTCTGGCTCTGGATGGTTATCGTCGCCGGCAGGTTCACGGCCGGATCGGTAAGATTATAGACGATGGTGTACTCGTCGGGCGCCAGCACCTCCTTGACGTTGGTGATGTAGAAGGCGCAGCGGCACTTGTTGGCGGGGTCCTTCTGCCGGTCGAAATTCTCCTTGAAAGCCTGCGCGTTGAACGGCGTGCCGTCATGGAATTTCACGCCCTGGCGCAGCTTGAAGGTCCAGCTCTTGTAATCATCGGAATGGGTCCAGGACACCGCCAGTTTTGGCGCGGCCTGCCCTTTCTCATCGAGCGTCGTCAGCGTGTCGAAGATTGCGGCGGCCGCGGTGAAGGTGGAGGTGTCGTAGACGCCGACTTTGAGCGGGTCGAACCCTGCAATTTCCAGCTCCTGTCCGACGGTGATGCTGCCGCCCGATTTCTGCGCTTGCGCAGGCGCGGCCAGAGCAAATGCCGCGACGAGGAAAATCGGCACGCGCTTGCGTGCGACTGCAGCCGCCTTCGTCATGGTTCCTCCCAGGATCCCTCGTCCGATGTTTCGGATCGTTGAATGACTCGGGAGCAAGATTGGCGACAAATGTCCGCCACGGCAAGAGGAACGCACGAGAGTTCGAGCGCCGCATGTCGCGGCGCGTTGCGTTCAGCGCGTTGCGGCCGTTTTGCCTGACGGAATTGGTGCATCGCTCGCAAGACCGATCTCGGCGCGCAGCGCATCCGTATGCTCGCCGAGCACGGCCATCGTCTTGGCTGGCGCGGTCTCCGCGCCCGACATCCGGAACGGCAAATTGAGCACCTGGAATGAGCCGCCTTCATCCCGCACTTCGGACAGCGCCTGCCGGTGCGCGAGCTGCGGATCGGCCAGCGCTTCGGACACGGTGCGATAGGCCGAGGCCGGGACGCCGGCCGCGCCGAGCGCGGCAAGGCATGCATCGGTCGTGAGCTGCCGCGACCAGGCTTCGACGCCGTCCATCATCTCGGCCCAGTTCTCGCGGCGCGCGGCGTAGGTCGAAAAGCGCGGATCGGAAATCCATTGGGTGCGGCCGATCACCTCCATCAGACCTCGAAACGTCTTCTCGCTGGCGACTGTGATCATGACGTAGCCGCTGGCCGTCTCCGTCGGCCCGAACATCGGGCGCGGCGGCGGCTTCACGGCGAATTGCGAACTCTGCAACTCGGTCAGCGTCAGCGACAGCATCGTTTCCAGCATGGAAACGTCGATATGCTGGCCAAGGCCCGTAACGGTGCGCTGATAGAGCGCAGACGCGATCGCGCCGAAGCCGTAGGTGCCAGTGACGACGTCGGCATGGTAGATGCCGCAATAGTCGGGACGGCTGCGACCGGGCTGGTAGGCAAGATGCGCCATGTCGTAGCCCGAGGCCGCATGGATCACCGGCGCATAGGCCGGCAGTTCGGCCGACGGCCCGGTCTGGCCGTAGCCGGAGATCGAGCAGTAGATCAGCCTTTGGTTGATCTGACGCATGCTGTCGTAGTCGAGCCGCAGCCGGCGCATCACCCCCGGGCGGAAGTTCTCGACGAGGATGTCGGCGGTTGTGGCCAGCCGGCGCACCGCCTCCTTGCCGTCCTCGGATTTGAGGTCGAGCACCACGCTCTTCTTGCCGACATTGAGCTGGCCGAACGTGGTGCTGCAACCCTTGCGGAGCGGCGGTCGGGTCCGCATCGTCTCTCCGCCATCGGTCTCGATTTTGATGACCTCAGCGCCCATGTCGGCGAGCATCCGCGTGCAATGGGGACCGGCAATCGTGGTCGAAAAATCCAGGACCCGCAGGCCCGCGAAGGCCTTTGTCGTCTTTCCCCCATGCTTATCTGCTAGCTGCATCCGCGGAGCCCCATGGAACCTTCAGTGTTCTTTGTTGTTGATGCGCCGACCCTAGAGGGCGGCGGCTGAGTAGGAAAGTCTTTACCGAACGGACAGGCCGCGTGGGCGGGGATTTGAATGTGACGGCAACTGGACCCGTTCTTGCATAGAGGCAAGCGGGCTCGGCAGAGGGCAGCTGTTCTTGAGGGTCTTGTTCGTCACGACAGAGATGGACGACTTCGTCCGCGTGGGCGGACTTGGCGCCGTTTCCGCGGCCCTTCCTCGCGCCCTTCGCTCCTTTGCCGATATCCGGATCATGCTGCCCGGCTATCGCGACATCATCGAGCAACTCACGCACATTCAAATCGTTGGCCGCTGTCCGGCATTTGCGGAGATGCCGGCCTGCTCGCTCGGACGGGCCGCGACCAAGGATGGCCTGCCGGTCTACGTGCTGTTGTGCTCACAGCTCTACGACCGACCCGGCAATCCCTATGGCGACGAATCCGGGCGCGACTGGCCGGACAATGACATCCGCTTCGCGCGCCTTGCCTCGGCCGCCGCTGAGCTGGCCATGGGCACGCTGGACAAGAATTGGGCAGCAGACCTGATCCATGCCAACGACTGGCAGGCCTCGCTCGTGCCGGCCTATCTCGCCTGGCGCGGCGCCAAGCTGCCGTCGATCCTGACCATCCACAATCTCGCTTATCAGGGTCTCTTCCCGAAGGACTCGCTGCGGCGGATCGGCGCTCCGGAGAGCTCGTTCCACATTGACGGCGTCGAATTCTACGACCAGGTCTCCTTCCTCAAGGCGGGGCTGGTCTATGCGTCTCACCTCACCACGGTCAGCGGCACCTATGCGCGCGAGATCACGACGGCCGAATACGGCTGCGGCCTCGAAGGCCTGCTTCGCGTCCGCTCCGACGCGGCCGAGCTCACCGGCATCCTCAACGGCATCGACGAGAGCTGGGACCCACGCTCCTGCGCACAGCTCGCGCAGCAATTCGGCGCGGGCGACTGGGTCGGCAAGAAAGCGAATGCGGACTACGTGCGCAAGCAATTCGGGCTTGCGGTCTCACGCGGTCCCATGTTCGGCATCGTTGCCCGCCTTGTGCACCAGAAGGGCATCGACCTCGTGCTGTCGGCCGCCGACGAGATCGTCGACGCCGGCGGGCAGATCGTGGTCACCGGCTCCGGCGAGCCGGCGCTCGAGCAAGCCTTGATCGACGCGCACCGGCGCCGCCCCGACGCCATCGGGGTCGTGATCGGCTTCAACGACGCCCAGGCTCGCCGTATTTTCGCCGGCAGCGATTTCACCCTGATGCCCTCACGCTTCGAGCCGTGCGGGCTCAGCCAGATGTACGCGCAGCGCTTCGGCTCGCTGCCGATCGGACACCAGACCGGCGGCCTTGCCGAAACCATCACTGACGGCGAGACCGGCTTCCTGTTCTCAAGACCCTCGCGTGAATCCTTCCTCGGCGGCGTCCGCCGCGCGTTCGAGGCGTTCATGGCGCAGGACCAGCTCGATACCATGCGCCGCAGCGCGATGGGACGATCGTTCTCCTGGAGCATCTCGGCCGGCAGCTACAGCGCGCTGTACCGGAAGCTGGCGGCGGTGTGAGGCGACGCTGTCATTCCGGGGCGCGGGTTTTGGCGCGAGCCCGGAATCCATCGTACCGCCGGAATGATGGAGGATAACGGCACCCCGTGAACGGCACGGACGACCGGACAGGCCTGGCTTTTGAGGCTCTACTGCCCCCGCACATCCATCTGCGGCCGCCCGATCCAGGCTCTGTTGAGGCATCGGGTCAGCCAATCGGGTTGCGGCTCGCCGCGCAGCCGCGCTTGCGCCTCCTGATAGGGCCCGACATAGCGCAGCCTGTCGGGCAATCTCGGATAGACACGCCGTATCCATTTCAGCGCGTGATCGGCAGTTCTGATGTCCCGCTCATCGAGCTCAAATCCGAAGCCGGCCCGCAAGCGTTCCGGCAGCATCCTCGCCGTGAGCGCGCGGTACCATCGCGGCGGCCGCAACCAGGGACGGGCGCCGCTGAAGATCTGCTCGGCGATCTCGCGCGCCGCCGGGCTGACGGTCAGCGTATCCGACTGCGCCATCGCCTTGGTGTAGGCTGCGAAGCCCGACCAGTCCGCCGGCAGATCATCCCCCGTCAATCCGAACAGGGCGCCGTAAAGCCGGGCCTCGCTCCAATAGCGCTCGCGCTCCTCCGCCGAGAGTGGCGGCAGCACCAGATCATGCGCCATCAGTGCGGTCTCGACCAGCGTCGCATGGACCCAGCGGAGCGAGGGAATGTCGTTGGCGCAGTAGCGCGAGCCGGCCGCGAACGGCCCGACGGTGTCGGGCATCTCGCCGACGATCATGCTGTGGCGCCGGTGCAACTGCCGGGACGACCGCAGCGCCCGGTCCAGCGAGCCGAACACCATGGTAAAGACGATGTCGAAAGTGCGATGGAAGCGGCCGATCGGATCGGCAAGGGTGCGCGAATGCTCGGCGATCGCCGCCGCGACCCAAGGATGCGCCAGTTGCAGCAGCAGCGCGCGGCCGGCGCCGAGAAAGATTACGGCCTCCCGGTCGATCTGCCAGGTCAGCGAGGCCGGACCGAACACGCCGGCGACCGGTCCCGCTGCGTTCGCGCGCAGCCTATCGAGCGATGCCTCCAGATCTTTTTCACCAACCAATTGCAAGCCTCGCGACGAAGACATGGCGACAATAGCCCGGACCGCGCGCCTGCGAAATCGCCATTGCGCAAAACAATGACCAACAAGGCTCTCAGTCCGCCGCAATCGGCAGTGCGTCCATATCCGCTTCGTCGGACAGGCGGCCTCGGACAACAGCGGCATCGCCGGCGGCACCTATCTTGCCTGCTATTTCTGTGGCGGACTGGTCGGCACGGCCGTGCTGGCGGTCGTTCGATGCTTTCGGCTGGCACGGTTGCGTGGCCGGCGTGGGCGCTACGCCAGCGACGAATTGAGTATCACCAGGATGGACGATCCGCTGCTGCAGTCATACCCGCGCGCCGCGTCTCCGGCATTACGAACAGAATCAGCAGAAGCCCCGTCGCGGCAACCCCGGACAGTCCGATGAAGGCGGTGGCGTTGCCGAACTTGTCGCTGACATAGCCGCCAAGCGCGGTGCTCAAGGCCGCACCGATGCCGGTCGCGGTGCCGACGATGCCCTGCGCCAGGTTGAAGTGACCGCTGCCGAAGGCAACGTCGGCGACGATCAGCGGAATCATCACCGCGAACACGGCCGCGGTGAGCCCATCGAACACCTGCACCAGCACGAGCAGATAGGGATCGCGCACGGTTGCGAACAGCAGACCGCGAATCGTCAACGCGCCGAATCCGATCAGGAGCAGCGGCCGTCGGCCCCAAAGTTGTGCCTTGCGCCCGACCGTCGGCGACAGCAGCGCCACGATCGCCTGCGGGACGACGATGCAAAAGGCGACGAGCACCGTCGCCCACTGGCTCGACCGCGCCGTCACCGCGCTCGCCATCAGCGGCATCATCGCCGCGTTCGCGAGCTGCAACAAGAGCACGCTCAGCGCGAACACGATCAGCGGACGCTGCCGGATCAGGTGCCAGACATTGGTGTCGCCGCGATCGGCTGCCTCAGGCGGCATCTCACCGTGACAGCGCGCGATGTCGACCTCGTGCTCGCGGATGCGCGAAAGCGCGATCAGGGTCGGGATCGCGAGCAGGAAGGTGACCAGGAATACCGAGCGGCTCGACAGCAGGTAGCCGGCGGTACCCATTACCGCCGCCGCGACGCCGTTGCCGAGCGAGGCAAAGCGCGCATTGCGGCCAAGACGCTCGCCGATCGCGAGCGGACCGACCAGGCCGAGGCTGATCGCGGCAATCGCCGGCCCCAGCACGCAGCTCGCCATCGCATGCAGGGTGGCGGCGGTCACCACCACTGGGAAGATCGGCATCGCGGCGTAGGCCAGCGCGCAGCAGCCGATGGTGGCAATCGCAAGCGCGGCCACCAGCCGTTCCGATTTCGCCGCATCGATGATTGCCCCGCCCGGCATCTGCCCGATCAGGGCGACGATGCCGCCGATCGACAGCACGAGGCCGATCTCGACCTGGGTCCATTTCTGCGTCGTGAGGTAAACCGCGATGAACGGACCGAATCCGGTCTGCACATCGGCGAGGAAGAAGATGAACCAGTCGAGCCCGCGCAGGCTCTGACGCGACGGTGCCGGAAGACCTGCAGCCGATAGCGCGGCGGCGTGGTCCTGCTCAACCGGGGCGTCGCGATCTGCATGTTTCGGCTTGCTCGACAACAGCACAGGCGGTCAGCCCTCCGGGCACCTCACTGAATCGCTTGCAGCGGTTGAAGGCTGCCGGACGCGCCGAGCACCACGATCGGCGTGTCTTCCTTGTATTCCGGCGCAGCCGCGACCTGCGCCTTGGTCAATTCCAGCGTGATGCTGTCCTTCTTGTTGGCGATCTTGCCGAAGCGCAGCGCGTTCCAGTCCACCACGATCTTACGGCTGCCGACGCCGAGGAAGCCGCCGAAATCGATCGCCGCCGCGCGCACATGGCCGGTGCGATCGACGATGACGTCGACGATACGGCCCATGTCTTCGCCGGCGGCGCTGCGCACGTCGCGGCCAAGGACGCCATGCGCTTCGCTCGCGCCGATGATGGTCACCGAGGGCGGCGGGGCGGCATCCTTCGGGGTGACCGGAACGGTCGAGGCCGGCGGCTGTGCCGGCGGCGCATTCGCTTCGCTCTGGCTCGCGGGCTGATCCTCCGCGGCGCGCGAGGGCGCAGCCGCCAGGCCCGCGACGATGGCTATGCCCAGGATCAGCGCTCCGATAGCACGCATCACACCCTCCTCACGGCACGCCGCTAGCGCGCCAGCACGATCGAGACCTGGATCTGGCCGCGCGTGCGCAACACTTCCAGCGCCACGTCATCGGCATGGCGGCTGACGCGCAGATCCACGCTGGACTCGCCCAGCCGCACATCACGCAGGATCACCTCGTTCAGGAACGCCGGCAGATGCGGATTGCGCAGGCGAATCTCCCCGCGCGCCACGTCGAACTCGATGCCGAGCGCCGCCTCCAGCAACGTGAACGGCGTCGCGCTGGCCCAGGCCTGCGGCGCGCAGGCGACCGGATACAGCGTCGGGCCGCGCCGCTTCTCGCGCCGAAAGCCGCAGAACAATTCGGGCAGCCGACGCAAATCCATATAGGTCGCCGCGTCGAACAGCCCCTTGAAGACATGGGCCACCGAATGCTTGAGGCCGTAGCGCGCGAGCCCGAGCGCGATCAGCGCGTTGTCGTGCGGCCAGATCGACCCGTTATGATAGGACATCGGGTTGTAGCGGACCTCGCCTTGCGCGACGGTGCGGATGCCCCAGCCCGAATAGAAATGCGGCCGCATTAGATCGGCTGCGACCAGACGGGCGCGGTCCTCGCGGATCATGCCGCTGAACAGTACCTGCCCGGCATTCGAGGTCCGCACCTTGCAGGGGCGCTTCTTGCCGTCGAGGGCGAGCGCATAAGTGCCGAGCTCCTCGCACCAGAACGCCTTCTCGAAGTGCTCGGCCAGCGCCTTGGCTTCGGCCTCGAGCTGGCGCGCGCGGTCCGGCTTGCCGAGCTGCAGGGCACAGCGCGCCGCCGACTGCTTGGCCATGTAGACGTAGCCCTGGACTTCGGCGAGAGCGATATTGCCTTCCGCGAGCTGGCCGTCGGCATGGAAGATCGCGTCGTAGGAATCCTTCCAGCCCTGGTTGGCGAGTCCTTTCTCCGTCGCGCGCTGGTATTCGACGAAACCGTCCTGATCGGGATCGCCGGGGCCGTCGATCCAGGCGAGCCCGGCCTCGATCGCCGGCCACAGCTCGATCAACGTGGCCTCGTCGCCGGTACGTTCGAAATAGCTTCCCGCGAGCAGGACGAATAGCGCGGTCGAATCGACGCTGCCGTAATATTGGGAGAACGGCACCTCGCCCAACGCCGCCATCTCGCCGCCGCGCATCTCGTGCAGGATCTTTCCGGGCGCGGCGTCGGCGAGCGGATCGACCGCCTTCGCCTGGAAATGCGCAAGGCGCCGCAATACGCCCTTGGCGACGCGCGGATCGACCCAGAGCATCTGGAGCGCGGTGATCAGGCCGTCGCGACCGAACGTCGTCGAGTACCAGGGAATGCCGGCATAGGGATAACGCCCTTGCGGCGTCTCCGTCATCAGCATGTTGAGGTCGGCCATGGCCTGGCACAGCACCTCGTTGAAGATGTTGTTGGAGGTCTCGATGCTGGCGGCGCCCATGGTCGACTGCCGCATCTCGCGGCGGTGCGCCAAGAGGCCCGGGAAGAACCGCGCCGGCTTTTCCGTCACCGGCCGGTTGCAAGAGACGGCAACGAACAGCGATCTGGCCTCGTGCGGGTCGAGCTCGAGCTGCCAAGTCGCAGCATTGACCGACAGCCGCGTCGGACGCGGATCGAAATGCAGCCCAGTGATGCGCTCGGCCTCGTCGAGGCCGCGATACTCGAACAGCACGTCGGTCGGACCTAACAAGCGGCTCGTACCGGTGCCACGGCGCGGGCGCCGCTCGCCGCGGACCTCGAACAGGTCGGCAAAGTCGTTGTCGAACAGCAGCGTCAGCTCGAAGCTGGCGCGTGCGTCGCCGTGGTTCTGCACGCCGATGCGCTGATAAGCGCTACCGCGCCACAGGAAGATCGTGCGCACGATGTGCAGCAGATCCTTTTGGAACACGAGGCGGCCCTGACGATAGATGTCGGGATTGGTGAGATCGACCGTCAACGCCGAATTGTCGTCGCGGAGGTTCGAGCCGAGCAGCAGCGGCTGAAGATCGTCGAGCACGAGCTCCAGCCGCGCCAGGTAGCGCGTGTCGGAGTGAAACAGCCCGTCCGGCCCGCCCGCCGAAGCGCCGATGTCGCCGTGGCTGTCGAGCACGATAAAGGTATCGTCGTGCTTGAGGGACCGCCGCGGCCGGGCGGCGGGTCCCGTCATCGGAATGTAGAACGTCTGCTCCGCGACGGCCTCCACCGTCTGGGACACGGAAATGATCTGGGTTACGGTTTCGGCTGCCATGAGCTGCTCCCCTGCGCCTTGATTCGAAACGCAACCAACGCGAATGTGACTGCTCGATCTACGCGGCGACCTTCGCGAGCCGGCTCATCTCCTGCGTCACCAGCTCACGGTAGGGGCCGTGACCCTGCATCAGCCGGTCGGGCGCGCCGTCCTCGATGATCTTGCCGGCCTTGAGCACGACCACGCGGTCGAAATTGCGCAGCGTCGCCAAGCGATGCGCGATCGCAACCACGGTGCGGCCGCGCATCAGCCGCGACAGTGCCTCGCGGATCGCCTCCTCCGATTCGCTGTCGAGCGCTGCGGTTGCCTCGTCGAGCAGCAGGATCGGCGCGTCCTTGAGGAAGGCGCGCGCGATCGCGATGCGCTGGCGCTGGCCGCCCGACATCTTCACACCGCGGTCGCCGACCATGGTATCGAGACCTTCCGGCAAGCTCTCGACGAAATCGCAACGCGCCGCGATCGCCGCGCGCAGCACCTCGTCGTCGGTGGCGTTCGGCCGGCCATAACGGATGTTCTCGCGGATGGAGCGGTGGAACAGGGAGATGTCCTGCGGCACAACTGAGATCGCCTCGCGCAGGCTCAGCTGCGTCACCTTGGAAATGTCCTGGCCATCGATGGTGATGTTACCCTCGTCGACGTCGTAGAAGCGCTGCAGCAGCGTGAACAGGGTCGATTTGCCGCCGCCGGACTGGCCGACCAGGCCGACGCGCTGGCCGGGTTGCAAGCGTAGACTGAACCGCTCAAAAATCTTCTCGCCGCCGGGATAGCCGAAGGTGACGTTATTGAACGCGATCGCGGCGCCGCTCTTGACCAGAGGCTCGGCCTCGGGGTGATCGCGCAGTTCGTGCGGCACCAGCAGGGTGGCGATGGCCTCGGTCAGCCGCGCGACGTGCTGGGTCACGTCGACCAGCGCCACCGCGAGATCGCGCGTTGCATTGAGAATGGACAGGCCGAGGGTGCAGACCAGCACGACGTCGCCGGTGGTCGCCTCGCCCTTCTGCCACAGCGTGATCGCCCAGGCCATCAGCGCCACGGTCAGCACGACGGTCACGCCGGCATGCGTGATCCGCAGCTTCTCCAGATACCGCAGGCTGCGGCCCCGCGCGGTGAGCTCCCGATTCACCGTCGCGTCGAACCGCTCATGCTCGTGGCTGATGCCACAGAAGGCGCGCACCAGCGGCATGTTGCTGATCACGTCGATCATCTCGCCGTCGACCACCGCGGCCTTGTCGGCGAAATCATCATGCAGCGGCTTGCCGGCGGCGGCCAGGTGGAACATCGCGACCACCATGCCGCCGGCGATCACGATCAGGCCCAGCGCCATATACGGACTCACGGTTCCGATCAGCATGATTGCCGCAATTGTGGCAATGCAGGGCGGCAGCACGTTCCAGACGAACATGTTCTCGACCGTGAACACCGCGTTGGAAGTCGCCGTGATGCGACTCGTCAGCATGCCCGGCATGCGATCGGAGAAATAGCTCGGGGCGTGGCCGGTCAGATGACGAAATATGTCGCGACGTAAATCACCGGTGACCCGGACGAAGGTGAAGCTCGCCGTCCAGCTCGCGATCCGCCACAGGAAGTTGTCGGCGGCGATCAGTGACATGAGCAGAATGAATGCCAGCCATACGCTGCCGCCATGAGATGGTCCGGCGGACAGGCTGTCGACCAGCGATTTGACGCCGTACTGGGTGCCCACGGAGCAGGCAACGGCTGCCACGACAGCCGTCAGGATCACCAGGTGTGA
Organism: Bradyrhizobium sp. 147; assembly: GCF_023073935.1. Lineage (NCBI taxonomy): Bacteria > Pseudomonadati > Pseudomonadota > Alphaproteobacteria > Hyphomicrobiales > Nitrobacteraceae > Bradyrhizobium > Bradyrhizobium sp. 147. Next base: position 25,052 of record NZ_JADPKL010000115.1, on the reverse strand, counting down.
CGCGAGACGACGCCGGAGGTAGCGCAAGACAAAGGCAAATGGCCTGCGCGCGTATCCAGAAAGCTGATCCATATGGCTATCGCCCCGTTATGCTGGTTTTCATTTCGTTACTGGTCGAGTGAACAGCGACCACTTCGCCTCGGTTCCCGGGCCCGGCGATCACGACATGCGGATACGGACGATCTGAGAAGATGTAGTGGCAGCATCGAGACGTCCCCCTGACGTGTCGAATATGTAACGTTCGGAGGAAGGAACTTCGCAGGTGCGGGAACGTTCCCTTGTCTGGCATTGCCGGTGCCGTACAGGCGGGGGGTTTTCAATACATGATCGCACAGAGGAGATGGTGAGATGCGCATCGCGCAGGTTGCTCCGTTGACGGAGGCTGTTCCACCCAAACTGTATGGCGGCACCGAGCGGGTGGTGCATTGGTTGACGGAAGAGCTGGTGGCCCTTGGACACGATGTGACGCTGTTCGCCAGCGGCGACTCGCAAACCTCGGCAAAGCTAGATGCATTATGGCCGCGGGCGCTCCGCCTCGACGGTTCCGTGCGTGATCCCAACGCGCTGCATATGGTGTTGCTGGAGCGCGTGCGGCAGAAATGTGACGACGAGGAGTTCGACTTCCTTCACTTCCACCTCGACTATTATCCGTGGTCGCTGTTCTATCGGCAGCCAACGCCGTTCGTGACCACGCTGCACGGCCGTCTCGACCTGCCGGAGCACCAGCCGGTGTTCAACACTTTCTCGAAAATGCCGGTCATTTCGATCTCCAATGCGCAGCGGCGGCCCGTGCCGCAGGCGAACTGGGTCACCACCATTCATCATGGCCTGCCAGAGAATCTGCTGACGCCGAAGCCCGTCAAGCAGGAATATCTCGCCGTGCTCGGCCGCATCGCGCCCGAGAAGGGCGTCGACCGCGCCATCAAGATCGCGACCCATTGCGGCATCCCGCTGAAGATCGCCGCCAAGGTCGATCGCGCCGACCAGGATTATTACGACGAACTGATCCGGCCGATGATCGAGAACAATCCGCTGGTCGAGTTCATCGGCGAGATCAGCGATCACGAGAAATCGGACTTTTTGAGCGGCGCGCTCGGTCTCTTGCTGCCAATCGACTGGCCGGAGCCGTTCGGTCTGGTGATGATCGAAGCGATGGCGTGCGGAACGCCGGTGGTCGCCTTCAACCGCGGCTCGGTGCCGGAGATCATCGACGAGGGCCTCACCGGCTTCATCGTCGAGGACGTCATCAGCGCAGCGGGAGTGGTCAACCGCCTCGCGCAACTGGACCGCACTGCGATCCGCAAGCAGTTCGAGACCCGCTTCACGGCGCGGCGGATGGCACTGGACTATCTCGCGGCGTATCGCAGCCTGACCGAGGCACAGGCGCCGCGGATCAAGCTGGTGAGCAGCGCGGAGTAGAGCTTCTGCACCGCTGCTGGTCGAAGTGCCCTCTCCCGTTGTGGGAGAGGGCTCAAGGCCTGCGCGGCACACTCGCTTGGGTGAGGGGTTTGCCTCGCCACGGAAAAATCTTTCCGCGGAAACGGACCCCTCATCCGGCGCTTCGCGCCACCTTCTCCCACAAGGGGAGAAGGAAACAGGTCAGAGCCAACGGACCGCGCGCCTAGCTCACCACCGCTCGCTTCGGCTCGACGATCTCGAACATGCGCGGGAATTCGTCCATCAGGCCCATCAGCTCGGCGAGCCGCATCGGATTGCCTGATAGCTTGATCTTGCCGGCGGCGACCGCCTCCGGAAAGGTCGTCTGTTTCGCAATGACTTCGTCGAGCGTCGCGCGTGTCAGCGTAAAGCTGGCATCCGCGCGCTCCGCCTGCACGCCCTCGGCATAGGTCAACGCAGAGTTCTCCAGATTGAGCACGAAGGTCTCGCCGGTGTCGGAAAAACTCCAGTTCAGCACGATGTGCTTGCCTTCCGCTTTCGGGCCGTTGAGGCGGATGCCGAGCAGGTCCCAGAGCTGCGAGGTGCGCAATGCGGCCAGCGCCTCGCGCGGCATTGGCGGGCGCGGCGCCGTCTTCGGCATGCCGTTTCGCAGCTCCTGCGCGCCGAACAGATAGGCGTTGCGCCAGGTCGCGCTTTCGGCGGCATAGCCGAGCTGCTCGAGCGTATCCGCCAGCAACGCGCGCGCCGCCTGATTATCCGGCTCGGCGAAGACGAGATGGCCGAGCGCTTGCGCGATGAAACGAAACTCGCCCTTGTCGAAATCCGTCCGTGCCCGCGCCAGAATGGCATCCGCACCACCCATGTATTCGACATACTTCTTGCCTGATTCCACCGGCGGCAGCGGATCGAGATTGACCGGATTGGCGTCGTACCAGCCGAGATATTTCTGGTAGATCGCCTTCACGTTGTGCCGGATGTGGCCGTAATAGCCGCGGCCGTGCCAAGCGGCCTCAAGGCTCTTCGGCAGCTGGATCGTCTCGGCGATCTCGGCGGCGGTAAGGCCGTGGTTCATCAGGCGGATGGTCTGGTCGTGCGCGAATTTGTAGAGATCGCGCTGCTGCCGGATCATGGTGCCGATGCGCTCCCGCCCCCACACCGGCCAGTGATGCTGGCCGCACATCGCCTCCGCCTTGCCGTCCCAAAGCAGCAGGGCCTCGCCCAGATATTTCGACCAGGCCAGCGCATCGCGCACGTCGGCGCCACGGAACGGCAGCAGATTGTGGAAATTGTGGGTGCAGTTCTCGGCAAGGTTCAGCAGCTTGTAGCGCGGGACGAAGAAATGCATCTCCGCCGGCGCTTCGCTGTTCGGCGCCATCTGAAATTCGAACTCGACGCCGTCGATGACACGCGTCTCGCCGGTCGCCATGATCAAGTCGGTCGGGCGCAGCAGTGCGACCGATCCCGCCGCCATCGACTTGCCGAGCCCGCAATCCACCTGCCCGCGTACGCCCTTCGCGAGAAAGGGACCGAACTGGTACTGCGCCCGGCGCAGCATCGCCGGTCCGGCGATGATGTTCTCGGAGACGGCGTGCTCCATGAACAGGTTCGGCGCGATGATCGGCACGCGGCTGGCCGCCAGCGCCTCTTCCTCCAGCACGCCGCGCGCGCCGCCCCAATGATCGGTGTGGGTGTGCGTGAAGATGACGGCCGCGACCGGGCGCTTGCCACGATGGCTGAAGTAGAGATCGAGCGCGGCGCGCGCGCCCTCGATCGAGGTCAGGGTATCCACGACGATGACGCCGCTGTCGCCCTCGATCAGCGTCATGTTGGCGATGTCGAACCCGCGCACCTGATACACGCCGGGCACGACCTCGAACAAGCCGTGATGCATGTTGAGCCGCGACTGCCGCCACAGGCTCGGATTGACGGTGGCTGGCGCCCGTTCAGCAGAGAGAAAGCCGTAAGGCTCCAGGCTCCAGACCGTCCGCCCTTGCGGATTTGTGATCGTCGCGTTCTCGATCGTGCCGAGAAAACCGCGCGCGGCATCGTCGAAATCGCGCCTGTCTAAAAACGGCAGCGCGTTCAGCATGGCGTCATGCTGCGCGATGACGGAGGGAGAAGCGTCTTTCGATTCGTTGTTGGGTTCAGCCATGTTGCTCTCCTCCCGGACAGTGCCCCATTCCCTTCGCGCCTTGTGAAAGAAGGCGGCGCGAAGCGCTGGATGAGGGGTCTCTCTCCGCGAACTCAATTGCGCGAGCGTCACGCGCAGAGAGAGACCCCTCACCCGTCTCGCCGCTGCGCGGCGAGCCACCCTCTCCGACAAGGAGAGGGCTATCAGCTACATCCCCAGCAGCCTCGGCAGCCACAACGACAGACCCGGCCAATACGTCACGACCACCAGGAAGCACAGCATCGTCAGCAACCAGGGCCACACCGCGACGGTGAGCTCGGTGATGCCCATCTTGGCGATACCTGATGCGACGTAGAGATTGAGGCCGACGGGCGGATGGCACAGCCCGACCTCCATATTGACCGTCATCAGGATGCCGAAATGAATCGGATCGATGCCGAGCTTGACCGCGACCGGAAACAGGATCGGCGCCATGATCAGGATGATCGAGGACGGCTCCATCACGTTGCCCGCCAGCAGCAGCAGGAGGTTGACGAGCAGCAGGAAGCCGATCCAGCCCAGGCCCTGGTCGATCATCCATTGTGCCAGCGCCTGCGGCACGTTCTCGTAGGTCATCAGGAACGAGAACAGCACCGCGTTGGTGATGATATAGAGCAGCATCGCCGATAGGTTCGCCGACGACAGCAGAACCCGCGGCACGTCGCGCAGCTTCAGATCCTTGTAGATGAACACTGCGACGATGAAGGCGTAGACCGCGCTGACGGCGGCAGCTTCCGTCGGCGTGAACAGGCCGCTATAGATGCCGCCGATCACGATGACGATCAGCAAAATGCCCCAGATCGATTTGCGAAATGCGTCGAGACGCTGGAGGAACGTAGCCTTCGGCATCCGCGGATAGTCGTTGCGCCAGGCCCGATAGAATGTCGTCGCCCCAAGCAGCGAGGCCAGCACCAACCCCGGCACGATGCCGGCGATGAACAGCTTGCCCACCGAGCTGTTGGTGGAGACGGCGTAGAGAACCATCGGGATCGACGGCGGAATGAGAATGCCGAGCGAGCCGGAGGTCGTGATCACTCCCGCCCCGAACCGCTTGGGAAATCCTTGCGCGACCATCGCAGGCAGGATCACCGAGCCGATCGCCACCACGGTCGCCGGCGAGGAGCCGGAAATCGCCGCGAACAGCGCGCAGGCGACCACGCCGGAGAGTGCGAGGCCGCCGTACCAATGGCCGACCAGCGCGGTCGCGAACGTGATCATCCGGCGTGCCACGCCGCCATGGGTCAGGAAGTTGCCGGCGAGAATGAAGAACGGGATCGCCATGATCTCGAAATTCTCGATGCCGGTGAACAGCTTCAGCGCCACCGATTCCGTGCGCACGTCGGTCAGCGTGAACATGAAGCTGAGCACGGTCAGACCAAGCGCGATCGAGATCGGCATGCCCGTCAGCATCAATGACAGCAGCAGCGCGAACACGATGGCGACGCGCAGGCCTTGCGGCAGTGTGATGACGTGGCCGGCATGCGCAAAGCACAGGGCGACGATCAGAACCGGCAGCAGCATCAGGATCCAGCCGAGCGGGCTGCGCTCGTCCCTGGCGACCTGGCTGGGCGTGACCGGGGCCGGATGCACCGGATCCGCTTCGACGCCCTCGACGCCCGCCATGTCGTGATGCGGCAGCTCGCCGGTGCGGTAGAACGACCACGCTACTTGCAGGAAGCGGAAGCACATCAGGCCGGAGCCGAGCGGGATGGTGAGATACACCATCCACATCGGCGCTTCGAGATCGTTGGACTGCTGGCCCGTCTGCCACATCTGGCCGACGAACGCGGCCCCGAAATAGCCCACGATGGCGGTGAAGAGCGCGCCGCACAACAGCCCGAAGGTGATAACGCGACGGCGCGATCCGCCCGGAAGGATGTTGACGAGCACGTCGACGCCGACATGGATGCCGGTGCGCACGCCGTAGGCCGCGCCGAACTTCGCCATCCAGATGAACATGTAGATGCAGAGCTCTTGCGCCCAGGACAGGTCGAGCGAAGCAAGCCACACGAACACAGCGCGCGCGGGTACGGCGAGGAAAGCCAGGTTGCGGGCTTCGGCCCATTTGGCGATATCGATCGACAGCCCTGCCCCGTAGCGGTGCAGCACGGCGACGAAGATCAGAAACGTCGCAGCCGCGATCATCGTCGCGATCAGCCATTCCTCGAGATGATCGAGAAAACGATTCAGTACCCGCAGCAACTTGGTCCCCCCAGCATTGGCTCGTCCATTCAAGAGCGAAACGGCCGGGAGTGCGATCACCCCCGACCGTTGTTATTGTTCTTATTAGGGCGCGGCCGTCAGTTCATCTTGACGTCGAGTTCCTTGGCGAGGAGATCGAGCACCTCCTGCCCGACCCGGCCCTTCGCCCATTTGTAGGTCGGCTGCATCGCCTCCTGCCACGCTTTGCGATCGGCGTCGCTGAGATAATGCAGCGTCGTCTTGCCCGTCTTCTTGATCTCGGCCAGCGCGTCCTCGTTCTCCTGGCGCGCGATCGAGTTGGTGTAGTCGGTCGCCTCCGCCATCGCCTTGTCGAGCTGGGTGCGGATGTCGGGCGGCAAGCCCGACCAGAATTTCGAGTTGACGATGACGGCATATTGCAGATGCGCGTGATAAGAGACGGTGATGTCCTTCTGCACCTCGTAAAACTTTTGCGTCAGATAGTTGGACGCCGTGTTCTCGCAGCCGTCGACCACGCCGGTCTGGAGCGCCTGATAGACTTCGGAGAACGCCATGATCTGCGGGATCGAGCCGACCAGGCGGAAATACTGGTCGGCAATCTTCGATCCCGAGATGCGGAACTTGAGGCCCTGGAAATCGGTCGGCTTCATCAGCGGGCGATTGGCGGAGACCATGTGGAAGCCGTTGTCCCAATAAGCGAGCCCGGTGATGCCCTTGGCCTCGAGCTTCTGGAACAGCCACTTGCCGACCGTGCCCTTCATCGCGTTGGCATAGGTCTGGTCGTCCTTGAACAGCCACGGCAAGTCGAGCGCCTCGAACTCCTTGATGCCGAGTGGCGCGAATTTCGCGGTCGACGGCGCGAGCATCTGCACCGAGCCGAGCTGGAGCGCCTCGATCTCCTCCTTGTCCTTGTACAGCGTGGAGTTCGGATAGACCTCGACTTTGACCTTGCCGTCGGTGTACTTCTCAGCGAGCTCCTTGAATTTCAGCGCGCCCTTGCCCTTCGGAGTATCGTTGGCAACGACGTGGCTGAACTTGATGACGACGGGGTTCTGGGTCTGGGCAGCGGCGGAGGCCACGAGAATGGCCGTGGCGGCGACCGCAACAAGCAGCTTGCGCATGAAGTAACCTCCCAACAACCTCGAAAGCCGGGTTCTTTTTGTTTTTCAGGTCAGTAGTGGCAGCAATCTGCCACCCGAACAACTAGACCTAAGCCCAATTTGCCGCAGCCAAGCTAACTTGACGGCGGCCGGGTGCGCAACCCGGAGCCCGCTACAGTGCAAGGAAGCGAGCGCTTATGTCGCATTGCGGCAGCCATCAGCTTTTGCGCTGGGCGACTATGAAGAGACGCCGGAACGGGAACAGCGTCTGCCCCGCCGCATTCTTCGGATAGGCCTTTGCAACGCGCATCCCATAGGCCGCTTCGAACGCGGCCTTCTCATCTCCCTGCAACACATCGAGATAGCGCGTCAGCCAGGTCCCCTTGGTCCATTCCTTCACGGGGTTCTCGCCTTCGAGCACTTGCAGATATTCCGTCTCCCAGATGTCGATATGGGCCGACATCGGTGCAAGCAGATCATGATATAAGGCCGGCGCTTCGACCGGCGGTGGCGTAACGAGATGCGCGACCTTGGACCGCCAGGGACCATTCAGCGCGGTCTCGCCGATCAGCACGTGCGACGGTGCGGTGAAGTTGCGCGGCATCTGCACCGCGAGCATGCCGCCGGGGGTCACCTTCTCCATCACCGACGGAAACAGCGCCGCGTGATTGGGCAGCCAGTGCAGTGCGGCATTGGAATAGATCAAGTCGTACTGTTTGGCAGGGCGCCAGTGGCCAAGATCCTCATGCGACCATTCCACGTCGGGCGCGGCCTTGCGTCCCGCCGCGACCATCTCGGCCGAGCCCTCGACTCCCGTCACGGTGGCCTCAGGCCAACGCTCCCTAATCAGTTTCGTCACGTTGCCGGCGCCGGCGCCGAGATCGGCGATCGCGCGCGGTGCGAAATCCGGAATCCGCATCAACAGATCTACGGCGGGCCGGAGCCGGTGGCCGGAGAACTTCAGATATTGCTGCGGGTCCCAAACCATCGCTCGCGCCTTTTCTTTTTCGTGTTTCCTTCGCCGAAGCTTCTGGTTACCACTGCTAGTCCCGGTCGGGCAATTCGCAAGGCCGCAGGACGGGGCAGGAAACGAAAGCAACAGCCAGAAGCAATCGAGAAGGCGTGTGACCATGGACCTCGGGCTCAAATCGAAAACCGCTGTCGTCACGGGCGCGAGCATCGGCATCGGCCGCGCCATCGCCAAGGGCCTTGCCGCCGAAGGCGTGCGCGTCGTGGGCGTGGCGCGGCGGAACGCCCTGCTCGCCGAACTGGTGAAAGAAGTCGGCGGCGGGTTGATTGCTCCGTTCGAGCAGGACGTGATGGCGAAGGACGCCGCCGAGAACATCGCGGCCTTCGCCGTGCGCGAGCTCGGCCATGTCGACATCCTCGTCAACAATGCCGGTGGCAGCCGTCCGCTGCCCGTCGATGCGCCCGACAGCAAATGGGACGAGGCGATGGCGCTGAATTTCACCAGCTACCGCCGCATCGCGCACGCGCTGCTGCCGCAGATGATCGAACGCAAATGGGGCCGCATCGTCAATATCACGGGCAAGTCCGAGCCGGAGGGCCTGAACGCCGCCTTCGCCGCCAAGGCCGCCGTGCACGCCTGGGCCAAGGGCCTGTCACGCGAGATCGGCGCGCACGGCATCACCATCAACTGCATCCCGCCCGGCCGCATCATGAGCGAGCAGATCCGCCGCAACTACCCGCCGGATTATCGCGAGCGCTTTGCCGAGGAAGAGATCCCGGTCGGCTATTGGGGCGAGCCGGAGGATCTCGCCGCGCTCGCGGTGTTCCTGGCATCACCGGTGGCGCGCTACATCACGGGCACGGTGATCCCGGTGGACGGCGGCTTGCGGAGATATCAGTTTTAGGGCGGGCTGCTGATCCGCTCGGCCCGCGAATGCATGCGGGGTGCGGTTTGCTGGCAGGGCCGTCGCATATGATCTCTTGGAACGGCCTAAGCAAGCGCCTCGTCCTTCGAGACGACCGCTTGCAGCGGTCTCCTCAGGATGAGGCTAATTGGCATCGAGCCCGTTGAACTGCTGCCGCACACTCCGCCCTCATCCTGAGGAGCCCGCCAAAGCGGGCGTCCCGAAGGATGGGCCGCAGAGAATCCTGCTTGCCATATGCGATTGCCCTGGGTTTGCGGGCGGACCTCACGGTTTGACGTAGCTCCAGCCCTGTTCCTGCAGCTCCATGACACGGACGACACCGGATTTGACAATTGTGGCCTGTGGAATCAGGCTTATGTCCTTGTTCTCCGCCTTACGCATGTTTTCCTGCGTGTTGCCGCAAGCCTTGAAGGCGATTTCGGGATTGCTCATCGCGAGCACCTCGATCCGAGGCTTTACCGGCGAGGTGTCGTCACGCAGCATGTGAAGACCTGGGCCAAAGGTGACAACCTCGATCGATACTGGTTCACCGCGATCGCGGTAGTATTGCGCGACGTTGGTCGCATTGTTGAGTGTGAGGTTCATCATCGCAGGTTCGTTGGAATTGACCTGCAGGATCAGCCGGTGCGGCTTGCTGGCGCTCTCCGTTTTTGTCGCCTGCGTCACCATCGTGTTGTTCGCAGCGGCCTGCTTGCTCGTGTGGTTATGCTCCGGCTTTCTCGCCTGCTTCTGTCGTGCCGGATGCTTCGGGTAGCTCGCGTGACTGTTCGCACTCGCCTGCGGGAGCCACTGGTTGTCCTGCTGCGCCTGCGCGCTTGGTCCGACCAGAAGCAGCATCGCCAAGCCGCTGATGACGGCCATCGTCAAGTTTGGATTGATCATCTCGTGTCTCCCGTTCCCTGACCATCACTTTCCTGGTCTGGCGACGGCATGTGGCCATTTGCATGCAGCCCCCATTTTTTTGCGCACATTCTTGAATCCGCTGAGCAGGAAGTGTCCCTCTTGCACCGCGCCAGTACGGGTGGAAAGACGCACATCGATGTAACCGTCATCGGGCAGCGACCTCAGCAATTGCACGACGTCGCCGCCGAAAGCGACGCCAGAGCCGAATGACGGCGAGGCTGCCGTGAGTTGCATTGGCGGCTCCGCATTGAGCTGAAAGGTGACGACGTATTCGTTTGCATTGCGTGACACCGTCGGTCCTGTGACCATGACTTCCGTGCGGCCTTTGCGGCAGTGGATTGCGAGTTGCATCGCCGCGCCATCCGAGCCGCCAATGGAAGAGGTGGTGGCGGTGACGATTGGTGAATAGTCGACCGGCGAAGTGGTCTCGCTGACCAGCCAGCTATCGTCCGACGCCCGCCGGCCGGGCGGCGGAATCTTGCGGGACAGATCTTGTAGACATTCCAGCCGGACCGCCCCCTCCATCGCCGAACAAGTCCGAAGTGCTTCCATGGGATCACTCGTGTTTTGCGCGTAAGCGATTCCGCAGGCGACGTTCAAGGCGAGGGCGATCGGAGGAGCGGCAGTCTTCATGGCCTCGCCTGTACGCTGCGCGCCTTGCGATCCAACCATACCTGCGCAGCTCGGAAGCGGGTGAGCCCTGGAACCTCTGCCGCGAGATTGATCGACTGCCATTTCGGATCGAAGCCTGGAGCCTGCAGGCGGTCGATTCGCGAGAACAGGTACTCGACAAGGCGCGCCACGCGTTGGTAGCGATTCGAACGTTGCGGCCAGTTGAAGGCAACGAGCGCTGTCGGCACCGCGATGGTCGAGACCCGCTCGCCTTGCCTGATCAGATTGGGATACTCATTGGCGTCCAGGCTCGCGGGCAGATAATAGTCCTCGAACTTGCTGTCGTAAGGGACCGGGAGGAACTTGAATCCAGCCTCCCAGCGGCCCTTTACGAAGGCGTCGACCGGTTTCGATGTGATGAACACCACGGCCGACATCTCGCCCTTGCGCATCTGTTCCAAGGCCACTTGATGCGGAATGAATGTCTTGTCGACATCGATGCCGAGACGGCTGAAGATCAGTGGTCCTGAATAGGCGGCTGCGGTGCCCAGAGTGTTGAAGTTCACTTTCTTGCCGGCAAGATCCTGCAGAGTCGCGATTTCCGGTCGCACGAAAATGTGCAGTTCGGATGGGAAGAGATTGAGCAGATACGTGATGCGGCTTCGGATCTGCGGTGCCTGAACCTTGTACTCTTCGAGTGCGTCGGAATTGATGATGGCGGTATCGACGCCACGCAAGTAGAGCAGCGCATTCAGATTGTCGGTGGCGCCCCGGGTGACGATCGGCAGGAGATGCAGGTCTGCTCCGTCATCGACGACGCGAGCCATTTCTGCGGCGAGGCGGATCGGCGCGCCCTCGAGCAGGCCGCTGGCGAGCCCGACCGTCCAGGCGTTCATCCGGTCTTTTTCGTTCTCTAGCGGGAGCGGCCGTCGGACCATTTGCGCCTCGGCCCTGGCGCTTTTTCCGGTTTGCGCTTCCAGGCGAGCCGGCTGAAGCATCGAGGCGAATGTCGTCAGCGCGGCGAGCAGAAGCAACGAGGTTGAATTTGGCACCCTGTTCATGTCGTTCCCTTCTGGATCATCTGTCGCAACCTTTCGTCCCGCCGCAATGCAACGGGCCGATTCTCAGCGCCGCAGCGCATCCAGCCGTTCCTTCGCTTCGCGAATACCGCCCCGGTGTGCCTTCGCGTAGAGTTCTCGCGCCTTGGCCGCTTCGCCGCGCGTTCCATAAGTCCCCCAGGCGGATAAGACCGCCGGATCATAAGTCTCCGCGAGCATGAAGCTTGCCTGCGCAATGTCCTTCTCAGCCGCGAGCTCGAGGACAATCCGCGCTGCACCGATATTTCCCTGGTCGAGCAATGCCCTGGCGCGCGGGATCAATCGGGCCTCCGCCTCGTTTTGATTTGCGGCTGTCGGCGCCTCTGGTACGGTCACTTCCACGTTCTGCCTCGCCGGCAAGAGGACGCCTTCATTCGTTTGCTCCACCGGCAGGCGCACATCGGTCAGGCCCGTTGCCGATGCGCCGGCTCTTTCCCGAGCTTCCACCGCGCTCCGCTCCTGTTGCAGCGACTGCCGCAACTCGGCAATCTCGCGCGTCGTTGCCTGTCTCTGCTGCGAGGCCGCATCGGCCGCCTCGCGCAATTGCACGTTCCGGGTTTCGATCTCGCGGCGCGTTTCCGCAAGTTCTCTCGCGAGCGCGGTTGCATGCGCCTGGGCCTCTTCGAGAGCGCGACGTTGTTGTTCGGCATTGGCCGTCATCGCTTGCGCTACTTTGGCTCCCGCGACGAGGTCGGCGTTCTTCTGCCGCTCGTCTTGCAAAGGCTGCCGCAACTCCGCAATCTCCCGCTCCGCCGCCTCGCTTTGTTCCGCTGCCGCAGCTTCCGCCATGAGCGATCCGCGAGGTATTCCGGCGAGTTCGCTCGCGAGTGCGGCGGCGCGTGCCTGCGCCTCGTGGCGTTGTTGCTCAGCGCTCGCTGCTGCTGCCTGCGCGGTGTTCGCCTGCTTCACGAGCAGGCCGCTTCTTTGCCGCTCCTGCTGAAGGGACTGCTGCAGTTCTGCGATCTCGCCCGCCGCCGCCTCTCTCTGCTGCGCGGCCACTTCGTCCGCCTTTCGGGATTGTGCCTTACCAGCATCGATCTCGCGGCGGGCTTCGGCAAGTTCGTTCACGAGCGCGGCGCTGTGGGCTTGCTCCTGTTGAAGTGATTTCCGCAGCTCCTCCGCGGCGACTTCCACCGTCTGCGTGCGCAGGACTTGCTCGTCGAGCACTCGGTGCGCCTCGGCCAGCTGATTGGCGAGTGCTTCAACGCGCGGAGCGTTTTCGTCCAGCCGCTGCTGAGCTCGAACCACGCTTGCCGGCTCCGCGTGCATCAGGGCTCCGGCCGTTTCGTGCTGAAGGAGAGCTAGCGATCCGGTCGTGATTTCCGGCCGCTGATCGAGGCTGAGGGCGCTCTCACTGCCGATGCGCGTCATGTCCGGTAACGTTTGCGCATTGAAGGGCTCGAACACACCGAGCAGGGAAGCGCCAACTAGGATGATGGGAACAAAAATGGCAACCGCCACCAGCCAACTGCCCGATCGTTCCTCCTCTGGATCGGCATCCTCGATTACCGGACACCAATGGGTCGGCGCAGGATTGATGGGAGAGCCGTCCTGCCAGACCCATTTGCCCGCCTCCGATGACCAATGGCCAACCTCAACAGCCCCGGTCGCATCTTCCACCCAGATGCATTCTCCGTTCCTCGGTGCAGTATCAATTGGTCGGCGCATGGATCAGGCCTCGTTCGACAGCGAGTCCGTTGCGGCGAATAGCTCGACCTGTTCGCACGGTTTCAGTCCTCGCCCAAAACACCCTTAGATCGAAATAACCACTTATAATTATTAAATATTTAAATGTATTAACCATATAATTTTGACGCTGTACAAAAGTCAAATTAAATCATGCATGCGGGCACGGACCGCACCAGCGCATCGCCTGAAGCAAGTCTGGTCCGTCTCGGCGGATCTCCAGGTCGACAACCGCCGCGATCTGGCGCTGTTCAAGGTCAGCCGTCAGCAGATGGACTTCCAGCGAAGGTTCGTTTGATGAAGTTCGAAGGCAACCGATGGGCGCTATTGCCGGAGGAGGAAGCGAACAATACCATTTGCTTTTCGAGCGGCAGCGGAGCTTCGTCCTCGCCCGACGCCAGGTCTGGGAACGAGTCATGAGAGCAGTTGTCGTCGAAAACTACGATCGCATTGAAAACATCGCCATCAAGGAGGTCGCGAGGCCGGAGCTGTCGCCAGGGCGCGTCAGGGTTCGGGTCCAGGCGGCCGCGGTCGGGTTCGTGGACGGCTTGAAGGTGCAGGGCCTCTACCAGACCAAGGACCCTCTGCCTTTTACGCCCGGCTCGGAATTTGCGGGCGTCGTCGATGAGGCGGCTTCCGATGTGGCGGGCTTTGCACGAGGGACGCCGGTCATCGGGATGGTCCGAAACGGCGGCCTTGCAGACTATATTTGCGTTCGGGCCGCAGACCTCTTCGTGACGCCGAATGGCATCGATCCAGAAACGGGCGCCGCCTTCTTTGCCAACTATCTCACGGCACTCTATGCGCTCAGTGCGCGGGCCAAGCTGGTCAGCGGCGAGACACTTCTGGTTTTGGGTGCTGCGGGCGGCGTCGGCATAGCCGCCGTTCAAGTCGGAAAGTTGCTGGGCGCGCGAGTGATCGCGGCGGCATCCACCGAAGACAAGCGAAGATTTGCGATCAGGTTCGGCGCGGATGCCGCCCTGGACTACACGGGTGAGAAGTGGCGCGACGAGCTCAGCGAGCTGACAGGGGGTCACGGCGCCGATGTCATCTATGATCCGGTCGGCGGGGACCTGAGCCTTCAGGCGTTTCGGTCGATCGCGTGGAACGGCCGGCACCTCGTGATCGGCTTTGCCTCAGGGACCATTCCGGCGCTGCGGTTCAACCTGCCCCTCCTGAAAGGGGGTGCGCTGCTGGGCGTGGACCTGGCCCAGATCGGCCGTCGAGAGCCGGAGGTACGAGACCGTTCGGTTGCCCAATTGTTTGACTGGCTCAGCAACAAGACGCTTATTCCGGTTGTCGGAAAGGTTTTCCCTTTCGAGGAATTCCGGGATGCGTTCGCGGCGATGACAACGCGCTCCGCCCTCGGGAAGATGGTTGTCCGGATCAGTTGACGACAGCGGGCATCGAGTCGGCGCGTGACGACAAGATGATCGGATCTGCTGCTCGCAAAGTGGACCGCGCATTCCAGCCGAACCTATGCGGTCCCTGGGCCCAGCGATGGCACGCTAGCATCCTGCCGGTGTTTTGCCCGACGTGTCAACGTCGCCGCGACGGCGGATGTCGTCCCGATGCAGCTTGAAAATTCCCTTATCGATCAAACCCATCCCTACTGTGCATGGGGTTGTTTTCGCACTTTTGTCTGAGCGCCCAGCTGCGGGCGTGCGCATACACAGCATGCATGCTTGTCTCTGTGGCAGGCGGCCCGGCCGTAGTACATGCCGAAAGCCCCTCAACACGCCGCCGGTGCAATGCGCAAGGCAATGACAATAACGCAATGACAATCACGTTACCTGCCGCAGCGCGCGAGCCCGATCACACCATTTCCGATGGCCTGCCGGCCGCGCAGCGGCGCTGGGCCATCGCCGCGATCTTCACCGCGTTGGCGATGGCCTCGCTCGACACCGCGATCGCCAATATCGCCCTGCCCGCCATTGCCGCCGACCTGCACGTCACGCCGGAGCAATCGGTCTGGGTCGTCAACGTCTATCAGATCGCGCTGGTGGCGACGCTGTTGCCGCTCGGGGCGCTCGGCGAGATCGTCGGGCACCAGCGCATCTATCTCGGCGGCCTGATCCTGTTCACCATCTCCTCGCTGTTCTGCGCGGTGGCCTGGTCGCTGGACAGCCTGCTCGTCGCACGCACGCTGCAAGGCCTAGGGGCCAGCGGCATCATGAGCGTCAACACTGCCTTGGTCCGCTTCGTCTATCCCGGCCGGATGCAGGGCCGCGGCTTCGGCCACAACGCGCTGGTGGTTGCGACCGCCTTCACCTTCGGGCCGTCCATTGCATCGGCGATCCTGGCGCTCGGCCCGTGGCCATGGCTGTTCGCCGTCAACATCCCGTTCGGCCTGATCGCGATCGGCATCGGCTTTGCAATGCTGCCGAAGACACCGCGCGCCGATCACGGTTTCGACTTTCTCGGCGCGATCCTGGCGTCCGCCTGTCTCGGCCTGTTCATCATCGGCATCGGCAGCGCCGCGCATAATTTGTCGCCGGTGGTTGTCGGCATCGAGTTGGTCTCGGCGCTCGCGCTCGGAATCATCCTGACGCGCCGCCATGCCGGCCATCCCGCGCCGATGCTGCCGATCGACCTGTTCAGCCGGCCGATGTTCGCGCTGTCGGCGGCAACCGCGGTGTGCTCCTTCGCCGTGCAGGGCCTCGCCTTCGTCTCGCTGCCGTTCTACTTCGAGGACGTGCTCGGGCGCTCACAGGTCGAGACTGGATTCTTCATGACGCCATGGCCGCTGGTGGTCGGCATCATGGCGCCGATCGCCGGGCGCCTATCCGACCGCCACGCGGTCGGCCTGCTCGGCGGCATCGGCCTCGTGCTGCTCGGCCTCGGCATGGCGCTGCTCGCGATGCTGCCGGCCAATCCCGCCATTGCCGACATCATCTGGCGGATGGTGATCTGCGGCATGGGATTCGGCTTCTTCCAGGCGCCGAACATGAAGGCGGTCATGTCGAGCGCGCCGCCGCATCGCAGCGGTAGCGCCTCCGGCATCGTCGCCACCGCGCGCCTGACCGGGCAGACCACGGGCGCGGCGCTCGCCGCGGCCTGCTTCGCGCTCGCAGGCCACGACGGCACGACATTGGCGCTGGCGCTCGGCGCAGGCTTTGCCGCGCTCGGCAGCGTGATGAGCTTCCTGCGTCTGGCGGTGAAGTAGGCTCTCGAGCAGGTGTCAAGCCGCCGTCACGTCGACAATCGCCGGAGTGACGGTTTCGTTGTCCAGCGCCGCCAGGCGCTCATCGATGGCAGCGATGACCTTGCGCGAGAACGGTCCGAGATGGGCGTAGGCGGCGATCATCTGCACGGCGATGCGCGCCGATGAGGTATCGCGCTTGGCGCAGTTCATGAAAGTCTGCCACAGCGGCCCGCGCGCCTCGGGAAGGGCGGTGACCACACGGTGCACCGTCTCCATCGCGCCGAGCTTGGCGCGCTTGTCGCCTTCCGCGAGTTCGTGGCGCTGCCTGGAACGGTCGAGCAGCGTCATCAAGCGGTCGACGCGTCCTGCATAGGACGAAGGGCTGTAGATGTGCTCGAGTACCCGCTTGTAATCCGTCAGGATGTCACGCAGCGGGCGCACCGGATCGAAGTTGATCCCGGCCGTGCACTGATCGGCGCCGATCGTCGGCGCCACATCGTGGCCCGGATGTAGCCGGCCTTCCCGCTCCAGGCGGCGCGTCAGCTGCGTGTTCGGCAAGGCATAGAGCAGGCCGACCATGCTGACGGGGATCGCTGCCTCCTCGATGAAATCGATCATCGCCTCCGCCATCGAGACCTTCTCGTTGTCGAATCCGACGATGAAGCCCGCGGTGACGAGAATGCCGGCGGCGTAGATCTTGTGGATGCTCTCGGCGATATTGCGCCGCGTGTTCTGCTTCTTCCGCATCGCGACCAGCGTCGCCGGATCAGGGCTCTCAATGCCGACGAAGATGCCAAAGAAATTGGCCGCCCCCATCAGCTCCAGGAGCTCCGGATCGTCGGCGAGGTTGACCGAGGCTTCGGTGGAGAATTCGAACGGATAGCCGTGGGCGCGCTGCCATTCGGCGAGCTGGGGCAGGAACAGCCGCAGCGACTTCTTGTTGCCGATGAAATTGTCGTCGACGAAGTCGAGATGGCCCCGATAGCCCATCTGGTAGAGCGTATCGAGCTCGCGCAGGATCTGCTCGTTGGTCTTGGTCCGCGGCACGCGTCCGTAGAGCTCGATGATGTCGCAGAACTCGCAGGTGAACGGACATCCGCGGGAATACTGCACCCCAAGATAGAGATAGTCCTCGAACTTGAGCAGGTCGAAACGCGGAACCGGCGTCGTGGTGACGTCGGCCTGGAATTTCGGCGCGGTGAAGACGCCTGACCGGGCGCCGCTGTCCCAGGCCGCAATGAATTCGTCGATGACGCTCTCGGCCTCGCCGAGCACCCGGAAGTCGGCCCGCTCATAGATGTGGGGGCTCGAGGTAGGATCGGGACCGCCGACGACCACCGGCTTGCCGGCGGCGCGGCAGAGCTCGATCAGGCGCAGCGTGTCGGCCTGCTGCGGCAACATTCCGCCGGTGAAGACGACGTCCGCCCAGGCGAGATCTTCGTCGCTGAAGGGCGCCGTGTTGCAATCGATCAGCCGGATCGTCCAGCTCTTGGGGAGCATTGCGGCGACGGTGATCAACCCCAAAGGGGCGGCCGGGCGCTTGACGCCCAGCACCTTGCAAGATTCGCCAAAGGTCCAGAAGGACTCTGCCGAGAACAGCGGGTAGAGCATCAGTACGTTGCAGGGACTCGGCACGTTCATGGAACTCCTGTTGGCGGCGGCGCAGTGTACCAAAGTGCCTGCGTCTTGCATCCCGCAAAAGGGACAAACTGTCGCCGCTGTGCTGCGGCGGCGGTCCAGCCTGGAACCGGCGTTCACGGCCGGACGTCGCGTTAAGCCGCGGATTGGCGCCCACGGAAGAGGCGTCAGCTCGAATCGATCGAGAAGGGATGAGGCAAAACAGCGCTTCGGTCCATCCTCTGGAGTGGCAGTGCAATAGCTACCCTCGGACTGTTGATTTGAACAGTTCCAGTTTGCCCGACACATTGCGCCCCTGAGTTCAATCGGTGGATTGGGCCAATCAGGGGACTTGCGATGGCAAATCTAACAATCAACGGAAAAACCTTCACGCTCGACGTCGAGCCGGATACGCCGCTGCTCTGGGCGATCCGCGAGAACGCCGGCCTGACCGGCACCAAATACGGTTGCGGCATTGCACAATGCGGCGCCTGCACGGTTCACATCGATGGCGTGGCGATGCGCTCCTGCGGCGTTTCCGTCAGTGAGGCCGAGGGCAAGAAGATCACCACGATCGAAGGGCTCGCCTCCGGAGATTCGCTGCACAAGGTGCAGGAAGCCTGGATCGCCCAGGACGTGCCGCAATGCGGCTATTGCCAGAGCGGCATGATCATGGCGGTGGCCGCGCTCTTGAACGAGAAGCCGAAGCCGACCGACGCCGACATCGACGAGGCCATCACCAATATCTGCCGCTGCGGCACCTTCGCCCAGGTGCGCGAGGCGATCCACACGATCGCAAGCGCTTAAAGGAGCCGCAACATGAACAAGCATGTCTCGCCCCAAATGAACCGTCGTGCCTTCGTCATCGGCACGGCCGCGGTCGGCGCAGGCCTCGCAATCGGCCTCGACATCCCGTTCGGCGGCCCCGCCGTGGTCCGCGCCGCCGACGGCTCGCCTGAGATCGGCGCCTGGGTCGTGGTCCGGCCCGACGACACCGTGGTGATCCGCATCGCCCGTTCGGAAATGGGTCAGGGCTCGCTGACCGGTCTCGCCCAGCTCGTCGCCGAGGAGCTCGAATGCGACTGGACCAAGGTCACGACCGAATATCCAACGCCCGGCCAGAGCGTCGCCCGCAAGCGTGTCTGGGGCGATTTCTCGACCGGCGGCAGCCGCGGCATCCGCTCCTCGCAGGACTATGTCCGCAAGGGTGGCGCCACCGCGCGCGTGATGCTGATCCAGGCCGCCGCCGATGCGTGGAAAGTGCCGGCATCCGAATGCACGGCCGCGAACAGCGTCATTACCCATACACCCTCGGGCAGGACCACGACCTACGGCAAGGTCGCCGAGGCTGCGGCCAAGCTTAGTCCGCCGGCGGACGTCAAGCTGAAGGATCCGAAGGACTGGAAGCTGATCGGCAAGGGCGTGAAGCGGCTCGACACCGCCGACAAGACCACCGGCGCCATGATCTACGGCATCGACGTCAAGCTGCCCGGCATGTTGAACGCCGCAATCAAGGATTGCCCGGTGTTCGGCGGCAAGCTGAAGAGCTTTGACGAGGCCAAGGTCTCCGACATGAAGGGCGTCAAGAAGGTCGTCAAGGTCGGCGATACCGCGGTTGCGGTCGTTGCCGATACCTGGTGGCACGCCAAGACCGCGCTGGAGGCGCTGCCGATCGTCTGGGACGAGGGCGACAACGCCAAGGTCTCCAGCGAGTCGATTGCGAAATGGCTGGCCGAGGGCCTCGACGATTCGCAGCCGGCCTATGTCGGCAACAAGAACGGCGACGCCAAAGCGGCAATCGCCGGTGCCGCCAAGAAGATCGAGGCCGTCTATAGCTACCCGTACCAGAACCACGCCACCATGGAGCCGATGAACGCCACGGCGCTCTACACCGCGGACAAATGCGAGGTCTGGTGCGGGACGCAGAATGGCGAGGCGGCGTTCGCGGCGGTGCTGGAGGCGTCGGGCCTGCCGGCGGAGAAGTGCGACGTGCACAAGGTGATGCTCGGCGGCGGCTTCGGCCGGCGCGGTCAGACAGACTATGTCCGCCAGGCGGTCATGATCGCCAAGCAGATGCCGGGCACACCGATCAAGCTGTTGTGGTCGCGCGAAGAGGACATGGCGCACGGCAAGTATCACCCGATCACCCAGTGCAAGATGACTGGCGCGTTCGATGCCGACAACAATCTGATCGCGCTGCACTACCGCCTGTCCGGGCAATCGATCCTGTTCTCGCTACGCCCCGAAGCGTTGCAGAATGGCATGGATCCGGCCGCATTCCAGGGCGTCGCCCAATCGGGCGAGGCCGCGTTCGGCTACTCGGTGCCGAACTTGCTGATCGAGCACGCGATGCGTAACCCGCACGTTCCGCCCGGCTTCTGGCGCGGCGTCAACGTCAATCACAACGCGATCTATATGGAATGCTTCATGGACGAACTGGCCGAGGCCGCAGGCCAGGACCCGCTCGAATTCCGCCGCAAGCTGATGGGCAATCACCCCAAGCACCTCGCGGTGCTCAATGCCGTGGCCGAGAAGATCGGCTGGAGCACGCCGGCGCCGCAGGGCGTCTATCGCGGCATCGCGCAGGTCATGGGCTATGGCAGCTATGTCGCCGGCGCCGCCGAAATCTCGGTGACCGATGGCAGCAAGATCAAGGTGCATCGAATCGTCGCCTCCACCGATCCCGGCTACGTCGTCAATCCGGCTCAGGTGGAGCGGCAGATCGCTGGCTCCTTCGTCTATGGCCTCTCCGCGCTGTTCTACGGCGGCTGCACTGTCAAGGACGGCAAGATCGAGCAAACCAACTTCGACACCTACAACTCGATGCGCATCAACGAGATGCCGAAGGTCGAGACGGTGATGGTGCCGAGCGGCGGGTTCTGGGGCGGCGTCGGCGAGCCGACCATCGGCGTCGCGGCGCCGGCGGTGCTCAACGCCTACTTCGCGGCAACGGGCAAGCGCATCCGCTCGGTGCCGCTGCGCGACCAGAACATCACCTTCGCCTAAGAGAGCGCTGCGGCTGCCACAACGGCAGCCGCAGCATTTTCCGGACAAGTCTCATGAATGCGCCGGTGACACGGCGGAATGCCGTCCTCGGCATCACCGCTGCGGCCACATCGCTCGCCGCACCTTCGATCCTGCGCGCGCAATCGGCGGGCCGCGTCGTCGTGGTCGGCGGCGGCTTTGGCGGCGCGGCCTGTGCCCGCGCGCTCAAGCGTGCCGACGCGAAATTGCAGGTGACCCTGATCGAGCCGAACAAGACCTTCATCTCCTGCCCCTTCAGCAACGAGGTGATCGCGGGCCTGCGCGAGATCGAGGCGCAGCAGTTCGGTTACGACAAGCTCACCGCCGAGGGCATCAGTGTCGTCGCTCAGGCTGCGACGGCCATGGACACGCAAAAGCGCAGCGTGACGGCGGCCGATGGCGAAGCGTTCGGTTATGACCGTCTCGTGCTATCGCCCGGCATCGACTTCCATGTCGAAGCGCTGCCCGGCTATGACGACGCCGCGTCGGAAAGGATGCCGCACGGCTGGAAGGCGGGTGCGCAGACACTGCTACTGCGCAAGCAATTGGAGGCGATGGCGGACGGCGGCACCGTCGCGATCGCAATTCCCGCCAATCCCTCGCGCTGTCCGCCAGCGCCTTACGAGCGTGCCAGCCTGATTGCGCATTACCTGAAGACGAACAAGCCGCGCTCGAAGGTGCTGATCCTCGACGCCAAGGACAGTTTCTCGCAGCAGCGGCTGTTCGAAACGGCATGGAAGGAGCTCTACGGCGATATGATCGAGCGCGTCGCGCTATCGCAAGGCGGCCGCGTCACGTCGGTCGATGCCGCAACCAGAACCATCGTCACCGAGTTCGGCAACTACACCCCTGACGTTGCCAATGTGATTCCGCCGCAGCGCGCAGGGCGCATTGCCGAAATCGCAGGCGCTGCGGATGCAACCGGCTGGTGCCCGATCGATCCCATTACCTTCGAGTCAAAGCTCGTCAAGAATGTCCACGTCATTGGCGATGCCTGCCTCGGCGGCGGCATTCCCAAATCGGCTTCCGCTGCAAGCGCGCAAGGCAGGGCTTGCGCCGCTGCCATCGTGAACCTCCTTGCCGGCCGTGCGCCGGAGACGCCACGGCTCACCGGCGTCTGCTACAACATTGTCGCTCCCAGCTACGGCTTTTCACTTGCCGGCAATTACCAGCCGAAGGGCGACATCTTTGCGGAGGTCGAAGGCGGCGCGACCAGCCCCGTTGACGCGCCGCGCGAGCTTCGCGCGCGCGAGGCGATTGAGGCCGAGCATTGGTTTCAAACCATCACGGCGGACACCTTTGGCTAGAGCATCCGTTCCTATCGCAGCGCTGATCGTCACCAGTCTCGCCCTGGCCTGCGGTGCAAGAGCCGAAGAGCTCGCGCCCTACACAATCATCGGCGACGGCATTCCTGAATCACTCACCGGCGCGCCCGGCGATGCCGTGCGCGGCCGCGCGCTGGTGCTGGCTCGCACGACGACATGCATCCTCTGCCATTCCGGTCCATTCCCGGAAACGCAGTTCCAGGGCGATCTCGCGCCCGATCTCACCGGTGCCGGGAACCGGTGGACGGCGAGCCAGTTGCGGCTTCGTCTGGTCGATGCCTCGCGCTTCAACCCGCAGACCATCATGCCGTCCTATTATCGCAATGACGGGCTTGTGCGCGTCGGGCGCAATTTCGCCGGCAAGCCGATATTGTCGGCCATCGAGATCGAGGACATCGTGGCCTATCTTGCAACGCTTCGAGACTAGGATCGCTCATGCCAACCACGCGACGACAATTCTTAAGCCTCGCCGGCAGCGTGACGGCCGCCGGCACGATCCCGATCGTCACGCTTCGGCCAGTCGAGGCGACACCGGCAATGCTCAACACCGCGATCCGCAACGTCGTCGGTGAGGCACAGATTCGCACCGGCAAGATCAAGCTCGACATCCCGCCGCTGGTCGAGAACGGCAATACCGTGCCGTTGACGGTGAGCGTCGCAAGTCCAATGACGGCCGCGGACTACGTCAAGAGCATCCACGTCTTCAACGAGAAGAACCCGCAGCCGAACATTGGCAATTTCCATCTCGGTCCCTCCTCCGGCCGCGCCCAGGTCTCGACTCGGATTCGGCTCGCCGACAGCCAGAAGGTGGTCGCGATCGCGCGCCTTTCCGACGACACGTTTTGGCAGGTCGCCGCCGACGTCGTCGTGACGCTGGCCGCCTGCACTGAGGAGATGAACTGATGGCAGCGCTCATCAATGTTCCGGCCAAGGCCAAACGCGGCGAGATCATCGAGATCCGCACGCTGACTTCACACACCATGGAGACCGGCTTCCGCCACACCGCAGCCGGCGCGCTGGTGCCGCGCGACATCATCACGAGCTTCACGTGCCGCTACAACGGCACCGAGATCTTCCGCGCGGATCTATTCCCGGCGATCGCCGCGAACCCTTATCTGTCGTTCTTCACGGTCGCCAAGGACAGCGGCAAGTTCGAATTCGAATGGATCGGCGACAACGGCTATTCGTCCACCGCATCGGCGTCCATCCTAGTCGAATGAGGTTTTGGCGCGCGATAGCGGTGGCGCTGACCGCCACGGTCCCTGCCCTGCTCGCCGGTGAAATCCCGCCCGAGGCACGTCGCTCCGGCTATTCCTTCATGGGACCCGACACGCGCGCGATGCAGGATGACGACACCTCCAATCCGGGCATGCTGTTCGTGCTCGACGGCGAGGCGCTGTGGGGGAAGAAGACCGGCCGTGCGCAGAAGTCCTGCGCCGACTGCCATGGCGATGCCCGCGGCAGCATGAAGGGCGTCGCGGCGCGCTATCCCGCCTTCGACAAGGCGCTCGGCCGCCCCGTCACGCTCGACCAACGCGTCAATCTCTGCCGTAGCAACCACCAGCAGGCTACGCCACTGCCATACGAGAGCCACGACCTGCTGGCGTTGTCCGCTTTCATCGCCCATCAATCGCGCGGCGTTCCGATCACCGCCGGCGACGATCCGCAAGTAAGACCCTTCGTCGACCAGGGCCGCGACCTGTTCATGCAGCGCGAGGGCCAGCTCAATCTTGCCTGCTCCAATTGCCATGACGACAATTTCGATAAACGTCTCGCCGGTGCGCCGATCACGCAGGGAAAGCCGACCGGATATCCACTCTATCGCCTGGAATGGCAGACGCTGGGTTCGCTGGAGCGACGGCTGCGCAGCTGCATGACCGGCGTGCGCGCCCAGGCTTATGATTACGGCTCGCCCGAGCTCGTCGCGCTCGAGCTCTATCTGATGTCGCGGGCGCGCGGCTTGCCAATGGAGACGCCGGCGGTGCGGCCGTAAGTGATAACTGGCCGTCGTCTAGCCCGTCGAAGTCTTCATCGCCACCAGGATGGCGGCCGAATCCGCGACCCAGCCGAAGATGCCGCCCTGAGCCTTGATCATCTTCAGGCCCATTTCGTGAAACTCGGGAAAGTAGGATGCGCAGCCGTCGGAGATGACGACGCAGCGATAGCCGCGGTCATTGGCCTCGCGCACCGTGGTGTGGACGCAGACCTCCGTGGTGACACCGCACACGAGCAAGTTTTCGATGCCGTATTTCTCCAAGACGTCGCCGAGCTCGGTGGCGTAGAACGCACCTTTGCCCGACTTGTCGATCACGATCTCACTGTCGAGCGGATAGAGTTCGGGAATGATATCGTGCCCGGCCTCTCCGCGAATGAGAATACGCCCCATCGGGCCGGGATCGCCGATGCGCAAGGACGGCGCGCCGCGTTCGACCTTTGCCGGCGGTGCGTCGGAGAGATCCGGCAGATGGCCTTCCCGGGTGTGGATCACCAGCATGCCGGTGTCGCGCGCCGCCTTCAGCACCGCGCCGATCGGATTCACCGCGCGCGCGAGCTGGCTGACGTCGTTGCCCAGCGTCTCACCGAAGCCGCCGGGCTCCATGAAGTCGCGCTGCATGTCGATAATGAGGAGCGCGGTGACGCGCCAGTCGAGCCCGATCGGCTCGGGCTCGGCGTTGATGATTCCCCGTGCCGGCTTGGTTGAGTTCAGCATGATGCCCCCCGCCCGAAACGCTGTATCGCAAACTTGTGCAAGCGCCGTGCCATTCGAAGCGACGCTCTCTGGTCTTGCTCCCGTTCTCACGCAGGGGAATCGCATATGGATTTCTCTGGCCTATTGCATTGGAGAGCAAGAGAGATTCTGAAGACGACTCCCAGAGCATGGAGGGGGTCGGATGCGGAG
>NZ_JADPKL010000077.1:0-349452 GCF_023073935.1 Bradyrhizobium sp. 147 | reverse complement strand
GGCGGCGTCGCCCTGCTCCGTGCCTCCGAGCAGCTCAAGGGCCTGCGCACCAAGAACGACGACCAGAAGACCGGCGTCGAGATCGTGCGCAAGGCGCTATCGGCGCCCGCTCGCCAGATCGCTATCAACGCCGGCGAAGATGGCTCGGTGATCGTCGGCAAGATCCTGGAGAACAAGGCCTACAATTACGGCTTCGATTCCCAGACCGGCGAATATGCCGACCTCGTCAAGAAGGGCATCATCGACCCGACCAAGGTGGTCCGCACCGCGATCCAGAACGCAGCCTCGGTGGCCGCGCTCCTGATCACCACGGAAGCCATGGTCGCCGAGCTGCCCAAGAAGGGCGGCGCCGGTCCGGCGATGCCGCCCGGCGGCGGCATGGGCGGCATGGACTTCTGATCGGCCGTTCAGGCAGACAACTCATGCGAAACCCCGGCAGCGATGCCGGGGTTTTTGTTTGGGGCAACTCCCCGCCACCATCATTCCGGGGCGCGCCCTCTTGGGCGCGAGCCTGGAATGACGAGCGGACGGGGCGCAGCGCAATCCGGCCACGTACACCGTCTGGATGCTGGCAGCCTCACTTCACCTTGCCCAGCCGCTCCATGTGCGGCTCGCCGTCTTCGTCGAGCGACCAGAAGATCCGCGTCACCTTGCCGACGAGATTGTCCATCGGCACGAAACCGAACGTCGACATCATGCGGCTGTCGGTGGAATTGTCGCGTTGTCGCCGAGCACGAAGAAGTGGCCCGGCGGCACCGTGAAGACATCCGTAACGTCCAGGAAGCCGTTATCGATGCAGTCATAGGTCACATAGGACACGCCGCTCGGCAGCGTCTCGCGCCAGCGCTTGACCTTGAAGCTGCCATCCACACCGCAGGCGATGCCTGCGAGCCCGTGCTCGAGCGCGACGCGCGTCACAGGAGGATCGTTGAGGATAAGCTGACCCTGCCGCACGCGGATGCGGTCGCCGGGCAGCCCGACCACGCGCTTGACGTAATCGACCGAACTGTCCTTCGCAGTCCGGAACACGACGATGTCGCCATATTCGGGTTCAGCGGCGAACACGCGGCCCGAGATCCAGGACGGCGCGAAAGGAAAGGAATAGCGGCCGTAGCCATAGGCATATTTCGCGACGAAGACGTAGTCGCCGACCATCAGCGTCGGGACAATCGCCTTCCATTCACGCGACTGCGCCGACGACCGCGGCCGGAATGTTTCCTGAATGGTCATGCACCTGCCCTGATCAAGTCCGTAGCCGTCGCGAGACTACGCAACTTTCGCGCGCGTGCAATCCCGGCTCTCGGTCGCATAGGCGCGGCCACGCATTCATCGCAAGGGCGACACAACGGATATGTGAAGGCCGCCCATGGGCAGCCTTCGGGTTTTCACACGCTCTCGGTTATCCCCGCGCAGGTTCGGTGAAACACGCCCGCAGCCAATCGATCGTCACGCGTGTCGCGGCGTCGCGCTTGAGATGGTTTTGCACGAGCAGCCAGACGTCGCGGCGTTTCGGCAGCAGCGTGGCGCGCAGGCGGCGATCGCCGAGCAAGTCGGTGCAGCTGTGCTCCGGCAACACGCCAGCGGCCTGATGCGAGCGGATCAGGGCGCGGATGACGCGGACATTGTCGGTCACGCAGCGAGGGCGGATTTTCTTCGTCCGCAGGAATTGCATCTCGGGAATGGCGCCGAGCTCGTCCGGATAGGCGCATAGCACCGGCTCGCCTTCAGTCGCGACCGGTTCGAAATAGTAGATGCGGATATCGCCGAGCCTGGAGATCGAAAAGTCGCCCTTGTCGGGCTTGCGCAGGCGGATCGCGAGATCGGCCTCCCAGCGCGAGAACCTGACGTTCTCGCTCGAGGTCAGGAATTGCAGCGTTAAGCCGGGATTGGCGCGCAGGAACTCGCTCGCATGCGGGGACAGCACCTCCTCGGCGACCGCATTGGTCGCGGCGATGCGCAGCCGCCCCACCGGGCCGGGCATCCTCTCACTGATGCGACCGATCTCGGCGGCATGCGCGGCCATGGCTTGGACGTGCGCCAGTACCGCCTCGCAATGACGGGTCGGCTTGCGGACACCGTCGGCAGCCTCAAACAGGCGCAGGCCGAGCGCATGTTCGATGCGCGCCAGCCGACGTCCGACCGTGGTCTCGTCGATCCGCAGCCGCGCGCTGGCGCCGGCATAGGTGCCCTCGTCTCTGACCGCGGCGATGATGCGAAGGTCGTCCCAATTCATGGCTTCAAGGCTACATCGACTGGCATTGGCCTGCAATATCGCAGCCATCGGCTGCAATTTCCCTGCATATCGGCAGGCTGCCGACGAGCTATGCTCGGCCAACCTTACCGCTTGGAGATTCTGAAGATCATGATGCCCGCAAAGACCCTGCTGCAGCTCGCCGGTGCGGACCTCACTCCGCCGCGTCTTGACGACGTCGCGCTGGTGCTGATCGACATCCAGAATGAATATCTCGCAGGTCCCCTCGCCCTGCCGGACGCCAAGCCTGCGATCGCGCGGGCGAGCGTCCTGCTGGCGCGGGCGCGCGAGCGCGGATCTGCGATCATCCATATCGCCCATCGCGGCAAGCCCGGCGGCCTGTTCGATCGCTCTGCCGATCGCGGCGCTATCGTTGCCGAGCTCGCGCCGCTTGCGGACGAGCGCGTGATCGAGAAGGAGTTGCCGAACGCTTTCGCCGCCACCGGCCTGCAGGCGCAGCTCGCCGCGAGCGGACGCAAGAACATCGTGTTGGCCGGATTCATGACGCACATGTGCGTCAGCTCCACCGCCCGCGCCGCACTCGACCTCGGTTTTCGCACGACCATCGAAGCCGATTCCTGCGCCACGCGTGATCTGCCCGACGGCCGCGGCGGTACGCTGGAGGCCCGGACCATCCACGAGGTCGCGCTGGCCGAGCTCTCGGACCGCTTCGCAATCATCGCGCGCGGTGATGCGCTGGCGTGAAGGAGTTCACGATGCTGCAGCTCTATTTCTTCCCGATGGCCTGCTCGCTCTCGAGCCGTATCGCGCTGATCGAGGCGGGCGTCGAGGCTCAGTATCACCTTGCTCATATCTGGACGAAGAGGGTCGTGGACGACGACACCGACTTCCGCGATGTGTCGCCGAAGGGCGCGGTGCCGGTGCTCGTCCTGGAGAACGGCGAGCGGTTGACCGAAAGCGCGGCGGTGCTGCAATACATCGCCGATGTGAAGCCGCAGGCGGGCCTTGCGCCCCGGTTTGGCGATCCCGACCGCTATCGCCTCCAGGAATGGCTGAGCTTCGTCGGCGCCGAGATCCACAAGGCGTTCCTGTTTCCGGCCTTCTGGTACAAGGACGACGGCTCGCTCGCCAAGCCGCGCGCTAGAATTGTGCAGACATTGTCGGTGCCATCAGCGCATCTGGCGGACCGCGAATTCCTGGTCGGTCAGCGCTTCACCGTTGCGGATGCGCATCTCACCTGGGCATTGCTGCTGCTCCGTCACGCAGGAATCGATATCGCGCAGTGGCCATCGTTGGCGGCCTATCTCGGGCGCATGCAGGCGCGGCCCGCCGTGCGTGAGGCGATCGCGACCGAGATGGCGCTGCGCAAGACGATGGCGAGTTGACCGCGTCTCACTCCACCCGCGCCAGCACCGCGAGCTTGCGGATGCCCTTGTTGCGGTAGGCGTCCAGGAACGCGTAATAATCCTTGAACGAGACGCAGCCGTTGGAATCGCCGTTCGGACCGAGCATGAAGGTGTGCGCGAGCAGGCCGTCGCGGCCGTAGATCGCGCTCTCGCCGCCGATCGGGGTCAGGCGCAGCGCCGGCACGCCGTGGAACAGCGCCTCACGCGGCTTCAACGTGTAGATGTGCGGCGGCGTCACACCGCGCATGCGCTGGCGCTGGGAGCGCGGATCGTCGAGATTGGAGCCGAGGCCGGAATGCGCCTCGAGCTTGGTGCCATCGGGCAGATAAACCGTCTTGGCGGTGATGTCGTAGACCGCGGTGTCGCGCTCATAGGGCGGCGCACCGCCAAACATCGGATTCTGCTCCTTCGGCGCGATGGACGCTGTGATGCTGGCATCGGCCGAGGCATACGCCAAGAGCCCGCCGGACGGCTCACGCTTGCCCCAGAGTTTCTCGACCATCGATTGGCGCGGACCGGTGATCGACATCACCGCGGCCTTGGCGCGATCGGCGAAGGATTTTGGTTTAGCCTCGGGCGCCGGCACGATCTCGGCCGGATCGGCCGAGGCCAGCTGCACACCTGCGTCAGCGCGCTTGGCCTTGGCAGCGTCCACGATCTTGGCCGAGCCCTGCGGCTTCAGCGCGTCCGCGACCTTCGCCATCACGTTCGGCTTCGCGGCTTCCTTCGACGCATCCTTGATGGCGTCCTTGGCCTCGGCAACGCTGATTGCGGGCGCGGCAGGCGCGGCGCTGGCCGCGTTCGAGGCCACGCCTTGCGTTGCAGCTGCGGCAAAGCGCTCGTTGAACATCTCGCGCGAGATCGGCGCGGCCACCTGCAACCGGTCCGGCAGGAGCGCGAAGGTTTCCTTGACCGCCTCGCCCGCCTCGCGCAGCACCACCTTGGGTGCGCGCTTGATCACGGGCTCGTCGTAGCGGCTGTTGCCGACGGTCGGATAGACGCTGGCGCCGAGGATGTTGTTGTAAATGGTCCAGCCGGCGCCAATCACGATGCAGCCGATCGCCGCGGCGCCGAGCCAATTACGGGTGGTCATTTTCCGGGAAGATTTCCGCGAATAATTCTTCGAGAATTTCTTGGACTTCCGTGCCGCGTTACTCTGCGCAGCGATACTCGTACTCATTCGCCTTGCGTCCAGGACGGTGTCACTCAGTCCCCCTTCGAAGCGCCGCTGGTCACGATCCGGGACCAGCATCTCGCAGAGGGTCGGAGCGTCATTAAGGCGACTTTTAGTTAAATGCAGATTAAGTTCAGGCGGATGTGGGGCAACTCGTTAACGTCGTCCCATTTCGGGAAAAAATCCCGCAGAATTACGGTCTTAGCCGAAGTTGTTAACCATGATTCTCGACCGGTTCAGGCCGGCCACCCGACGCCTCCGCCCGCAGCCAAGACGCACCCAACAACGCCCTTTTCGTGATCATCAAAACTGGGTCTGACCATAGCGCCGAAGGGTTGCGAGGCTGGTGGCCTCCCGCCGCGCCCAAGCCGGCCAGTCGCGGCAACGGCTCATGCAGGTCACGCACCGCGGACGGAGGTGCTCACGCGCCGTGACTTAAAGTTGATCGCGCCGGCCTGGAAATCGCCCCGACGAGAAAATAGCTCCTAACCCAGTACTTTTCGGCAGCCTCTGCGTGTGATACGGTACCGTATCAACATCGCCTTGAACTGTGCCGAGCACGCAAACGGAGGCAGGCATGAGAGGCTTTTCGCGCGCCGGGTTTTGCGCCCTGGCGTGTTTATTGTTGTTGATTGGGTTTGCAAAGGCACAGTCTGCTGCCAATGCGGGCTGTACGGCATCGCCGTCGGCCGCGGGCACGCAAGTTTGGCGCTGCGACAACGGCATCACGATCGTTGCGGAAAACGGCGCCCGATTTGAACTAAAGGACGCCAACCGCGACGGACATATAGACTCCGTGGAGTTGAGCAGCAAAGCCCTGCTGATCGAGGTGCCCAAGAAGCCCGGCGGCAATCCCTTCAAGGTGCTGACCCCGCAAGCTATCGCAGCGGTGCGCGGCACGAAATGGGCGGTCGATGTCGCGGACGCCAAGACCTCCGTGTTCGTCGCTGGCGGCCGCGTCGGCGTGACCCGCAGGGCTCGTGGACGCGGTGTCGTGCTCGGACCTGGCGAAGGGGTCGATGTCGAGGCAACCGGCCCGTTGACCGTCAAGACGTGGGGCCAGCCGCGCGTCGACGCGCTGATGGCACGACTCGGACAATAAGGGCTGGGTCGATAAGGCTCAGCTCAATAAGATTTGGACAGTAGAAGATTGCAAACCGACCGCATGCGTAGCCGACGCGTTCAGATCCTGGTGGCACTCGTTCTCACCGCGCTATGGGGCGCGGGCATCTTTGCCGCGCACGCCAACGGCCATCTGCGCTTTCTCGACCGCCTCGAAGCGACGTTGACGGATTGGCGGACCCAGGTCCGCGGCGTGCAGCGCCCGCCCGATCTCGTCACCATCGTCGCGATCGACGATACTGTGGTGAAGCGCGGCGGCAGCTATCCGCTGCCCCGGGCCGATCTCGCCCGCGTCGTCGACACCCTTGTGCAATTCAAGCCGAAGGTCATCGCGATCGACTTGCTGCTGGTCGACCGCAGCGCCGCGATCGGCGATGCGACCCTCGCCAACACGCTCGCCACCGGTCCGGTGGTGCTCGCGGCGGCGGCGATCTTCCCGACCGACAGCGAGACCGTAGCGCCGAGCAGCGAAGGTCCCCTTGCGGTCCTGCCGCAGGCCGAGCGCTTCCTGCTGCCGCTGCCCGCCTTCGCCGAGCATGCCGAGGTCGGCGTCGTCAACGTCGCGACGGGACAGTCGGGCTCGCCGCTCTCGGTGCCGATGCTGTTCCGGACGGCCGACAAGGTCGAGCTGTCGTTTCCTTTGCGCGTGGCGGCCCGCGCGCTCGACAAGCCGCTGACGATCGCGCCGGATCATCTCAGGCTCGGCGACCGCGTGGTGCCGACCGATACCGATTTCGCGCTGCCGATCACCTATTACGGCCCGCGCCGCACCATCCGCACCGTCAGCGCGCAGAGTATTTTCGACGGCACGCTCAACCGCGCCGCCATCGAGAACCGGATCGTCGTGATCGGCGCCGCGGTCGCCGGCGGCGGCGACTTCTACCCGACGCCGTTCGATTCGCTGATGCCCGGCGTCGAGGTGGTCGCGACCGCAATCACCCACCTCGTCGCCGGCGACGGCATCGTGCGCGACCGCAGGGTGCATGCCGCCGACGCATTCGGCGCGATGCTCCTGCCAATGCTGTTGGTCGGCCTGCTTGCCTGGCGGCGCAGCGCGCTCGGCATCATGGCGGCGGCCGCGGTGGTGATCGCCTGGGCCGGGCTGAACCTGTTCGCGTTCACCCACGGCGTCTGGCTGAATGCCGCGAATACGCTCGCCGCGGCCGTGCCGCCGGTTGCGGTCTTTGCCGGCGTGCAGCTGTGGGCGGGAGGCCGCCGCACGCAATATCTCGCCGCCAAGAGCAGGTCGCTGGCGCAATTCCAGGCGCCGGCGGTGCAGGACTGGCTGGCGCACGATCCGAATTTCCTGTCCAAGCCCATTCGGCAAGACGCCGCCGTGGTTTTCATCGATCTCTCCGGCTTCACAGGCTTGAGCGAACGGACCGATCCGGACGCGCTCCAGGACATCCTGAAGGCATTCCACGCGCTGCTGGACAAGACCGCAGCCGATTGCGGCGGCTTGATCACCGGCTTTCTCGGCGATGGCGCCATGATCCTGTTCGGACTGCCGCGCGCAATGCCCGATGACGCGGCGCGGGCGCTGAAATGCGCGATCGACCTGCATCGTGGCGTCGAGCGCTGGATCGCCTCGTTGGCGCCTGCCATCGGACATCAGCTCGGCTTCAAGATCGGCGCGCATTTCGGCGAGATCGTCGCCTCCCGCCTCGGCGAAAGCCACCAGCACATCACGGCGACCGGCGATACCGTCAACGTCGCTAGCCGGCTGATGGAGGTCGCCGCCCGGAACTGCGCGCGGCTTGCGCTGAGCGATACGCTGCTGAACACCGCCGACTTCCACGGCGCTCCCGACGGCATCCTGTCAGGCCCCCTGCTCACGCAAGTCCGCGGCCGCTCCGGCGTCGTGACCGTCTGGTTCTGGCGCGATCGGGACGTACCGGGCCAGGCCGCCACCAAGGCCGAGATGATCGGCTGAAGCCTTACCGCGCTTCCGGCGGCGGGGAGCGGTCGAGCACGTCGCCCTTGGCGCCTTCCAAGAGGTCGATGCCGTAGGTCTCGACCACCAGCGGTCCGCGCTTGCGCTGCAATTGCGCAATCTGCGTCACGGTCGCGAAGAGGTCGTTGAGGGCGGGATGACCATCGCTGCGCAGCTCGTCGACATAGAGCAGCTTACCGGCGAGGAGCTTGGGATCGGGCTCGGGCATGTTGACCCAGCGGATGCGCTGGGTCTGCTGGGCCACGCAGGTGCCGCGCGGCAGATAAAAGGCCAGCCAGCCCGTGGTGCCGTAGTCCTGCGCGAGCACACAGGTCGCGCCACTGCGCGCGCGCACCGCTTCGATCTGCGCGGCAAGCTCACGCCAGCCGACGCCGACGCTGCGCACAGTGGCATCGCGGCGATAGCCGGACAGCCAGCCGGTATTGGCCTGCACGATCAGGGCCGCAAACATCACGATGCCGACCGGCGCGGCCCACCGCAGGCAGAAATCCACCAGGCGCCGCTGGCGCGGCTTCCACTGCACGAGGTTGGCGGCGGCGGCCGCGGCGACGACGAAGGGCGGGTAGACCGGCGCAAACCAGTTGGCCTCGACGCGGGCGTGTAGCGAATGCCAGACGAAATAAGCGACGATGGTCCAGAACATCGTCGCGATCAGCACGCGCGAGGCCAGCGCGCCGGCCCGGTGCCAGGTCAGCGCATGCAGCCCCATCGCGCCCAGGATGAAGACGAACGGGGTCGCAAACGCGATCTGGGTCGGGATCAGCTCGGCGATGAAGACGGGACGGAAGTCCTCGATTCTGGCGCGGCCGAGCTGCTTTGCGAACGACACCCAGTGATGGTCCGCATTCCAGAGGATCACCGGCGAGAACAGCGCGAGGGCCACGAGACCGCCGAAATAGGGCCAGGGCGAGAGAAACCAGTGCCGCAG
Source organism: Bradyrhizobium sp. 147 (assembly GCF_023073935.1). NCBI lineage: Bacteria > Pseudomonadati > Pseudomonadota > Alphaproteobacteria > Hyphomicrobiales > Nitrobacteraceae > Bradyrhizobium > Bradyrhizobium sp. 147. Next base: position 340,656 of record NZ_JADPKL010000077.1, on the reverse strand, counting down.
TTTCGGGACGAAAGCGAGCCAGATCAGGATCGCCAGCCCAAAGAACATTGCGGTGTATTTCGACAGCAGCGCCGCACCGACCGCCGCGCCGGCCGCAAGCCACCATGCTCCGCGTCCGGTCTCGAGCACCTTTGCGAGGAAGAACAGCACGAAACTGGAGGCGACCAGCAGCGGCGCATCCGGCGTGACGATCAGCGTGCCGACCGCGGCCATCATCGTCACGTTGAGCAGGATGGCGCTGATGGCGGCCACGCGCGCGCCGCCGAACAGGATCGCGGCCGAGCGGTAGACCGCATAGCTCATCGGCAGCGCCAGCAGGATCGAGACAAGGCGAACGCCGAGCTCGGTGTCGCCGGCAATCATGGTGCCGGCGCGGATCACAGAGGCCACCATCGGCGGGTGGTCGTAGTAACCGCCCGCCAAATTTTTCGACCACATCCAGTAATAGGCTTCGTCGAAGGTGATCGGCGTGAAAGCGGCGGCGACCAGCCGCAACACGACCAACGCAAGAATCGTGAGCGCGGTGTTGCGGACGATCCGCGCGTCAGCTCCGCCCATATCGTGCTATTTCTTGCGCCAGACGAACAGTCCGGACATTGCGTAATTCCACACCACGCCCATCAATGCACCAGCCATGCCGGCCAGCCACCAGATCGGCTCCTGGTCGTAGACCGAGAAAGCGACGCCGACATTGGCGAGCAGACCGACGCTGCACACAATGTAGAAGGCGATCAAGCCGCGCAGCAGCGCAAAGCCCTTCAGCCGCTGGTCGCGATAGGTGAGGAAGTTGTTGAGGATGAAATTGCTGGTCATGGCGACGATGGCGCCGGCGGCCTGCGCTTCCGCGAACGGCGCCTTGAACAGCTGAAGCGCGATGAAGAGCGTGGTGAGATGCACCACGAGGCCGATGCCGCCGACCATCGCGAACAAGATGAAGCGCAGCGAGACGATGTCGTTGCTCAGCTTGGCCAGCACGAGGCCAAGAAAGTCCAGCGCGACCATGGAATCGAGCTTGCTCTCGCCGTGCTGTCGGGCGCCGAAAGTGTAGGGAATCTCGACCGCACGTAAGTTGCCATGCGCGGTCGCGACCAGGTCGAGCAGGATCTTGAAACCGTGCACCGACAGCTTTGGCGCGAGCTGCTCGAAACGATCGCGGCGGATCATGAAGAAGCCGCTCATGGGATCGGCGATCTCGACCCGCAGCATCTTCCGGGCGAACTCGGTCGCCAGCGCGCTGGCCCCCGCGCGCTGCTTGTTGAAGCCCTCGCTCTTGTAGCCCTCGATGTAGCGGCTGCCGACCACGATGTCGGCTTGATCGCTCGCGAGCAGCAACAGCATCTTCGGCAGTTGCGTCTCGTCATGCTGAAGGTCGGCGTCGATCACGGCCACATAGGGTGCGCTCGAGGCGAGGATGCCCTCGATGCAGGCGCCCGACAGGCCGCGGCGGCCGATGCGGCGGACACAGCGCACACGGCTGTCGCGCTGCGCCAGTGCACGCACAACGTCCCAGGTGCCGTCGGGCGAATTGTCGTCGACGAACACGACTTCCCAGGCGACGCTGGCGAGCGTCGCCTCCAGCCGCCGGTACAGCACCGTGACGTTGTCGCGCTCGTTGAAAGTCGGAACGATCACCGACAGTTCCGGCCCCTCTTGAGCCTGCGGCAGGTTGTCGGCGCCCGGTCTGATCGCTTCATTCATGACGGAGCGTATAGCCGCCGCGTCTGGCGCTGCCAAGTTGTTGCGCTACCAAGCCGGGGGTTGTGTGGGCAACGGCCCAAAAGAGGCCCTAAAATGCCAACGACCCCGGAACGGCGGGCCGCACGTACATCCGGCGCAGGCCTGAGCTATTCCAAGGTCGTTCCAACGACGGAGAACGTCACTCAACGTCGCCGTTAGAAGTTAGATAGGAATGGCGAGGCCGCTCCGCAAGGGCCCCTTCAGGGCACTTTCCGCCTCCTATTGGTTCGGCACTTCCCGAATCACTGGCCCTCGGGGCGCCGGCGCGGCCGGGGCGGCGGGTGCCGCGGCAGGGGCTGATTCGACTTTTACCGGCTTGGGCGGCTTGCCGTACTGGCCAATCGGGCCGAATACGACGGCGACCGCAAGCACGGCCGCCGCGACGATCGCGCCCAGAATGCCCCCCACTGACTCAGACGACATGGACCCATCCCTGTTCCAGATGCGCCCAGTGATATCATGGATGACCGCGCAGCCGGAAGGGTTCGCCGGGCCGCAACGCTCAATGGAGCTATTTCTGCGGCGGCCGGTGCTTGATGTAGGCCATCACAATGTCCTTCTGCGCCGACTCCACCGCCCTGTTTGCGGTAGCGAGATGGGCGCCGGCATCGATGTTGGGGTACTGCGTGGTGAGATAATCGAGCAGCACCACGCGGTAATATTGCCGCTCCGATGGACAGGCGCCCGCGACCGAACGGCCAAAATCCTGTTCCGACAGGCCCTGATTAGAGTCGCGGGAATATTCCCGCGCCAGGCAATGCCAGTAATCGTCGCGGCCCTGCTGGGCAAGTTTCTGTGCGCTTTTGGCGTCGTCGTCATCCGCCAAAGCAGAGCATGTCATGGCAGCAGATGTCATCATGACGAGCGCGGCTCCCAGCAACAGCATCCGCATCTTGTTCTCCTTTTTTCGCGGGTCCAGGCGCGAGCTTAGACAGGGCCGGCCAACTGGCCAATCACAACTGGTTTGATTAGGATGAGGTCCCTCCCCGTCGATGCGAGATCCTTCCGTGGCCAAAGCAAAAACCGCGTCAAAAAAATCCGGCAACATTTTCATCGGCATCGGCGGCTGGACCTTCGAGCCCTGGCGCGGCGTGTTCTATCCGGAGAAGCTGACGCAGGCCAAGGAGCTATCGTACGCCGCCTCGAAGCTGACCTCGATCGAGATCAACGGCACCTATTACGGCTCACAGAAGCCGGAGAGCTTTCGCAAATGGGCGAGCGAGGTGCCCGAGGGTTTCGTGTTCTCGGTGAAGGGACCGCGCTTCGCCACCAATCGCCGCGTGCTCGCCGAGGCGGGCGATTCCATCAAGCGGTTCTACGATTCCGGCGTGCTGGAGCTCGGCGACCATCTCGGGCCGGTGCTCTGGCAGTTCGCGCCGACGAAAAAATTCGACGGCGCCGATTTCGGCAAGTTTCTGGAGCTGCTGCCGCGCCAGCTCGACGGACGCGCGCTGCGCCATGTCGTGGAAGTGCGCCATGACAGCTTCTGCACGCCGGATTTCGTTGCGCTGATCCGCGAATTCGAGACGCCGGTGGTGTTCGCCGAGCACGGCAAATATCCGGCGATTGCCGACGTCGCCGGCGACTTCGTCTATGCAAGGCTTCAGAAGGGCAATGACGAGATCAAGACCTGCTATCCGCCGAAGCAGCTCGATGCCTGGGCCGCGCGCTTTCGGGCCTGGGCTTCTGGCAGTGAACCTGATGACCTGCCGAAGATTGACAAGGCCAAGCCGAAGAAGGAGCCGCGCGACGTGTTCGCCTACGTCATCCACGAGGGCAAGGTGCGCGCACCGCATGGCGCCATGGAACTGATCGCGCGGGTGAGCTGAGGATGGGTCCATGGCGAAGGCGAAAAAGCTCTTCACCATCGGCTATGAGCAGACACCGCCCAAAGCGGTTCTCGACGAGCTGGAGCAGGCCGGCGTCAAGCTCGTGGTCGACGTGCGCGCGGTGACGTCCTCGCGCCGGCCGTGCTTTTCCAAGAAGCAGCTGTCCGCGGGCCTCGATGAGCGCGGCATCGGCTATATCCACCTCGCCGCGCTCGGCACTCCGAAGGAAGGCCGGCTCGCCGCGCGCAGCGGGCAATACGACGTGCTGGAAAAGATCTATTCAAAGCACCTGAAGACGCCGCAGGCGAGGGAAGAGATGGACGAGCTCTCGGCGCTGGTGAAGAAGGCCGGCCCGGTGTGCCTGCTCTGCTACGAGCGCGACCACACCCATTGCCACCGCCAGATGATCGCGGAGATCATCGAGGAGCGCGATGGCGTGGCGGTGACGAATCTGGTGGGGCGGCAGGTGTAGCGCTTCGCCATTCCGGAGCGTGCGTCAGCGCGAACTACGGTGCGCAATTGCGCACCTGAGAATCCAGCGGGCGGCAGAGTTGGTGGACGGCTTCCGGGCTCAGCGCTACGCGCTGTCCCGGAACGACAAATCAGCCCTCCCCCGCAAGCTTGAACGTCCCTTCCATCATCTGCACGCAGCTGCCACCGACATGGGCGGAGCGGATCTTGCCGTTTTGCTTGCATACGCGCGTCAGCAGCAGGCTCGGACGGCCCATGTCAAAACCTTGACCGACCGTGAGCTTGAATTCGCCGTCGCGCGCGGGGTCGAGCTCGGCGAACAGCGCGGCCGCCGCGACCGTGGCACTGCCGGTGGCAGGATCCTCGGCGAGACCGCCGGCACCGCGCATGAACATCCGCGCTTGAAGCTCACAGGGCGCCTCCGCCGCGGGCACATCGCGCGTATAGAACCAGGCCGAGACCGCGCCGTCGCGCGGAAATACCCGGCCGAAGGCCGCCGCATCGGACCTCGCCCGCTTGAGCGCATCGCGCGAATGCAGCTCGATCACCAGAAATGGCGTTCCAACGCCGACAACCTGCGGCATGTGACGCTCGACCTTGATATCCTCCGCGCTGAGCGAAATGCAGCTCGCGGCATCCAGGGCAGACAATTGCGACAGCCGGGACAGCGGCTGCGGCGCGGTGAGCTCGGTGCTCACCACGCGCCCCTGCTCCCGCCGGATGTCGACCGGCACGAGTCCGGCCTTCTCTTCAAACAGCAGGCGCGGCTTCGGCTCCTTGGCGATCGTCGCCAGTACGAAGGCCGTGCCGACATTCGGATGACCCGCAAAGGGCATCTCCCTGACGGGGGTAAAGATGCGCACCTCGGCATCATTCGCCTTGTCGCGCGGCGGCAGCACGAAAGTCGTCTCGGAGTAGTTGAACTCGGTGGCGATCGCCTGCATCTGCCCAGTGGAGAGCCCGCCGGCATCGAGCACCACGGCGAGCTGATTGCCGCCAAAGGCGCGGTCGGTGAACACATCGACGGTGATGTAGCGGCGCTGCATCTTTCGTTTCCCCATGCAAGTCGAGGCCGCAACCGGCCGCGTCTTCGGCAACACTACAGGCCGGCGGCATCGCCCGTCATGCCCCAAAATTCGGAGCAATCGGAGCATTCGCGGAGGAGACGGTGAGCGCGCCTTGCCTACGCCCCATTCCAGACAGCGCTCACCCCAGCTGAAACACCGCGACCGGCCGCTCATAGCCGCGCACCTCGACCTCGCCCAGCGCCACGGCATCGCTGCCGTCATCGCCCAGCACTTCGCGGACGGCTGCGGAAATCAGGAGCTGGGAGCCGAACTCCTTGTTCAGCGCCTCCAGCCGCGAGGCGAAGTTCACGGTATCGCCGATGACCGTGTATTCCTTGCGCCGGGGCGAGCCGATATTGCCGGCGACAACCTCGCCGAAGTGGATGCCGATGCCGATCCGCAGCGGCCAGCTGGTTTGCGCGTTGATGCGATTCATTGCGGTCAGCATCTCGCGGCCTGCGGCGACCGCGCGATGCGCGGCGTCGGAGGCTTCCAGCGGCGCGCCGAACAGCGCGAGAAAGCCGTCGCCCAAGAACTTGTTCACGATACCGCCGTGGCGATCGAGAATGTCGACCAATATTGCGAAGGCGCCATCGAGCCGGTCGACCACCTCCCGAGGCGTGCGCGACTGCGCGCCGGCCGTGAAGCCGCGGAAGTCGACGAACATCACCGCGACGCGGCGGAGATCACCGCTGGCGCTCGTTCCCGCCGTCATCAGCCGTTCCACCACCTGCGGGGAGACGTGTTGGCCGAACAGATTAGTCACCCGGTCGCGCGCGGTCGCCGCCGCGATGCTCGCGGCAAATTGCCGCCGCAGCTGCGCGCCGACGGCGCCGGCGAGCACGCCGCAGATCATGATGACAAGGCTGCGCACGGCGTGGAAATAGATCTGGGGCTCGCCGGCTTCGCTCGCCGAATTGTAATAAAGCGCGACGGTCAGAAGTCCGGCGGCGGCCACGAAACCCGTGAAGGTGGAGAGCCAGAAATCGAGCCGCAGGGTCGAGAGGATAACGAAAATGAAGTACATCAGCGGCACCGCGAAGCCGAGCGCCTGGCTCGCGCCCATGGTCCGGATTTGCAGGATGAGAATCGCCGTGGGCAGCGAGGTCTCGATCAGCGTGCCGATATAGCGCCTGATCACCGGCAGGTCGCGATCGAGGCGGAGGTTCTTCCTGATCTGGGTGTGGACCCAGACTTCGAACAGGATGAAGCCGGCCAGAAGGCCATAGACCTCGATCAGCCCTTCCGTTCCGCGCCAGACCCGGTTCACGACAGCCGGATCGATCAGATAGATCGCGGTGAGGAACAACATCATGACGCAGCCCGTCATGATCAGCGCGCGCACCCGCAACAGCTCGGTGCGCAGCACCTCCCGCGTCAGCTCACGCTCGAAATCGTCCGATAGCACGGCATGCTGCCGCGTCTTCCTGCTCGCAAATTTCGCCATTCCGCCCCTCGATTTCGGGGGCATCTTGCCTCAATCCAGCGTGCGGCGGAAGCGCGTCACGGCGATGGTCATGGCAAGCAGCATCAGGGCCGCCAGCGCCATCGTGTCGAAGCGCAGGTTCTGCATGGTCGCGCCCTTCAGCATGATGGCGCGGACAATGCGCAGATAATGGGTCAGCGGCAGGCCCTCGCCGAGATATTGCGCCCAGGCCGGCATGCCCGCGAACGGGAACATGAAGCCGGAGAGCAGGATGCTGGGCAGAAAGAACATCATCGACATCTGCATGGCCTGAAGTTGGTTCTGCACCAGCGTGGAAATCGTGTAGCCGATCGACAGATTCGTGGTGATGAACAGCGTCGAGAGCAGCGCCAGCAGGAACAGATTGCCAAGCAGGGGCACGCCGAACAGGCCGACACCAATGCCAATGATGAGGAAGGCCTGGAGGAAGCCGACCAGGACGTAAGGCACGATCTTGCCGAACATCACCTCGATTGGCTTGATCGGCATCGACAACAGGCTCTCCATGGTGCCGCGCTCGACCTCGCGCGTGACCGACAGCGCGGTGAAGATCAGCATGGTCATGGTGAGGATGGTGCCGACGAGGCCCGGCACGATGTTGAGGCTGGAGGCCGCGGCCGGATTGTAGCGGGCATGGGCGCGGATCTCGAACGGCATCTCCGGGGGATCGCCGATATAGAGATCGTGCTTGAGCGCGGTCTGCACCACCATGCCGAGCGAACCGATCGCCGAGCTTGCCGCAACCGGATCGGTGGCGTCGGCCGCGACCAGCAGCGCCGGCCTGTCGCCGCGCCGCACCGCCCGCTCGAAGCCGCGCGGGATCTCGACGCCGAACAGCACCTTGCCGGATTTCAGCAGATTGTCGAAATCGTCGACATCGTGCACTTCATAGAGGAAGCGGAAATAGGCGGTGTTCTCCAGCGCCTTCAGGATCGAGCGGGCGAGATCGGAGTCCTCCTGGAGCAGCACCGCGCTCGGCAGGTTACGTGGTGTGGTGTTGATGGCATAGCCGAACAGCATGAGCTGCATCACCGGCAGCATCACGATCATGGCGAACGAGACGCGGTCGCGCCTCAGCTGGATGAACTCCTTGACCAGCATCGCATAGGAGCGCTTCCAGAAGCCGAAGCGTTCCCGGATTTCGTGGGCGGGCGCGGGATGATCGACAGCGCTCATTGGAAATGGTCCTTACTGGAAATTGTCCTTGGAGCGGCTCATCAGCTCGATGAACACGTCTTCGAGCGATGGCGACGATTTCTGCCAGTGCAGGCCGCTTCTCTCGCGCCACGGCCCGATGCTGGCCTCGAGCGCAGCGACGTCGCGCCCCGAAACGTGCAGCGAGGTGCCGAACGGCGCCACCATGTCGATGCCGGGCTTGCCCGTGAGCGCGGCCGCGAGCTCATTGAGGTCTTCGCCCGTGACCGTGTAGGTGGTGAGCGCGGATTTCGCGATCACCTGCTCCACCGTGCCATGCGTCAGGAGATGACCATAGGCGATATAGGCGATCTCGTGACAGCGCTCGGCCTCGTCCATGTAATGGGTCGAGACCAGCACGGTGAGGCCGTCGGCGGCGAGCGCGTGAATCTCGTTCCAGAAGTCGCGCCGCGCCTTGGGATCGACGCCGGCGGTCGGCTCGTCGAGCAGCAGGAGTTGCGGATTGGGCAGCGTGCAGGCCCCGAGTGCCAGGCGCTGCTTCCAGCCGCCGGAGAGCTCGCCGGCCAGCTGCTCCTCGCGGCCCGACAGTCCGAGCCGCTTGATCATGTCTCGCGCAGCGCCGCGCGCGTCAGTGAGGCCATAGAGCCGCGCGACGAATTCGAGGTTCTCGCGCACCGAGAGGTCCTGATACAGGCTGAAGCGCTGGGTCATGTAGCCGACCTGGCGCTTGATCTTTTCGGCATCGCGGCGGATGTCGTAGCCGAGGCAGGTGCCCTCGCCGCTGTCGGGCGTGAGCAGGCCACAGAGGATGCGGATGGTGGTGGTTTTGCCCGAGCCGTTCGGCCCGAGGAAGCCGTAGATCGAGCCGCGCCTCACCTGCATCGACAGATCGTGCACCACCTCGCGGCCCCCGAACGACTTGCTCAGGCCCTTGACGTCGATCGCGATGCCGTTGCCGCCGCTCATCGCCTGTCTGCCACCGGTGTCTTCGGATCGAGGTAGACGTTGATCGGTTGTCCGACGCGCAAGGCGTCGGGGCGCGAGGGCCGCGCCTGGATCAGATAGACCAGCTTGTTGCGCTCATCGAGACTGTAGATGACGGGCGGGGTGTATTCGGCCGAGGTCGCGATGAAATAGATCTTTGCGGTGAGATCGGCCGCGCAATTGTCGCAGGCGATGCGCACCGTGTCGCCGATCGCGAGCTTCGGCAACTCAGTCTCCGGCACGAAGAAGCGCAGCTTCATGTTGCCGGGCGGCATGATCGAGAGCACCGGCCGCTGCGCCGCCACCATTTCGCCCTCGCGGAAGTAGATCTGCTGGATGGTGCCGGCGACCGGCGCAAAGCCCTTGCGGCGCGCTAGCCGCGTCTCCGAAGTCGCCACCCGCGCTTGCGCCACCCGTAAAGCCGAAACAGCAGAATCGAGGTTGGCCTGCGTGCCGGAGCCGGTTTTGCTCAGCGAGGCCGCCCGGTCATAGGTCTGCTGCGCATTCGCCAGCGTCGCCTTCTGCTGGTTGAGATCGGCAAGCTGGAGGTCGTCATCGACGGAATAGAGGTGATCGCCGACCTTGACCTCGTCGCCCTCGCGGACGTTGAGCTTGGTCACGCGGCCGGCTTCGTCCGGGCTGACGAAGATCATGTCGGCCTCGACCCAGCCCTGGAAGCCGGGATCGCGCTTCTCCTGGCAGCCGGCAAGCGAGGTTACGATCGCCAGCACCACGATCGAGCAAAGGCGCGACAGCTGTCGCTCCCTGACCCTGAGGAGCCGCCAACGGGTCCGCGCGGAGCGCGGCCCGATGACAGGCTCCGCGGCGTCTCGAAGGGCGAGGAGCCACAGCCGAGCCTGCATCCTTCGAGACGCGCCTTCCGCGCTCCTCAGGATGAGGTGAGACATGATTTGTGACGACCTCATGTCGTCCTCCGTTCGCCAAAAATCAAATCGAGATGGACGCGCAGCATCTCCTGCGCGTCGAGCGGCGCGTGCCGTGCGAACAAGCTCTGCCAGATCACTGCGATCATGGCGGGCGCAACCATGATCTGGGGAAACCGCGCGAGATTTTTCTCGCGGATCTCGCCACGGGCGATGCCGAGCTCGATCAGCGCGCGCATGCCCGCAATTCCGCGCGAGACGACCTCGCGGTAGTAGAAATCGGCGACGGACGGAAAGCGCGGCCCCTCCGCCACGATCAGGCGCACGAGGTCGCCGCGCCTGGTGCCGATGACCTCCTTCAGAAAGTTGCTGGCAAAGGTCTCGACAAGGTCGCGGACCGTTCCGGTCGGCGGCGGCAGCGTCGTGAGGCGTGTGACCACCGGCACGATCACGGTGCGCACCAACTCCTCGAACATCGATTCCTTGTCCTTGAAGTGCAGGTAAATCGTGCCTTTGGCGACGCCGGCCCGTTTGGCGATGTCGTCGAGCCGGGTCGCGGCAAAGCCGCGGGCGATGAACTCGTCCATCGCCGCCTCCACGATCGCCGCGCGCCGCTCCGCGGCCCGGGCGGCCCGATTTGAAACGCGGGGCTCGGCCTCAGCGCCGACTTCGGGTGTCTGGCTCGCGGCTTGAGCCGCGGATGCGATCGTTCTGGCTGGCTTCTTCGTCATGGTTAGCTTATGACTGACTAGTCAGTCATTGTCAACAGGTGGAGGAATAGTGCCGCGCGCGACAAATTAGTGTTTGCTAATTGATTAGCGTGTGCTAATGCGTCTCTCATGATGGAAGCCACCCCCAATCCCGTAACGGCCGTGATGCGCGCCCTCGCCGATCCAACCCGCCGCGCCGTATTTGAACGCGTCTTCGACAGCCGGGAAATCAGCGTCGCCGAGCTGACACGCGGCAGCGGCGTGACCCAGGGCGCGATCTCGCAGCACCTGAAATCCCTCAAGCAGGCCGGCCTCGTCGCCGAGCGCGCCGAGGGCCGCAATGTCTACTACCGCGCCGCGCCGCAAGGGCTCGAGCCCCTGGTCACCTGGATGGACCATTACGGCGTGTTCTGGCGCGAGCGCTTCCAGAACCTGCGTGACCTCTTGAAGGAGATCGATCCGTGAGTGCAGCCGAGTTGAAAGCCGAGAGCCAAGATATCGTCCGGGACATCGTCGTTGACGAAGTGCTCCCTCATGCGCCGGACACGATCTGGAAGGCGCTGACCAGTGCCGAGTTGATCGGGCGTTGGCTGATGAAGCCGACCGGCTTCGAGCCGGTTGAAGGCAACACCTTCACATTCCAGACCACCCCGGGCGGTGCCTGGGACGGCGTCATTCATTGCCGGGTTCTCGAGGTGGTGGCCAACAGGCGTCTTGTCTACGCCTGGAAGGGCGGCGATGAGCGCAACACCGGTTACGGCGCGCCGCTCGACACTGTCGTGACGTGGTCCCTCGCCCCGGTCGAAGCCGGCACGCGGATCCGCCTGATCCATGCGGGCTTCGTCATGCCGAGGAACGAGTCGGCCTACAACGTGATGAGCGGCGGCTGGAAAAAGGTCGTCAGACAGCTCGACGAGATCAGCGGCGAGACGTGAGGAAATATCGCGATGGACAAACCCTATACCGGTGGCTGCGCCTGCGGCGCGATCCGCTATTCAATTGCCGGCGAGCCGTTGTTCAGCAACCACTGCCAGTGCCGGGACTGCCAGCGGGAAAGCGGCAGCGGGCATGGCTCGTACGCGACGTTCGCACGCGCCGGCGTCACGGTGACCGGCGAGGCTAAGCATTGGGACATGGTCGCCGACAGCGGCAACGTCAAGACGCGTGGTTTCTGCACGCAATGCGGCGTGCCTGTGTACATGACCTTCGCGGCACAGCCCGACGTCTTCACGATCCGCGCCGCAAGCCTCGACGAGCCCGCCCGCTACAAGCCGCAGGCGGTCACTTTCGCCGCGCGCGGCCATGACTGGGACGGCCTCGACCCCAGCCTGCTAAAGTTCGATGGCATGCCGCCGGGGTGAGGTGCGTTCCCTCTCCCGCTTGCGAGCGGGAGAGGTGAAACACCAGCAGCTAAATTCAACTGTGAAACTTCAGACCGTCGACGATCTTGTCGATCACCTTGCGCTCGGCACGCATCGCGATGCCGACGAGATTAAGCTCGGCGCGCGCCACGCCCCTCACCGCCTCGCGATTGGCGGCATCGTGCGTGGTCTTGAACATGTCCTCGGTATAGACCGCCGGCTTGACGTTGCGCGTCAGCGCCCGGTCGAGCGCGCGCGATAATGCCGGACCATCGGCGCCATAGATCAGGATCGGCTGGCCGATCAGCGCGTGATATTTCGTGCCCGAGGCGTCTTCATAGTCTTCGCCGATACATTCCGGAAAGGCCGCGGCGATGCCGCTGGTGAGGAAAGACGCGACGTTGAGCTTCTGCCAGGCCTGGAGATCGGTGCGGATCACGATGGCGATCTTGGTGTCGAACTGCATGTGTATTCCTAACTGTCATTCCACGCGCGATGCTACGCATCGCCCCGGAATGCCAGCAAGAAGATTCAGCGCTCGAGGGATCAACCCTTGGCGTCGCAGGCCCAGGCGCGGATCACGCATTCCTTGCCGCCGTATTTGTAGCATTCGCGCGTCGCCGCATTCAGCGACGCCGAGATCTTCGGCTTGACGGCATAACCATAGGCGCCGCACGGGTTGGCGAGATCGACCGACATCGCAGCACAGGCGCGCTTCATCGTGACGGTGGTGCAATCACCCTTGCACTGCTTCTGTGCCGCGGCCCGGGCCTCGTGCTCGGCGCCGTAATCATAGGCATGGCCATAGGCGCCGCACTTGCCGACCGCGATGGCACCGGCGGCGTGAGCTTCGGTGATGTGACGGGCGCCGGAGACACAAACCGAGAGCGCAAAGAAAAACATCGCGCAACGGCGCGCGACGACGTTCGAAGCCATGGAAAAACCCCTCCCCCCAAGGCAGGCGAAGGCGACTCTAAGCGGCGGTCGTTTCCAGATGGTGAACGGGTGGTTGAAATGGGCGACTTGCGAGGGTTGCTACGACACTGTCATCCGCGCCGTGCCGCTTCCAGGGCCTGCGGGGTGTCGATGTCGAGGAAGGCGCTCTCGCCGTCGACGGGCACTTCGGCCACCGCTTCGGTGTGCTTGGCGATCAAGTGTCGCGCGCCAACGTCGCCATCGAGCGTCATCAACTCCTTGAAGAAGCGACGCGACCACAGCACCGGGTTGCCGCGGCGGCCTTCGCTGACGGGCACGACAATGAGGTTGCCGCGGTCCGGCGCAAAGCCGTCGATGAGGCGGTCGATCAGGCCGGCGTCGATCAGCGGCATGTCGCCGAGGCAAACCACGGCGCCATCGCAGGCCTCGGGCACGGCCGCGATGCCGGCCTTGACTGAGCTCGCGATGCCGCCGGCGAAATCCGGGTTGCGGACGAATTTGACCTTCAGGCCTTGCAGCGCCTGCTCGACCAGCTCGGCCTGGTGGCCGGTGACGACGATCACCTCGGATGCCCGGGAGGCCAGTGCCTGCTCGGTGGCGATCCGCACCAGCTTCTTGCCTTCGAACTCCGCGAGCAGCTTGTTCGGTCCGCCCATCCGGGTGGAGCGGCCCGCCGCCAGCACGATGGCGGCGACCTGACTGTTGCCCTCGGTGTCGGGTTTTGCGCGCGGCTGCGGCCGCGTCACGATCTCCATCAGGAGGCCGCCGACGCCCATGCCCATCAGCTCGGACCGCGTCACCTTGATGCCGGCGAGCAGTCGCATTAGCACCCAGTCAAAACCGTTCTCGACCGGCGAGCGCGCGCAGCCGGGTGCGCCCAGCACGGGGACTTCGCCGGCGCGGGCGATCAGCAGCAGATTGCCGGGATCGACCGGCATGCCGAAATGCTCGATCTCACCACCGATGCCGGTGACGGCCGCCGGAATCACGTCGCGGCGATCGGCGATGGCGGACGCGCCGAACACGATCACGAGCTCAGCGCCCAGCCCGAGCAACTCCTTGATCGCAGGCGACAGCGCCTGCTCCTCATGCGGGACCCGCCGCTCGGCGATGATGCTGGCGCCGGCCGGTGCAAGGCGCTCGGCAGTGACGCGCAGCGTCTTGTCGATAACCTTGGAAGACAGGCCCGGCAGGAGAGTCGAGACCACCCCAACACGCTTGATGACGTAAGGGGCGATTCTGAGAACGTCCTTGCCGGCGGCCTTCACCGCGGCATCGCGCAAACTCTCCCCGATGCCAAACGGGATGATCTTGACGGTGCCGACCATCTCGCCCTCGACCACCGGCTTGAACGCCTGCAGCGTGGCAAAGGTGATGGCCTCGTCGACATTGTTGATGCGGTCGACCGCGGCGCGGTCGATCACCAGCACGCCCGCCCGCGCGGCGAACAAATTGGCGCGGCCGGTGAAGGCGCGCTCGACCTGGATGCCCTCGCCGCCGACGGCAAGCGCGATGCTGGCGGCCGCAACGTCCTCGGAGACGTCGCCCGGCTCCATGCGCACCACGACAATCTCCTTGATGCCGGCGCGCTCCAGCGCTTCGACCTCGGTGGGGCCGATCGTCGTGCCTTTCTTGAGCACCAGCGGTCCCTGCCGCAGGGTGTGGACGGTCACCCCACCGATCGCATCCCTCGGACTCGCCGGGCCGAACTTCATGCCGCTTCTTCTTTTTCTTTCGGAGGCAGGCGCAACACCGCCGTGATCTCGGCCATGATCGCCACCGCGATCTCGGCCGGCGAGACCGCGCCGATCGCCAGGCCAATGGGCGCATGGATGCGCGCGATGTCGCTTTCTTTCGCGCCCTGCGCCCGCAGCCGGTCGCCGCGCTTGGCGTGCGTCTTCCGCGAGCCGAGCGCACCGATGTAGAAGCAATTGCGCTCGAAGGCGTGCAGCAGCGCGGGATCGTCGATCTTGGGATCGTGCGTTACCGCGACGAAGGCGGTGTAGGCATCGACATTGAGCGGCGGCAGCGCGGTGTCGGGCCATTCGGCGATCAGCGGAATATCGGGGAAGCGCTCAGGGCTTGCAAATGCCGTGCGTGGATCGACCACAGTGACGTCGTAGCCGAGCGAGCGCGCCAGCGGCGCCAAGGCCTGGCTGATATGCACCGCGCCGACGATGACGAGCTTGGCGGTCGGCGCATAGACGTTGAGGAACAGCTTCTTGCCGCCGGCCTCGACATTGGCGCTCTTGCCCGTGCGAAGCTGCTTTTCCAGCTCTGCGCGCAGCGGATCTTTGGCAAAGTCCTTCGCCTTCACCAGGCGCTGCTCGCCGCTTTCGGTGTCCGTCACCAGAATAACCGGCCGGCGCGCGGCGCGCTCGGCGTTGAGTTCGTGCAGGATCGCGAGCTTCACGGCTAGCCGACCTTCTCGACGAAGACGCGGATGGTGCCGCCGCAGGACAGCCCGACATTCCAGGCGGTCTCGTCGGCCACGCCAAACTCCAGCATCTTGGGCTTGCCACTCTCGATCACGTCCATGGCTTCGGTGACCACGGCGCCCTCGACGCAGCCGCCGGAGACGGAGCCCAAGAACGTGCCCTCGTCATTGATGACGAGACTCGAGCCCGCCGGACGCGGCGCCGAGCCCCAGGTCTCCACGACGGTGGCGAGCGCAACGCCACGGCCCGCCTTCTGCCAGTCCTCCGCCGCCTTCAGAATATCCTCGTCGCGATCGAGCATGGGTGGCCTCTCAAGCTGCGGAGCGGATCAGGCTGCGGTGATGCGGCGGCAGCGGCTTCGAGAGCGTGGTGATCAGCTCCTGGATCGAACTCAAATTATGTACCGGGCGGAATTCGTCAACGTGGGGGAGCATCATTTTGATGCCCTGCGCCTTGGCCTCGAAACCGCCGAACCGGAGCAGCGGGTTCAGCCAGATCAGCCGCCGGCAGGACCGGTGCAGCCGGTCCATCTCGAAGGCCAGTTTGGAATCGGCCTCTCGCTCCAGCCCGTCGGAGATTAGCAGCACAATGGCACCCTGGCTCAGCACGCGCCGCGCCCACAATTTGTTGAAGTTGTGCAGCGAGGCAGAGATCCGCGTGCCACCGGCCCAATCCTCGACCGAGGCCGAGCAGCTCGCCAGCGCCTCATCAGGGTCGCGCTGGCGCAGGGCGCGGGTGACGTTGGTCAGCCGGGTGCCGAACAGGAATACCGAGACGCGCTTGCGCGCATCGGTGATGGCATGGAGAAAATGCAGGAATAGGCGGGTGTATTCGTTCATCGAGCCCGAGATATCGAGCAGCGCAACGATCGGCGCGGGCTTCTCGATCCGTCCAAGGCGATGGATGTCGATGATGTCGCCGCCAGTGCGTAAAGATGCTCGGAGCGTGCGGCGCAGGTCGAGGCGTAGCCCGCGTGCATCGGGCCGGCGCCGGCGCGTCAGGAGCTCGGCTTGCGGCAGCCGCATCCGCTCGACGGCGCGAAGCGCCTCAGCGATTTCGGCCGCGCTCATCTGCGCAAAGTCCTTCTTCTGGAGGATCTCCTTGTCGGAGACCGACAGGCGCAGATCCTGCTCCTGGTGCTGCGGCGTCTCCGTCATGCGCGGCTGCGACATCGCCTCCTGCACGCGGCGGGAGCCTGCCTGCGGCTTCTTCCTGGCCTGCTCCGGCAGCGGCACCGAATCCAGCATGTGCTTCCACTCCTCGGAGGCGCGGAAGAACAGGTTGAAAGCCTGCTTGAAGATCAGCGCATGCTCGTGGCGCTTGACGAAGATGGCCTCAAGCGTGGCGAAGACATCGGTGCGGCTGCCGATATCGATCACCTGGAGCGCGCTCATGGCATCGATGACGGCGCCTGGGCCCACCGGCATTCCCGACGCACGCAGCGCGCGGGCAAAACCGACGATATTGTCGGCGAACTGCTCGGTCTGCTCGGGGGCAAGATGGTTGATAGCCATGGCCTAATCCCTCTCTCCGTCATTCCGGGGCGCCGCTCAAGCGGCGAACTCGGAATCCAGAGATTGCGGCGCGAGATTCCGGGTTCGCGACTGCGTCGCGCCCCGGAACGACGGCCCCTACGACTCGCTCGTGGCGTCCTTCAGCACCTTCTGCATGGCATCGCCCTGCATCCGGGTGATGTCGTCCTGGTATTTGAGCAGCGCGCCCAGCGTATCACCGACCACTTGCGGGGTCAGCGAGCGGGCGTCGAGCTCCGATAAAGCGGTGGCCCAATCGATGGTCTCGGCGACACCCGGCGACTTGTAGAAGTCCTGGTTGCGCAGCGCCTGGACGAAGCGTACGACCTGCTGCGAAAGCTTCGCCGAGATGCCGGGCACGCGCGTCTTGACGATCGCGAGCTCCCGCTCGGCGGCGGGATAATCCACCCAGTGATAGAGACAGCGCCGCTTCAGCGCGTCGTGGATCTCGCGGGTGCGGTTGGAGGTGATGATGACGATCGGCGGGTGCGGCGCCCTCACGGTGCCGAATTCGGGGATCGTCACCTGGAAGTCGCTGAGGATTTCGAGCAGGTACGCCTCGAACGCCTCGTCGGCGCGGTCGAGTTCGTCGATCAGCAGCACCGGCGGACCCGCGACGTCGGGCTCCAGCGCCTGGAGGAGCGGCCGCTTGATCATGTAACGGTCCGCGAAGATGTCGCTCGATAGCTGGTCGCGATCGGTGTCGCCGGCCGCTTCCGCCATCCGGATTGCGATCATCTGCGCGGCGCTGTTCCACTCATAGACCGCGGAGGAGACGTCAAGGCCCTCGTAGCACTGAAGGCGGATCAATTTCCGCCCCAGCGCCGCCGAAAGCACCTTGGCGATCTCGGTCTTGCCGACGCCGGCCTCGCCTTCCAGGAACAGCGGCCGGCCCATGCGCAGCGACAGATAGGTCACCGTGGCCAGCGACCGCTCGGCGAGGTAGCCGCGCGAGGTCAGGAGTTCGAGCATCGCATCGACCGATGCCGGCAAAGCACCGGAAGAATTGGCCGCTGAAGTCATGAAAAAGCCAGTCTCACTACGCCCTCACCGGGGACAGTTTGGGCCGCGGAATGAGGTCAGCTCATTCCTTGGCATTGGCGGCATCGACGGCGCGGCGCGTCAGCACGCCGATGAGATGCGCACGGTACTCGGCGCTGCCGTGGATGTCGCTGTTGAGGCCTTCGGGCGGCATCACGATGCCGTCAAGCGCCTTCGACGAGAAGCGCTTCTTCAGGGCCTCCTCGAAGGCGGTGACGCGGAACACGCCTTCGGAGCCGGCACCGGTGACGGCGACGCGCACGTCCGACGGACGCCGCGCCACGAACACGCCGACCAGCGCGTAGCGCGAAGCCTGGTTGCGGAATTTGACATAGGCCGCCTTCTTCGGCAGCGGAAACATCACCTTGGTGATGATCTCGTCGGCTTCCAGCGCGGTCGAGAACAGGCCCTGGAAATACTCTTCCGCCTTCAGGCGGCGCTTATTGGTGACGATGGTCGCCCCTAACGCGAGGACCGCGGCCGGATAATCCGCGGTCGGATCGTTGTTGGCGAGCGAGCCGCCGATCGTGCCCTTGTGACGCACGGCGGGATCGCCGATTCCGCCCGCAAGGTTGGCGAGCGCCGGGATCGCCTCGCCGACGATCGGGGAGCTTGCTACCTCGGCATGCTTGGCGGTGGCGCCGATCACCAGCGAGCGCCCCTTCATCTCGATCGTGTCGAGCCCCTCGATATGAGAGAGGTCGACCAGATGCGGCGGGCTGGCGAGGCGCTGCTTCATGACGGGAATCAGCGTGTGGCCGCCGGCGATCACCTTGGCGTCTTCGTTCTTCACCAGGAGATTGGCCGCCTGGCGCACGGTGCCCGGGCGATGATATTTGAATTCATACATGGGTGTGTCCTGATCGCGGAATGCGCGCGTGGTCTACGCGAGATCGGATTTGGCCATCGCCTTCGCACCGGCGGTGATCGAGGCGACGATGTTCTGATAGCCGGTGCAGCGGCAGAGATTGCCTTCCAGCTCTTCGCGGATAGTGTGGTCGTCGAGCTCATGGCCCTTGCGATGCACGATGTCGATTGCGGTCATGATCATGCCGGGCGTGCAGAAGCCGCACTGCAGGCCATGATGTTCGCGGAAGGCCTCCTGCATCGGATGCAACGGCGCGCCATCCGCGGCGAGCCCCTCGATCGTTTTGACCTCGTGGCCATCGGCCATCACCGCCAGCGTGGTGCAGGACTTCACGGCCTTGCCGTCGAGATGCACGACGCAGGCGCCGCACTGCGAGGTGTCGCAGCCGACATGGGTCCCGGTCAGCCGCAGATTCTCGCGCAGGAACTGCACCAGAAGGGTGCGGGGATCGACATTGGCCGTGACCGGATTGCCGTTCACGATGAGGGAGATTTTTGCCATAAGCACTCTCTATCAGCGCCCCGACGGGTCCCATCGAAGCGGTTCTTATAATTATTCCGACCCATCATATGGGCCATTATGCCCGGGGGCAACATCGCCCCGGACGCAAGGCGCCATGTCCAAAGGCGATAGCCTTCAGCCCTGTACCGCCTTGGCGAAGTTCGCGAAAAATTCGTCGGCCAGCTTCTTGGCGGCGCCATTGATCAGGCGCTGGCCGAGCTGCGCCAACTTGCCGCCGATCTGCGCCTCGACGTCGTAGGAGAGCAGTGTGCCGCCGTCCTTCTCCGCGAGCCTGACGGCCGCGCCGCCCTTAGCGAAGCCGGCCACCCCGCCCTCACCCTCACCGGAGATCTTGTAGCCGTTGGGCGGGTCGAGATCGGAGAGCATGACTTTGCCCTTGAAGCGCGCGGACACCGGGCCGACCTTCATTTTCGCCGTTGCGCGAAAGCCGCCGTCGTCGGTCTTCTCCAGCTCCTCGCAGCCGGGGATGCAGGCCTTCAGCACCTCGGGGTCGTTGAGCTTGTCCCACACGGCCTCGCGCGGCGCCGCAAGCTGGACTTCGCCGTTCATCGTCATGGCCATGGGTGCCTCCCGGATCGCACAACTATAATGCTGCTCAAGTAACGCACGAACGCCGTAAAGGAAAGGGCGGCCCCCGGTCACGTGCAATGCATATTCGCAACTGCAAAAAGCTTGCGCCGATGGTTTGGGATTGGCACAGGCGGGCCATGGTGGTTAGGTCCCGCACAATATGAGCACATCCCTCTCCCCCCTGCTCGCGCCGATGCTGTCAAGCGCCGCCATGCGCGCGGTCTGCGACGATCGGTCGACCCTCCAGAACATGCTCGATTTCGAGGCAGCTCTGGCACGGGCCGAAGCCGCCACAGGTGTGATTCCCCCATCCGCGGTGGAGCCGATCGCGTCCGCCTGCAAGGCTGATTCCTTTGATATGGCAGTCCTGGCCGAGGCCGCGACGCGATCAGGCAATCTCGCGATTCCGCTGGTCAAGGCGCTGACCGCCAATGTCGGCAGGGCCGATGCGGAGGCCGCGCGTTACGTGCATTGGGGCGCGACCAGCCAGGACGTCATCGACACCGCGACCATGCTCACGCTGCGCGCCGGCATCGGTGCGCTGGACGCGAACCTCAACCGCGCCATCAAGGGTCTTGCCGCATTGGCGCGCGCCCATCGCGCCACCGCAATGGTCGCGCGCACCTGGCTCCAGCACGCGCTGCCGATGCCGTTCGGGCTGAAGGCTGCCGAATACGCCGCAAGCCTTGCCCGCAGCCGCTGCCGCCTCAGGCGGCTCTCCCGCGAGGGTCTCGCGCTGCAATTCGGCGGCGCCGCTGGCACGCTCGCCGCGCTCGGCGACAAGGGACTCGCTGTTGCAGAGCGGCTGGCGCAGGAGCTGAACCTGCCATTGCCGGATGCGCCCTGGCACACCCATCGCGACCGCATCGCGGAAGCCGCGTCCTGCCTTGCGATTCTCGCCGGCAGCTGCGGCAAGATCGCTCGCGACGTCTCGCTGCTGATGCAGACCGACGTTGCCGAAGCGTTCGAGCCCGCCGGCGAAGGCCGCGGCGGCTCCTCGACTATGCCGCACAAGCGCAACCCAGTCGCCGCCGCCAGCGCGCTCGGCGCGGCGACCATGGCCCCGCAACTCGCCGCGACGATTTTTGCCGCGCAGGTGCAGGACCACGAACGCAGCGCCGGCCCCTGGCATGCGGAATGGCCGACGCTGCCGCAATTGATGCTGGTCACCTCGGGCGCGCTTGCCGCCGTCGTTGATATCGCCGAGGGCCTTGACGTCGACACCGCGCGCATGCGCAGCAATCTCGATGCGACGCACGGCCTGATCATGGCGGAAGCGGTCACCTTTGCACTGGCAGAGAAGATCGGCAAGAGCGATGCCCATCATCTCGTTGAGGCCGCCAGCAAGCGCGCGGTCGCCGAGAAGAAGCATTTGCGCGAGGTACTGTCGGCTGATTCGCTTGTGACCGCTCATCTGCCGCCGGAAAAAATTGCGGCATTGTTCGAGCCGATGGCCTATCAAGGAGCTTCCCAAGCGCTGATCGACCGGCTGCTCGACAGCCTCGATCGCGAATAAGCACCGCGAATCCGACGGAGACGCCGCATGCCCATGATCGATGCCGACGGTTGCCTGCTCAACGTCTCGGTCGAAGGCCGCGACGGCGGCCCGACCTTGATGCTCTCCAACTCGCTGGGCTGCACGCTGCAAATGTGGGAGCCGCAGATGAAGGCGCTGACGCAGGTGTTCCGCGTCATCCGCTACGACCGCCGCGGCCATGGCAAGTCCAACGTTCCGCCTGGTCCCTACACGATGGAGCGCTTCGGCCGCGACGTGCTCGCGATCCTCGACGATCTCAACATCGAGAAGGTGCATTGGTGCGGCCTGTCGATGGGCGGCATGGTCGGACAATGGCTGGGCGCGAACGCCCCGGAACGCTTCGGCAAGATCATCCTCGCCAACACCTCCTGCTATTATGCCGAACCGACCAAATGGCTGGAGCGCATCGACGCTGTGAAGAAGGGTGGCATCGCGGCGGTCGCCGATGCCGTCATTGCAGGCTGGCTGACCCAGGACTTCCGCGAGCGCGAGCCCGAGATCACCGCGACGATGAAGTCGATGCTGCTTGCTTCGCCAGTCGAGGGCTATCTCGCCTGCTGCGAGGCGCTGTCGACACTGGACCATCGCGCGCTGCTTCCCAAGATCAAGAGCCCGACGCTGGTGATCGCCGGCCGCCATGACATGGCGACGCCGATCTCGGCGGGCGAGCTGATCCGCTCGAACATTCCCGGCGCCGGCATGACCATCATCGATGCCGCCCACATTTCCAACGTCGAGCAGCCGCACGCGTTTACAGATGCCGTGGTGGGATTTTTGACGCAGCGCTGATCTCACCACGCGTCATTGCGAGCGCAGCGAAGCAAATCCAGACTGTCTCCGCGGAAAGATTCTGGATTGCTGTCGCTGCGCTCGCAATGACAGAGAGGAGGATAGATATGGACGACCAGAACCGCCGCGATGCCGGCATGAATGTACGCCGAAAGGTACTGGGCAATGCCTGGGTCGAAAAGTCGATCGCCAGCCGCAACGCCTTCAACACCGACTTCCAGGACCTGATCACCCGCTACGCTTGGGGCGAGATCTGGACGCGGCCGCATTTCGACGAGCGCACGCGACGGGTGCTGGTGATCGGCACCATGGTCGCGCTCGGGCAATGGGACGAATTCCGCCTGCATGTGCGTGCGGCGCTGGCCGAAGGCGGCTTCACCCCCGACGACATCAAGGAAATCCTGCTGCAGCAGGCGATCTATTGCGGCGTCCCGGCGGCGAACCACGCCGTGAAGGAAGCCTCAGCGATTGTGCAGGAGCTCGGCCTGCTCAAGACCTAGGGGAGCGGCGATCTCGACCGTCTTCGGCGCTGCCGCCGGCTTCTCGACCACCACGACGATGGCCGCGCCGAGCAGAAGCAGAAGCTCGGTCGCGTGCAGCCGGAGCGCGGCCATCTCGCCGACCTTCGAGGCCATCACCATGCTGGCAAACGAGATCAGACTGCCGATCGCCAGGGCAATGCCGAGCGCCTCGTCACTGCCGCCATTCTTCCGCGTGCGGCGGATGCAGAGCAGCGCGAGATAGATCAGAAAGAACGCCACGACGGTCAGCCGTCCCAGGGCCAGCAGCCAGGCGGCCCGCACCGTGCTCATCCCCGCCATGTCGAGATGGTCGCTGAGGAACAGGGCGACCGCGACGCTCGGCCGCTCGTAGAGGCCGTGCACCGGTGCGACCATGATGTTGAAGGCCACCAGCGTCCAGGCCGGGATGAAGTAGGCCGCCAGCAGCGCGCCGTTGACCGAGCCGATCCGCCAATTCCTGAACATGCCGCTTCCCGCTTGCTTTGCCGAAGGCCCTCAACGGAAGGCAATGGCTTTGCCGGAGCTAACTCGCATCAGAGTGTGGCGGCAATTTAAACCCTTTGTTTACCTTAACCGCCCGGCGGACCGGGCGCCCACAAAAAAGGCCCCGCCTTACGGCAGGGCCCCTCTTCACGTCTGGGCTCCAAACTACTTGTCCTGACCCTGTTGCTGACCGGGGCGGTCGCCCTGGCGCATCGGATCCTGCTGCTGCTGTCCGGGTTTCTGGCCGCCGCCTTGCTGTTGCTGAGGCGTGCGCTGGCCGGGGTTCTGACTCTGCTGACCCGGATTCTGGTTCTGCTGCTTCGTCATTAGGGGGAACTCCCTTGTTGAACGTCAGAGGCGAGACAACGGCCGCGCTCCATTTTGGTTGCTCAGGAACCCGATTCCTCGCTGTTCGAGGGAGCCGAAGGCGAAAATGACCTCTGTACAAGCCTGGATGTCGAGATCTGGCCAGTTGCAGCGTCCAGTTCCCTCCTGTTACAAACTGGAAGAACGCTCAAGGGCTGCCGGGGCCCGAGGAGAACTTGCGACCTCTCTCTCGAAGAGCTCCCTTTGAGCCGCGTCAGGTTTGGTAACGGCAGCCCATGGATTATTTCGCCCAGCAGCTTATCAACGGTCTCGTCCTGGGCTCGATTTACGGCCTGATCGCGATCGGCTACACGATGGTCTACGGCATCGTCGGCATGATCAACTTCGCCCATGGCGACGTCTTCATGATCGGCGGCTTCATTGCGCTGATCACCTTCCTGATCCTGATCTCGCTCGGCCTCACCGCAATCCCGGTGATCCTGCTCGTGGTTCTGCTGGTCTCGATGGTGATCACCGCGCTCTACGGCTGGACCATCGAGCGCATCGCCTACCGGCCGCTGCGTCATTCCTTCCGCCTCGCCCCGATGCTGTCGGCGATTGGCATGTCCTTCGTGCTGACCAACTACTCGCAGGTGGCGCAAGGCGCGCGCGTCAAGCCGATCCCACCTTTCATCACCGGCGGCTACACGCTGCATGAGAGCCCGGACGGCTTCGTCATCCAGCTTTCCAACATCCAGATCATGGTGGTCATCACCACCATCGCGCTGCTGGCGATCTTCACCTGGCTCGTCTCACGCACCCGTCTCGGACGCGACATGCGCGCCTGCGAACAGGACCAGACCATGGCGGCGCTGCTCGGCGTCGACGTCGACCGCACCATCTCCATGACCTTCGTGATCGGCGCCGCGCTCGCCGCGGTCGCAGGCCTGATGTACCTGCTCTATTATGGCCTGGTGGATTTCTTCATGGGCTTTGTCGCCGGCATCAAAGCCTTCACTGCCGCCGTGCTCGGCGGCATCGGCTCGCTGCCCGGCGCCATGCTCGGCGGACTTGCGATCGGCCTGATCGAGACGTTCTGGTCGGCTTATTTCTCGGTGGAGTACAAGGACGTCGCCGCGTTCTCGATCCTGATTGTCGTGCTGATCTTCATGCCGACCGGCCTGCTCGGCCGTCCCGAAGTCGAAAAAGTCTGACGGACCGGCCCGCGTGACGACTCCCTCGACCATGTCCGACCATCGCCCAGCAGGCATCTCCTACATTTTGAAGAAATCCTTCCTTAGCGCGCTGATCGCACTCGTGCTGTTCTCGCTGATGGTCGGCGTGCGCACCGAGGCAGGATCCTCCGGCCAGCTCACCTATTGGACGCGATTCGGCGAGGTCGCCTCGCTCGTCGCCGTGGTGTTCGGCGGCTCGATCGTGATGGAGCTATTGCGGCAATGGATCGGCTCGAGCGGTGCCGAGAAGCTGGTGCCCCCGGCGGTGCAGAGCGGCATATCCTTCATCGGCCGCTACCTCGCGCCGGCGCTCCTGATCTTCACGCTGCTGGTGCCCGTGATCTTCTATAACCAGCGCTACATCCTCGACCTCGCGATCCTCGTGCTCACCTATGTCATGCTGGGCTGGGGGTTGAACGTCGTGGTCGGCCTCGCCGGCCTGCTCGATCTCGGCTACGTCGCCTTCTATGCCGTCGGCGCCTATTCCTACGGGCTGCTCGCCACCAATTTCGGCTGGTCGTTCTGGATCTGCCTGCCGCTCGCCGGCATCCTCGCCGCATTCTGGGGCGTGCTGCTCGGCTTCCCCGTCCTGCGCCTGCGCGGCGACTATCTCGCGATCGTGACACTCGCCTTCGGCGAGATCATCCGCCTCGTCATCATCAATTGGCAGGAGCTCACTGGCGGCCCCAACGGCGTCTCGGGCATTCCACGGCCTTCTTTCTTCGGCATCCCGCTCGACAACAGCGACGACGGGCTAGCTGCCAAGCTCGGCATCGAATATTCGCCGACCCACCGCATCGTCTTCCTGTTCTATCTGATCCTGGCGCTGGCGCTTCTCACCAACTGGGTCACGATTCGCCTGCGCCGCCTGCCGATCGGGCGGGCCTGGGAAGCCTTGCGCGAGGACGAGGTCGCCTGCCGCGCGCTCGGCATCAACACCACGACCACCAAGCTCACGGCATTTGCGACCGGCGCCATGTTCGGCGGCTTCGCCGGCGCGTTCTTCGCCACGCGCCAGGGCTTCATCAGCCCGGAATCCTTCACCTTCCAGGAATCGGCGCTGGTGCTCGCCATCGTCGTGCTCGGTGGCATGGGCTCGCAGCTCGGCGTCGCGCTCGCGGCGCTCGCCATGATCGGCGGCTTCGAGCTGTTCCGCAGCCTTGAGACTTACCGCATGCTGGTGTTCGGCATGGCGATGGTGCTGATCATGATCTGGCGGCCGCGCGGCCTGATCGGCCATCGCGCCCCCACCGTGTATCTGACAAAGGCGCACGCGATCTCCTCCGATCTCGTCAAGGAAGGGCACGGATGAGCGGCGACCAGATTCTCAGCGTCGACCGGCTCACCATGCGCTTCGGCGGCATCGTCGCCGTGCAGGACCTGTCGCTCTCGGCGGAGCGAAAGAAGATTACCGCATTGATCGGCCCGAACGGCGCCGGCAAGACCACCGTCTTCAACTGCATCACCGGCTTCTACAAGCCGAGCGGCGGCAGCATCCGCCTGAAGCATGACGACGGCAAGCTGATCGCACTGGAGAGCCTGAACGATTTCCGCATCGCCAAGCAGGCCAAGGTCGCGCGCACCTTTCAGAACATTCGCCTGTTTCCCGGCATGACCGCGCTGGAGAACCTGATGGTGGCGCAGCACAACGCGCTGATGCGCGCATCCGGCTTCACGCTCCTCGGTCTCCTCGGCGTGCCCGCCTACCGCGACGCCGAAAAGCGCGCGATTGATCTCGCCACCGACTGGCTCCGGCGGGTCAACCTGCTCGAGCGCGCCGACGACGCTGCCGGCAATTTCGCCTATGGCGACCAGCGTCGGCTCGAGATCGCCCGCGCGATGTGCACCGAGCCCGCGCTATTGTGCCTGGACGAACCCGCCGCTGGCCTCAATGCACGCGAGAGCGCGGCCTTGAGCGAGCTCCTGCTCTCGATCCGCGACGAGCTCGGCACCTCGATCCTGCTGATCGAGCACGACATGTCGGTGGTGATGGAAATCTCCGACCACATCGTGGTGATGGACCATGGCGTCAAGATCGCGGAAGGCTCCCCGCGCGACGTCCGCGACGATCCCAAGGTGATCGCCGCCTATCTCGGCGCCGACGAGGACGAGGCGGTGGCTGTGATGGAGGGCGGGACGTGACGTCTGCGCCCACTCCCCTGCTCGCGATCCGCAGCCTTCGCGCCGCCTACGGCAAGATTGAGGCGCTGAAGGGCGTCGACGTCGAGATCAATGCCGGCGAGATCGTTGCCCTGATCGGCGCCAACGGCGCCGGCAAGTCGACCCTGATGATGACGATCTTCGGCAAGCCGCGCGCCCGTGCCGGCCAGATCCTGTACGAAGGCCGCGATATCACCGACGTTCCCACCCACGAGATCGCGCATTTGCGCATCGCGCAATCGCCGGAAGGCCGCCGCATCTTCCCGCGGATGAGCGTTGCGGAAAACCTTCAGATGGGAGCGGATGCCACTGAATGCACGGATGTGGAGCGCGAGGTGACGCTCCAGCGCGTGTTCACGCTGTTTCCGCGGCTGAAGGAACGCAATGCCCAGCGCGGTGGAACCCTGTCCGGCGGCGAGCAGCAGATGCTGGCAATTGGCCGCGCGCTGATGAGCCGCCCCCGCCTGCTCCTGCTCGACGAGCCCTCGCTCGGGTTGGCTCCGTTGATCGCCCGTCAGATTTTCGATGCGATCCGCACCCTGAACCGACAGGATGGTCTGACCGTTCTGATCGTCGAGCAGAACGCCAACCATGCGCTCAAGCTCGCCCATCGCGGCTATGTCATGGTCAATGGCCTGATCACCCTGGCCGGCACCGGCGCCGAGTTGTTGCAGCGCCCCGAGATTCGCGCCGCCTACCTCGAAGGCGGCCGGCGCGGCTGACGCCGGCCGAAGCCGGACAAGGGCAGACCCACGTGCGGGCCGAATGTGGCGAGATATCTCCGCCGATGCCCGTATTTTGCCGGTGACTTCTCCTCAAATTCATTCGAGAATGGCGCCGGTTTGAACCGGGCAAGCCCGGCAACTTCCACAGGCGACCACCCGCGAGGTATCTCATGAAATCACTGAAGCTCATCGGTCTGGCATTCGGCGCATCGCTCGCGCTCTCGAGCGCGGCATTCGCGCAGGATGTCACCGTCGCAGTCGCAGGCCCGATGACCGGCGGCGAGTCCGCCTTCGGCCGCCAGATGAAGAATGGCGCCGAGATGGCCGTGGCCGACATCAACGCCGCCGGCGGTCTCAACGGCAAGAAGCTGGCCCTATCCGTCGAGGACGACGCTTGCGATCCGAAGCAGGCGCGCTCGATCGCCGAGAAGATCGCCGGCGCGAAAATCCCGTTCGTGGCCGGGCACTATTGCTCGTCCTCGTCGATCCCGGCTTCGGAAGCCTATGCCGACGGCAACGTGCTCCAGATCACGCCGGCCTCGACCAACCCGCTGTTCACCGAGCGCAAGCTCTGGAACGTGGCGCGCGTCTGCGGCCGCGACGACCAGCAAGGCCTGATCGCGGCGCAATACATCGCCAAGAATTACAAGGGCAAGAACATCGCGATCCTCAACGACAAGACCACCTACGGCAAGGGTCTTGCCGACGAAACCAAGAAGGCGCTCAACAAGGCCGGCATCACCGAGAAGATGTACGAGTCCTACAACAAGGGTGACAAAGACTTCAACGCCATCGTCTCACGCCTGAAGCGCGACAACATCGATCTCGTCTATGTCGGCGGCTATCATCAGGAGAGCGGCCTGATCCTGCGTCAGATGCGCGATCAGGGCCTCAAGACCGTGCTAATGGCCGGCGACGCGCTCGCCGACAAGGAGTACGCCTCGATCACCGGTCCGGCCGGCGAAGGCACGCTGTTCACCTTCGGCCCCGATCCGCGCAACAAGCCGACGGCGAAGAAGATCGTCGAGGCGTTCAAGGCCAAGGGTATCGATCCCGAGGGCTACACGCTCTACACCTACGCGGCGATGCAGGTCTGGTCGCAGGCGGCCAAGAAGGCCGGCACCACCGACGCCAAGAAGGTCATGGAGACGATCAAGGCCGGCAAGTGGGACACCGTGATCGGCCCGATCGAGTATGACGCCAAGGGCGACATCAAGCAGATCGACTACGTCGTCTACAAATGGGATGCCAAGGGCGGTTACGCCGAGATCAGGGGCAACGGCACCTAACCCCGCCGGTGGCCTCAGACCGACCAATCATCACCACGCCCCGGCTCGCCCCGGGGCGTTCTTCTTGCGTGAGGTCAGACGGCGGCCGGCAGTTCGCCGCCGGGCGCCGCCTCGGCCTTTCGCAGAGCTTGCAGGAGATCATTCGGTCGAAACGGCTTTTGCAGGCAGACCACATTGGCGAGGTGGGGCGATTGGTCCATGAAATCGAGCGTCGTCACTCCGGACACCGCAATGACGGGGAGCGCAGGCGCGCGCTCGCGCAGGGTCGCGATGACATCCAGGCCGTTGGTATCACCGAGGAAGATGTCGACGATCGCCGCGTCAAAGGGGCTTTCCGCGAAGGCTTTCAGCCCGGCCGCACCGCTTTCGGCCTCCACGACCTCGAAACCATTGACCCGAAGCACGATCGCGACCATCGCGCGGACGTCCTTTTGGTCGTCGATGACGAGAACGCGGCGCATGGGACAACTCTCGATATCGAAATCAAATCGTCTGATTTAAACTTGGAACCCGCCGCGGCGGAGGGGCATTATGACACCGTCCAGTAAAGCGCATCTTACCCATCCCTGCTCCGCGTTCTCTCCAGAATTAAGTAAGCTGTAACCCTCGGTTGAGTCGTAAACCGGTTCCATTCACGATGAGCGCCAGAACCCCGCTACCATGAACGGGCTCGCAGCCGAATGAGACCAGCGGAGATGCTCAAGACCCAGCTCAAGACCGACCAGCACAAGACCGACCAGCTCAAGATCGACTTGCGAGAGGTGGACGTGCCTGCAACGATCGACCGAAGCACATTTCTTTCGACCCTGCCGGCCACCTCGACCGACCGCGCTGCGGCATTGACGATTGTCGGCGTGTCCTCGATCCTGTTCGCGGCGGCTGTGCCCTACGCGGGTATCCCGCTACTGCCGGTCCCCGCCTTCGTCGCGAGTTACCAATCGGCGCTCGCCGTCAGCGACACCGTCACGGCAGTGCTGCTGCTGTCGCAATTCGCAGTCTTGCGGACTCGTGCATTGCTATGGCTCGCGACCGGTTATCTCTTCACCGCCGCGGCGGCACTGGTCCATGCCCTCACCTTCCCCGGCCTGTTCACACCGACCGGGCTCTTCGGCGCGGGCCGGCAAACCACGGTCTGGCTCTACATGGTCTGGCACGGCGTCTTCCCGCTATGTGTGCTGGGCTATGCCTGGCTGAAGGAAAAGGACGGGGGCCCCCAGGTTCGGGGTGCGACGAGCAGTGCGATCTATGCCTGCGTGCTCGGAATCATCGTCGCGATCGCCGTCTTCACCTGGATCGTCACCGCGCAACACGATGTGTTGCCGGTCCTGCTGCGCGACGGCCACTACACGCCGACCATGATCGGCGTCGTGTCCTTCGTGTGGTCGCTGAGCTTTGCCGCGCTTGTCTCGCTCTGGTTCCGCAGACCGCATACGGTGATCGACGTCTGGCTCATGGTCGTCATGTGCGCCTGGCTGTTCGACATCGCGCTGTCGGCGATCGTCAACGTCGCGCGCTTCGACCTCGGCTTTTATGCCGGCCGGCTCTACGGCCTCGCCGCAGCAACCTTCGTGCTCGCGGTGCTCCTCATCGAGAATGTCCGTCTTCAGGCGCACACGATGGGCCTCGTCGGCAGGTTGCGCCAGCAATCGGCTTCGGAACGCGACTATTACGGCAAGCGCCTCGCGCTGTATGGCGCGGTGATCGAGTCCTCCAACGACGCCATCATCACGAAAACGCTCGACGGCATCATCACAGGCTGGAACAAGGCCGCCGAACATCTGTTCGGCTATTCCGCTGCGGAGGCCGTCGGCCAGCCAATCGACATCATCGTGCCGCCGGACCGCAAGGGCGAAGTCAGGAGCATCCTCAATCGTGTCGCCAGCAACGAGTCGATCGCCCAGCACGAGACGGTCCGCATCCGAAAAGACGGACGCCCACTCGACGTCGTCCTGAATATCTCCCCCCTGCGCACAGATCAGGGCGAGATCATCGGCGCCTCCAAGATCGCCCACGACATTACCGAAGAGAAGCAGGCGAGAGAGAAGCTGCGCCGCGAGACTGAAGAACGCCAGCGCATCTTCGAGACATCGCAGGACCTGATCCTGGTCACCGACGGCTATGGCAATTTCGTCCAGGTCAGCCCGAGCGTGAAGAACATTCTCGGCTACAGCCCTGAGGACATGGTCGGGCACAGCGCGACCGAGTTCATCCATCCTGACGATCTCGAGAAGACGCGGAGCGAGATGCGCGCAGCCCGGCGTGGCGCGGTCAAGCGCAGCTTCGAGGCGCGCTACTACCATTACGACGGTCACGAGGTCACGCTGAACTGGATGGGCACCTGGTCGGAGCCGGTGAAACGCCATTTCTTCATCGGCCGCGACCTCACCGACAAGCAGGCCGCCGAGGCCCAGCTCCGGCAGGTCCAGAAGATGGATTCGATCGGCCAGTTGACCGGCGGCGTCGCTCACGACTTCAACAACGTGCTGACCGTCATCACGGGCACGATCGGCATTCTCAGCGACGCCGTCGCCGACAGGCCGGAGCTTGCCGCCATCACCAAGTTGATCGACGATGCGGCTGAACGCGGCGCGCAACTGACCAAGCACCTGCTCGCCTTCGCGCGCAAGCAGCCGCTCCAACCGCGCGAGATCGACGTCAATGCACTGGTGCTCGAAGCTGCCAAGCTGCTGCATCCGACCCTGGGCGAGCAGATCACGATCTTGCCGCAGCTCACCGAGGACGCCTGGCCCGCGCTGGTCGATCCGGGCCAGCTCTCCACCGCGATCCTGAATCTCGCATTGAACGCGCGCGATGCCATGCCCGACGGCGGCACCTTGGTGCTGGAGACGCGCAACATCTTCCTCGACGACGGCTATGCCAGTATGAATCCCGACGTGGTCGCCGGCAATTACGTAATGATCGCCGTCAGCGACACCGGCAGCGGAATTCCGCCGGACCTGATCGACCGGGTATTCGATCCCTTCTTCACCACTAAGGAGGTCGGCAAGGGCACCGGCCTGGGCTTGAGCATGGTGTTCGGCTTCGTTAAGCAGTCGGGCGGCCACATCAAGATCTACAGCGAGCAAGGCCACGGCACCAGCGTGAAGATCTACCTGCCGCGCTCGACCGGAGTGCAGGAGACCGCGTTCGAGGCGCTCCAGAATGCGCCGATCGCAGGTGGCAATGAGAAGATCCTGATCGTCGAGGACGACGCCCTGGTGCGGCAATATGTTGTGACGCAGGTCAGAAGCCTCGGCTATACCGCGCTCGAGGCCGCCAGCGGCGCCGAGGCCCTCGCCATCATCGACAGCGACAAGACCATCGACCTGCTCTTCACCGACATCATCATGCCGGGCAACATGAACGGCCGCCAGCTTGCCGACGAAGCGCACAAGCTCCGCCCCGACCTGAAGACGCTATTCACCTCGGGCTACACTGAGAACGCCATCGTCCATCACGGCCGGCTCGATTCCGGCGTGCTGCTGCTGGCCAAGCCCTACCGCAAATCCGAGCTCGCCAAGATGCTCAGGGCGGCCCTCGCCAGTTGAGCCTGCGACGTCTCTGCGCTATCGCAGATGCGAACTCCTCTCAGCTCGCGAGGCCAGTTTGAAGAATCTCCTCACAGACGTTGCCGGCGTCCGCGTCGGCCATGCCGAAGACGCAAAAGTCGCCTCTGGCGCGACCGCGGTCATCTTCGATTCTCCCGCGATCGCCGCGATCGATGTTCGCGGCGGCGGACCCGGCACACGCGAGGAGGCATTGCTCGATCTTGCCAACACCATCGAGCGCGTCGACGCCATCGCGCTGTCGGGCGGTTCCGCCTTTGGCCTCGATACCGGCGGCGGCGTGCAGGCCTGGCTCGCCGAGCAGGGCCGCGGCCACCGGGTTCGCGAAGCGCTGATCCCGATCGTGCCGGGCGCGATCCTGTTCGACCTCCTCAACGGCGGCGACAAGGCCTGGGGTCGCTTCTCGCCCTATCGCGAGCTCGGCTACGCCGCGGCAGCCGCCGCCGACACGGACTTCGCGCTCGGCAGCGTCGGCGCCGGCCTCGGTGCCACCACCGCGACGTTCAAGGGCGGGCTGGGCTCGGCCTCGGCGGTGACGCCCGAGGGCGCCAAGGTCGCGGCGATCGTCGCCGTCAACGCGGTGGGCAGCGTCACCGTCGGCAACGGACCGTGGTTCTGGGCGGCGCCGTTCGAGGTGGACGGCGAATTCGGCGGACGCGGCCTGCCGGACAAGTTCACCGACGACATGCTCCGCATGCGCATCAAGGGCGGTCCTGCCGCGAGCGCGCGCGAGAATACCACGATCGGCATCGTCGTCACCGACGCGGTGCTGACCAAGCCCCAGGCCAAGCGGCTGGCGATGATCGCGCATACCGGCTTTGCCCGCGCGATCTATCCGGTGCATGCGCCGACCGACGGCGACGTGCTGTTCGCCGCCGCGACCTGCGTGAAACCGATCGAGCCCCTGGTCGGCCTCACCGAACTCGGCACGGTCGCAGCCAACGTGGTCGCGCGCGCCATCGCCCGCGGCGTTTACGGCGCGACGGCCCTGCCGTTCGCCGGGGCGCAGCCGGCGTGGAACGATCGCTTCGGAGAGCAACGAAACGACTGAGATAGCGTTATTCCGACGGGCCAAGGTGCACCGTCATGCCGTCGTCAGTGATCCGCTTCTTTCGCTATGCGCCCGATACGCGTGAAGGTGACTTTCGTCAGCGGTCGCCTGTATGTCTACGAGGACGTTCCGGCCGATGTCGCGGCCGCGTTCAGTCAGGCCCGCTCAAAGGGGTCGTTCTTCAACCGCGAAATCCGCGATCGCTATGCCTATCGTGACATTACCCACGAATACGCAGGCTAAAGCGCGATGAGATCAGGATGAATCGTCATTGCGCTTTGGGTTATTGGTTGAGCATGATCTATTCGGAGAACCGCTACACGCTTTCCCAGATCATGCTCTAGCCTGGATCCCGCTCACACGCTCATTGACGTCGAGGAAGCGGTGGACGCGGTCTGCGCCTGGCGCTGCATCATCTGCCCCAACCAGTCATACGGCGAATTGCCGCCACCATTCGCGGTTGACGAGCGGGACGCGCCAGGGACCATCGTCGACATCTTGAAGCCGTCCGCATAGGTGACGGTCGTGATGGTCGAGCCATCGGCATTGGTCGTCGTCGAGGTCGATCCTCTGCTTGCCTTCGACGAGGACTCCGATCCGCCGCCCGACGCATCGCCCGATCCGCTGGCGCCTTGCGCCTGATGGCGGCCATGACCGCTCGTCAGCGCCTTCGTCATTTCGCCGAGGTTGATGCTGCCATCCGAATTTGCATCCATCTTCGAGAACACGTCATCGGCCTGTGCGAGATTGGTGCCGCCGGCACTGAGCGCGTCATCGAACTCGGCCTTGGTGATCTTGCCGTCGCCGTCCGCATCGATCTGCGAGAACAGATCTTTCAGCGCCGCCTCCCGGCCCTTCGAGGTCGAGTGCGCCGAACTCGATGAGGTCGAACCGGTCGCGCCGCTCGCACCATCGGTCGACTGACTCTGCGCGGCGAGCAGCGCCGTCATGGTCACGGGCGCGATCTGTGGCGGACTGGCTGAGCCGACCAACGAGGTCGTCATGCTGCTGCTGTCGATCGCGAACGGGTTGGTCGCGCCTTGCGAAGTTCCGATCTTATGCGTCGACCCGGCCTTCTGCGTTGCCGACGACGACTTCGAGTTCGTCAACGACTGGATCGCGTCGAGCGCACTCGATACCGCGCCAAGGGCAAACAACATTGCACAACTCCAAGCGATGCGGCATGCCGCGGCCAATGTTCCGACGACGTCAGCAAGCGTCGTGCCAGCGTGAAAAGCTCAACAAAATCCGCCTTCGCTGCGCCTTGCACGGCCCGGGAACACCGGCAATTCGTGCCGGTCGCGGCAGAAATTTCCGCCCACAGGAAGCAGCCTCCCCCTGCATTGCCCGCCGCAGAGGCCCATGTTAGGCGAGGCCATTCTTCTTCGGCCGCCACCCGGAAAACGCGCCATGACCCAAGCTTTCGCCCCCCGTCCCCTGGCCATCGCGCCCTCGATCCTGGCCTCCGACTTCTCAAGGCTCGGCGAGGAGGTGCGCGCGGTGGACGCGGCAGGCGCCGACTGGATCCATCTCGATGTGATGGATGGACACTTCGTTCCCAACATCTCCTACGGTCCCGAGGTCATCAAGGCGATGCGCCCGCATACGAAGAAGATCTTCGACGCGCATCTGATGATCTCGCCCTGCGACCCCTATCTTGAGGCATTCGCGAAAGCCGGCTGCGACCACATCACGGTGCATGCGGAGGCAGGTCCCCATCTGCACCGTTCACTCCAGGCCATTCGCGGCCTCGGCAAGAAGGCGGGCGTGTCGCTCAACCCAGGCACGCCGATCAGCGCGCTCGAATACGTCCTCGACCTGGTCGACCTCGTGCTGGTGATGTCGGTCAATCCCGGCTTCGGCGGCCAGGCCTTCATCCCCTCCGCGATCGGCAAGATCCGCGACATCCGCGCGATGATTGCGGGACGCCCGATCGACATCGAGGTCGATGGCGGTGTTGGTCCTGACGTTGCCGGCGCGCTCGCGGCCGCCGGCGCCAACGCCTTCGTCGCCGGCACCTCCGTGTTCAGGGGCGGCACGCAGGAGGCCTACAAGACCAACATCGCGGCCATCCGCAACGCGGCTGCAGGCGCACGCGGCGAAGCGATTTGAGCTGGATCGGGAGTCCGCAAACCTGCGGCTCCCAACTCTTGCGGCGGGCAATGCCCAAAACGGAAATCTTGATCCGTACTCATCCGGACTTCCCTGATTCGCGCAAATCACCGCAAGTGACTCCTGCCTGCTTTTGACGGGAGCACATCATGACGACGACCCTGGTTTGGACTGGCGTAGCGTTATGGTTTGGATTGAATGCTGCGATTGCAGCTCGCAGCCTCTACATGGCGCGACCGGTGAAGGCCGCATCCTCTGCCCGCATCATTCACCTTCAGCGTCGCCGGGAGTGATGCCATGCAGCTCGCACTCGTGAAACGTCAGCCGAAGCGCAGGTGCCGTATTCCGCGGCGACCGCATCCGAATCTCGACTACTTCTTCGGCCGCCTCGAACGCGCCGATCGCACGCGGAACGACGATGCCCGGCCCGACAATGCGGACGTCGACCATTCGCTTGCCGCGCAGCGCAGACACTGAGATCTCCTTTTCTGGACCGTCCCATGAGACCGCATTGCCCGAACTGCCTGAAGGAAATGACCAAGGCATCCGCGTCGCGTAACCTGTTCAATTGCGAACCCTGCCGCGAGATCATCCAGTATTTCGGCGGCAGCGCGGATCAGGGCGAGGCCGGCCCGCAATTCTCCTGGCCCATCCGCCGTAAGCACGCGGCTCACACCGCCCACGCGGCCTGATCCGCCGTTTGAAGGCGCAGCCCTATCCGGCCGCCTCACCGTCATCCGCTTCAGCCACATCCCCCGCCATGCGCGGCGGCCGCACAATGGTGACGGTACAGCTCGCCTCCGAGGCCACCTTGGCCGAGACGCTGCCGAGCAAGGTGCGCCTGAACGAGCCTTGCCGCGCGCCGATGATGACATGGTCGACATGGTTGACCTCGGCGAACTCCAGGATCGCAGCGGCGGGATCGACGGCCTCCAGCACATGGACCGACAACCGGCTCTCGTCCAGCTTGAGCGGCGCCGCCCAATGCCGGAGCGCCACCAGGCGGTCGATATGCTTGTTGGAGCCCTGCTCGTCGAGCGTCCGATCGATCGCGATGCGATTGAGCTTGAGCACGTTGAGGCAGGCCAGCCGCGCCGAGGGCAACGTGGCGAGAATGCGCTCGGTCGTCACGCGCAGTGCCTCGTTTAGCTCCGGTGCGCCCTCCACCATGTCGAGCGCGATCGCAAGAATTGGGCTCGACGCGATCTGCGCCGCGACATCCGATTTCGCTCGTGGCTGCATGACGCCTTGATTGAAGCGGCGCCGCCACACCACGCCAAGGGAATCACGCTTCAGCCGTTCCGCGCGCGCGGTGAGCTTGACCTGGTCCGGATGGGTGAGATCGAAGGCGAACTGGGACGCCGTCGGATAACGCCACACCGGCTCGATCTCGAGGCAGCGCAGCACCACCTCCTGGAGCCAGGGCGGATAGTCGGCGCGCAATGCGCGCGGCGGATAGGGATCGCGCCACAGCCGGCGCCGCATCGCGCGCAACGTTTCACCCTCGCCGAAGGGACGCTCGCCCGTGGTGAAGAAATAGAGCAGCACGCCGAGCGAGAACAGGTCACTGCGCGGATCGTCGCGCACGCCTAGCAGCCGCTCGGGTGCCATGTAGGGCGCGGTTCCGTAAGGCAGACGAAATTCTTCCTGCAACAGGTCAGGCAGATGGTTGTGGTGCGACAGGCCGTAGTCGATCAGCACCGCCTCGCCACTGTCGCGGAACATGATGCTGCTCGGCTTGATGTCGTGATGAATCACGTTCTGCCGATGCAGGTCGGCGAGCGCGGCCGCGATCTTCGCCACGAGCTGCCGCGCCTCGTCATAAGGCAGCGGCAAGTCCGGCAGTCGCTTGTAGAGCGTCGCCCCGGGGATACGCTCGATCACGACATAGGCCTGATGCGCGAAATCCCCGGTGCCGAAGCAGGCCGGCACGTGCGGCCCCGCAACCCGCGGCAGGATCATCATCTCCATCTCGAACGAGACGATCGCCGCGGGATCCTCACCTTCCGACACCCGCGGGATCTTCATCAGCAAGGGCATGTCGATGCCGGGATGAGTGACGGTCCACAACGTCGCCATGCCGCCGGCATGAACGCATTCGCCGATGGTGAAACCGTCGATCTCCGCACCTGATCTGACCAGGGATTTCGGCATCGCCGTCAGCGCCCCTGCGACAGGCGGTCGGCCAGCCAATGCGGCAGGCCGTTGTCGCGGATCCTGCCGGCCGCGGTCGCGACGTCATAAGGCGCGCGGCAATAGGTGATCTGGCACGAGACCGTGTCGAACAGCACGAAGGCCGCGGACGGATCGCCGTCGCGGGGCTGGCCGACCGAACCGAGCACGGCAAGCCATTGCCGCCCGCGCAGGAGCTGCACGGAGACATCGGTCTTCGGCACGAAGCTCGTCATCTTCGCCGTCACCGACATCGAATAGAGCGCAGGTCTGTGGATGTGACCGCAGAAGGTGATATGCGCGGGTGTCGCGATCAGGCTCTTGGCGGCATCCGCCGTCGACCGGACATAGTGCCAGCGCTGCGGGCTGGAGGCTTCCGAATGCACGAACAGGCGGCCGTCGTTCTCCACCAGCATCGGCAATTCGGCCAAAAACCGACGCTGCGCGCTGTCGAGCCGGCCGCGAGTCCATTCGATCGCAACCTGCGCCTCGGCGTTCATGGTCTCCGCCGAGGAATTGACCGCCTGGTCGTGATTGCCGCGCACGGCGATGGCGCCGCCGGCAACGAGCTCCATCGCGGTGTCCACGACCCATTCCGGATCGGCGCCATAGCCGACGAAATCACCGAGCAGGATGAAGCGCTCCGCGCCTTTCGCGCGGGCCATCTTCAGGCACGCCTCGAACGCCTGCCGGTTGCCGTGGATATCCGAGAAGATAGCTAGGAGCACGCACCCTCCACCCTCAAAATCTTATCGGAAGCCGATAAGGCCAAATTGAGGGACGTCAAGAACATGCGCCGGCGCGTGCCGGTTTTCCAGCGGGACGCTGCCGCGATGGTGAAGGGCCTATTGCTCGTCCTTTGGCGGCATCCGCGGCGGCGGCAGCGGCGTGAACACGACGCCCTGCGCGCCGGCCGGCGGGGCGTTGAACTCGCCGGTCGAAGAATCGCCGCCGCTGGTCTCCAAAATCGTCTTCGGCGTCACATATTCTCGCACCATGTCGATCAGGCTGCCGTCACCGCCGCCGAAGTCGGCGGCGCGCCCGCCCTGCGGATGCCCAGCCGCGATCTCGTTCTGCGCTGCATGGGTCTTGTCGGCCAGCCTGTCGTCATAGGGCACCCGGAAGGCCCGCGGAATGCCGCTCGGCCGATTGTCCTCGTCGAGCGCCTCGACCCAGAGATAGATCGAGCCGGGATCGCCCTCCAGCGAATGCGGCTCGACGATACGGGCCTGGAGCAGCTTGAAGGCGGTCGGCATCCGGTCGGAGCTGGCCCAGCCGAGCAGCCCGCGCATTTCGGTGAAGCTGACTATATAGAAGGCGCTGGTGATGACGACGGCCGTCGCCTTCAGGACCCAGTGCAGCCGCGCATAGACCAGCACCACCAGCAGCAGCGCGCCGATCACGGCATAGGCGACCGACAAGGTGAGGATGACCGTTTGCAGATTACTCACGGCGCACCCTCACCCGGGTCTTCGGATCGACATCAGCGCCGTTGCGCCAGCTGCTGCGGAACGTCTCCAGCAGCGATTTCGGCCGCTGGTCCACATTGACGACCTTGCCTTCGGCATCGAGCCGGAACCGGACCGCGGTCTTCTCGTCGCCGGTGTGATCGAGCGTGAACTTGTTGTCGAAGACGACCTGCGCGGTCGGATTGAGCTTCTGCACCTTCACATTGGCAGTCACGGGCTCGCCGGTCGTCGCCACGAAATGCGAGACGTTGACGGTGTATTCGCCGGCGACGATGCCCCGCACCGTGACAATCTCCTCGCGGATGGGCGAGGCGATCTTCTTGCCGTTGACGATGATGAAGTCATTCGCCCCGCCGCGGTCGTCGCGATCGAGGGTGAGGAAGCCGGCCTCGCGGTGGCGATACCAGGCGATGTTGCCGGCGGGGTCCTGCACGAACAGGTCGAGATCATCGGGGTGGTTGTCCGGCCAGTCCAGCGTGATCATGAACTCGGCCTTGGAGTCGATCTTGCCCTCCTTGGCGTCCGGGGAGACCGCGAGCAGCGCCAGGAAAAACAGGAAGGCGATCACCTGGAGCGCCTTGAACAGCATCACGCCGAGCGGATCGAACGGCTCCTCGCGCGGATAGAGACCGAAATCATCCATCATGACGGCGATCCAGCACCCTTGTGCTCCAGGACCGGCGTCACATAGGTCTCGGTCAGCACCACCGCATCCGAGAACACACGCTGGGTCGCGGCATCGAGCATGTAGTACTGGATGCGGACCAGGATCGAGCCGACGAGGCCGGCCAGCGTCGTGTACATCGCCACCGCCATGCCGTCGCTCATCAGCCCCATCGAGGACCGCATCGCGGCCTTGTCGGCGGCATCGAGACCCGCGATGGGCGCCAGCATGATGATGAAGCCGATGATGGTGCCGAGCAGGCCGAGCTTCATCAAGGTGTCCGAGACGAAGGCGCCAAAACCGTTGGAGCCGCGCAGCCGGTCGGCGAGCGTCCGCAGCAGCAGCGTCTGGTCGACCGGCCGGTAGCCTTGCGCAGCGGCCTTGGTCACAAGGCTCTCGATGTGATCGCGCACCAGGCCGCGCGGAAGCGCTGTCGCGCTAGTATCGAGCGCCTTGCTGCCGCCGGCGGCCGACAGCACCGCCCGGCAGCGCCGTGCCGCTGCTCCCTCCCGCGCGATCGCGCGCGTCCGCAGGAAGCAGTGGCCGCAGGTGACGACGTAAAGCACCGCGATCACGCTCGAAATGTAGGTGCGGTCCGAGGTCAGCATCAGGTGAATCAGTCCGAAGCGCCACAACAGCACGATGGCGAAGATCGAGAGCCCGGTGAAGATCATCCAGAACAGCAGCGCGCTGCGCTCGGTCGGGTCGGCAGCGTGGCCCGCGATCGGCCCAATCGTCATCGAACTCATGCTGCACTGCTCCTGGCTTGCGACGATTGGCCAAGAAAGATTGGCCTAGAAGGATTCTTCGGCCGATTAGATCAAAACCGCCGCGCCAGGTCCAAAGAGCCATGCCCAATCCGGCTTGGGAAATTTGCCCGAGCTGCCATCCTGCCGTTCCCCGCAATTGGCAAGGCGCGGCGGCGTTGTTAGGCTGAGCTTACCAAAGGTTGGGGGTGATCGCATGCGCCTCGTGCTTCAGCTCGTCGCCCGTCTGCTGCTCATCGTGGCGCTGTGCCTGGGAGCAGCGACGGTATGGGCGACGTTCGACGCCTATCGCAGCATCGACCGGGCGACCGCGGCTTCCGCACAAAGGGTCGCGCAGGCGCTTCAGGCGCTATATTGGCGCGAGCTCTTGTTGCGCAGCAGCAGAGCACGTGAACATCTGTTGCCGGTTCCGGACTGGCGTTCGCTGGAGACAATGAAGCTGATATCGCCCGGTGTCTGCGTCGAGTTCCAGCCGGCTACGGCGTTCGAGAAGCCGCTCTGCGGTCAGAGCCAAGGCATCGGCAAGACACCGCCGCATTGGTTCGCATCGATCGTGCCGACCTTCCTCGGCAGCCATGCCGAGGTGGTGCGGCCCGTTAGTCCGCGCGCGGCGGCCGCCGGCACGGTGGTTGCAACGCCGGACGCCGCCGCCGCGATCTCGCTCGCCTGGGAGTACATCCTCAACGTGATCGACGTTGCGCTCTTGATGGCGGCGGCAATCGCGCTGCTGGCTTCGCTCGCGATCGCGCACGCGCTGGCGCCGGCACGCACCATCGTCATCGCGTTGCAGCGCATGGCGCGCGGCCAGTATCGCACGAAGCTGCCGCGCTTCCGCTCGATGGAGCTTGCGATGATCGGCAGCGCCGTCGATGCGCTCGGCGGCCGGCTGGAGGAAGCGACCGAGCAGCGCGCGGCGCTGACGCGGCGGCTGATCGAGATCCGCGACGACGAACGCCGCGCGCTCGCCCGGGAGCTGCACGACGAATTCGGACAAAATCTCTCCGCCATCCTCGCCTTCGCCAACACCATCGAGACGGCGAGCGCGAAGGATAACAGGGATAAAGGCATCGCGCAGGATGCGCGGATGATCTCACAGGCCACCCATCATCTGATGGCCTCGCTGCGCGATGCGCTGAAGCGGCTGCGCA
Source organism: Bradyrhizobium sp. 147 (assembly GCF_023073935.1). Taxonomy (NCBI): domain Bacteria; kingdom Pseudomonadati; phylum Pseudomonadota; class Alphaproteobacteria; order Hyphomicrobiales; family Nitrobacteraceae; genus Bradyrhizobium; species Bradyrhizobium sp. 147. The sequence goes on along the minus strand of NZ_JADPKL010000077.1, from coordinate 299,092 downwards.
ATCCCCTGCCCGAGGAGCTCGGGCTCGAGGCAAGTCTCGTAAATTTGGTAGATAGCTGGCGTTCGCAGAGTGCGGCGCGGCCGACAATCCAGCTCGACCTCAGGGGCGATCTTACCGATATCAGCGGCCCGGCGGCCATCACCGCCTATCGCGTGGCGCAGGAATGCCTGACCAACGCCCTGCGCCACAGCTCCGCGCGCGAGATCTCGCTACGCGTTGAGCGGCGCGCGGGCGAGCACGACGCGCTCCTGATCCGGGTCGAAGACGATGGCGGCGGCGATGCCAAGCGCGTCGCGCAATCGGCCGGACTCGGCCTCACTGGCATCCGCGAACGCCTTGCAGCCGCCGGTGGATCACTCTCGATCCTGCCTGCGAATCGCGGCCTCAGCGTGGCCGCCACCATCCCGCTCGCCGCATGAGGCCGACGTGAACGATGTCGCGGCAACAGGCATCTCCGTGCTACTGGTCGACGACCACCCGATCGTGCGGCAGGGCTACCGGCGCGTGCTGGAAAGCCAGGGCGATCTTCGTGTCGTCGCGGAAGCCGACAACGCTGCGGACGCCTATAGCGCCTTCAAGGCGCATGACCCCGACGTCGTCGTGCTTGATATCTCGATGCCCGGCGCGAGCGGGCTGGAAGCGATCCGCAACATCCGCGCACGCAGCCCGCGGGCGCGGATTCTGGTTTTCACCATGCACAACGAAGCCGTGCTGGTGAAAGCCGCCTTCGGCGCCGGCGCCTCTGGCTTCGTCACCAAGAGCAGCGAGCCGTCCGCGGTCGTGAATGCGATCCGCAGCGTGGCGCGCGGCGAGCGCGCCATGAGCGACGACATCGCGCATATTCTCGCCGAGGACAGCCTATCGCCGACGGGTTCAGCGCTGGATCAGCTGGGCGAGCGGGAGATCGAGATCCTACGCCAATTCGCCGGCGGCGCTACCACCGAGCAGATTGCAGCGCATCTCAATCTCAGTGTGAAAACAGTCCAGAACTACCATTATCTGATCAAATCAAAGACCGGCGCACGCACGGATGCACAGCTCGTGCGGCTCGCAGCAACGTGCGGACTGACGAGGATCTAGCAGCAAAGCTGCCGCACTCCGTCTTGAAGCTCGTCAATCTGCCGAACGAATTGGAACGGAGCCCATCCGGCTCCGGTTAGTACGGCAGAAGGAGTAAAGGGTCATGAGTAAGGGTCATCACAACGCAGTCGACCATCCCCCGATCATCACTGTAGGCGAGCTCATCGACGAACTCTGCCGTCTGCCGGACACCGCCGTCGTCCACTTCCGCTGCCCCATGCTCGATCAGGAGCTAACCTTCTACCGCCTGCGCAAGCGGTCAAAGGACGCCGTCGAAATCGCAGTCAATGCATACCCGGAAAGTCCCCCGGTGGTGCCATCGTCCGACCCGAACTTCCATGCGCGGAGACGCTCGGCTTCGGCGCCCCCGGCTCGCAATGGTAGCTTTCTTCACAAGGCGAGAGGTTGATGGCCCTCGCGCCAATTGGGCAGGTGGGTGGCCTAACCCGCCTTCAATCCGCGCAGCAGTAGCGCCAGCGTTGCATCGACCCGCGCGGAAAGATCGGCGTCCTTCCACTCGTCGGCATGGGCCGGATGGTGGAAGCGGACGGTGGCATCGAAAATGGCGCGCGCGGTCGTCTTGACGTCGTCCACCTCGAATACGCCCTGCTTGATGCCGTCGGCCAGGATCGCCGCGATCTGGTCGATCATGGTGTCCTTGTGACATTTGACGGCTGCGCAGGCCTCGCGCGCCAGCGTCAGATAAGTCTGGAACATCTCGGGGTCGTCGAGGACGCGCGAACGCTTGGCGGCGAACAGCGTGCGCAGCCAGCGGCTGAGCCTATCAGGCGCGGGGCCCTGCTCCTCGGCGATCGCGCGCAACGGCGCGTCGATGCGGTCGAGCCAGCGTTTGGCAACGGCTTCGCGCAGCGAGGCCTTGCTCGGGAAATGGCGATAGACGCTGCCGTGGCTCACATCGAGCGCACGGGCAACGTCGACCACGGTGGCCTTGGCAAGTCCGAAGCGCCTGAGCACGTCCTCGGTGACTTCGAGAATTCGCTCCGGCGTCAAGACAACAGCATCATTCATGCCAGCACCATTGTTCCCGTTCAGGGCTCAGTTACCCGGCAGTAGGGCTGTTTCCGAAGCGCCCTCGCCGGTCGTTTCGGAAAGCCTATGCCTTAATGAGGCAGTTTTGCAGCCTGCGCCGCGATCTGGCGCGCCACCAGTAAATTGAGCCAATGCCCAATCATGCCGGTGAAATTGAGGATTTCGGTCGTCATGTCTTAAGTCTCCATTCGTCCGCTTTCCCCGTTCTTCAATCGGCCCTCCGATCCGAGCTTGCTTCGGATGTCGGGCTCCCCGGGGCTTATCGCGGGACGCCCAATCGGAGCGTCCGGAGACGGATATACACATAGCGCTGACAGATTTCAATATCTGTCAGTCAATGATCCGTGATTGATAGCTGATCTTTGGTCCGGCGCGGGCCGGCTTCGCCCCACCGGTGGATAGTTGCCCCGTACCCGGGCCCGGATCGTTTGTTTCGTCCTCCCCGCTCTGCTAAATCGCGGCGTAAAAAGCATTTTGGCCGGAGCCCGCGCCCCCAGATCCCCAGGGGTGTCCCGCCCACCTCTTGGAGCCGTCAGATGATCCCCCGCTATACCCGCCCGGAAATGGCCTCGATCTGGGAGCCGCAAACCCGGTTCAAGATCTGGTTCGAGATCGAGGCGCACGCGGCGGACGCGCTCGCCGAGCTTGGCACCATCCCCAAGGAGGCTGCCAAGACGGTCTGGGCCAAGGCCAAGGACGCCATTTTCGACGTCGGCCGCATCGACGAGATCGAGCGCGAGACCAAGCACGACGTCATCGCCTTTCTCACCCACCTTGCCGAGATCGTCGGTCCCGAGGCACGCTTCGTGCACCAGGGCATGACCTCCTCCGACGTGCTCGACACCTGCCTCAACGTCCAGCTCACCCGCGCCGCCGACCTGCTGCTCGCCGACATCGACAAGGTGCTGGCCGCCCTGAAGAAGCGCGCCTTCGAGCATAAGATGACGCCGACCATCGGCCGTAGCCATGGCATTCACGCCGAGCCCGTCACCTTCGGCCTCAAGCTCGCTTATGCCTATGCCGAATTTACGCGCGCGAAGGAACGTCTGGTCGCGGCGCGCAAGGAGGTCGCGACCTGCGCCATCTCCGGCGCCGTCGGCACATTTGCGCAAATCGATCCGCGCGTCGAAGAGCACGTGGCCAAGGCCATGGGCCTCGTACCGGAGCCGATCTCGACCCAGGTGATCCCGCGCGATCGCCACGCGATGTATTTCTCGACCCTCGGCGTGATCGCCTCTTCCATCGAGCGCATCGCCGTGGAGATCCGCCACATGCAGCGCACCGAGGTGCTGGAGGTCGAAGAGTTCTTCTCGGAGGGGCAGAAGGGCTCGTCCGCGATGCCGCACAAGCGTAATCCGGTGCTGTCGGAAAACCTCACGGGCCTGTCGCGCATGGTGCGGGCCTATGTAACGCCGGCACTGGAGAACGTCGTGCTCTGGCACGAGCGCGACATCTCGCACTCTTCCGCCGAGCGCATGATGGGCCCGGACGCGACGGTGACCCTCGACTTCGCGCTGGTGCGCCTCGCCGGCCTGATCGACAAGCTCGTGGTGTACCCCGCCAACATGCAGAAGAATCTCGACCGCCTCGGCGGCCTCGTGCACTCCCAGCGCGTCCTGCTGGCCTTGACGCAGAAGGGCGCCAGCCGCGAGGATTCTTACAAGCTCGTGCAGCGCAACGCGATGCCGGTCTGGCGCGGCGAAGGCGACTTCCTTCAGCTTCTGAAGAAGGACACTGAGGTGAAGAAGTATCTTACCGACGCCGAGATCGAGGAGCAGTTCGACCTCGGCTATCACCTCAAGCACGTCGACACGATCTTCAAGCGCGTGTTCGGACAGAGCTGAATTTTCTTCGTCATTCCGGGGTACGCGAAGCGTGAGCCCGGAATTTCGCGCTACAATCTCCAGATTCTCTGGTGCACAGATGCGCACCATAGCTCGATGCTTCGCATCCCCCCGGAATGGCAAGAACCCACAAGAGACGGATCCCTCATGCCCATCGTCAATCGCGTTGCCGCCCTCTCCGACGAAATGGCCGCCTGGCGCCATGACTTCCACGAGAATCCGGAGCTGCTCTACGAAGTCCACCGCACCGCCGGCATCGTCGCCGATAAGCTGCGCGAGTTCGGCTGCGACGAGGTGGTGACGGGCATCGGCCGCGCCGGCGTGGTCGGCGTGATCCGCGGCCGCAAGTCGGCGTCTGGCAACACGATCGGCCTGCGCGCCGACATGGACGCGCTGCCGATCATGGAGACCTCGGGCGTGCCCTACGCCTCCAAGGTCCCGGACAAGATGCACGCCTGCGGCCATGACGGCCACACCGCCATGCTTCTCGGCGCTGCCAAATATCTCGCCGAGACGCGCAATTTCGACGGCACGGCCGTGTTGATCTTCCAGCCGGCCGAGGAAGGCGGCGGCGGTGGCAAGGCCATGGTCGAGGACGGGCTGATGACGCGCTGGAACATCCAGGAGGTCTACGGCATGCACAACATGCCGAACCTGCCCGAAGGTCATTTCGCAACTACCCCTGGCGCGATGCTCGCCTCGTCCGACAACATCCAGATCACCGTTCACGGCAAGGGCGGTCACGCCGGCGCGGGTCCGCACAAATCGATCGACAGCGTGCTGATCGGCTCGCAGATCGTGGGTGCGCTACAATCGATCGTCGCCCGCAACGTCGATCCGCTGAAGTCGGCCGTCATCTCGATCACGCAATTCCACGCCGGCACGGCCTTCAACATCATCCCGGAGGTCGCCGAGCTCGCGGGCACCGTGCGCACGCTCGATCCAGAAGTGCGCGATCTCGTCGAGCGCCGCATCGGCGAAGTCGCCGACAGTGTCGCCCGCGCCTATGGCGGTTCGGCCGACACGAAGTACACGCGGATGTATCCGGTGACGATGAACCACGCACGCGAGGCCGGCATTGCCGCCGACGTCGCCCGCGACATCGTCGGCACCGAGCGCGTCAACGACAAGTTCATTCCCATAATGGGCGCCGAAGATTTCTCATTCATGCTGGAAGCCCGCCCCGGCGCGATGATTTTGGTCGGCATGGGCGACGGCAACGAGTGCCACCACCCGGCCTATGTCTTCAACGACAACATTTTGGGCCACGGCGCCTCGTTCTGGGCGCGGCTGATCGAGACGCGGCTGCCGGCGTAGAGTCTGTAGTGGACTAGCCGAAGGCGTAACCCACCATTTTTCTGTCGACGCGGACGTAAAGTGGTCGGCTACACTTGCTAACTCACCCGACTCAATCGCAGACGTCTCTCGTCCGGCCAACCCTCACTGAACTCGCATCAGCGGTGCTAGCGCGCTCCATTCTGCATCCGTTGCCGACAAGCTGGCAGCATTGCCTCAACCTGGGCGCGCTCGGCAACGAGCCTCACCTTCTCCTGCTCGGCCGCCTTCGCCTTTTGCTCGGCTGCGGCACGCGTGTCTTCCGGCAGTGCTCTTCAGCACATCATCGCGCACGAAGCCAAACGCTTTGCGCAGGTCCAGGCCGAGAGCTCTAAGCGCGACGAGTACGCTCGAAATGAACGCTTGATCATCAGTTGCATATTTCGGCAGGTATTTTAGACGCCGGATTGGAAGGATGATTGGCCGTCCCGAGCCGGCACCCTTTGGCAATCGGCCTGCACCCGGCCGCGTTGCAGATCACCTGACCAGATGCCTGCGGCGCTGAGGGCGCGGCTTCCGTTTGTTTTCGGTCCCGATCCCGCCTCTTCGAATCCTCGCGCGTCGCAACCGGCTTCTTCTCCGGGATCTTCTCGCACTCATTGTCGTCACCGACGCGATAGCCGGCACGGCAGGTGATCTTCACGCATTGGTCGCCGTCGGCCTTGAAGCCGAAATTGCACACCAGCGGGCAGACGCGCCCCGGCTTCGCCTTCAGCGCATCGAGTGCGTCGCTGCTTGCGAGCTTCACGTCGAACTGGGTGCCGGCATATTTGTTGAACAGCGTCAGCGAGCGCTGCGCGGCCGAAGTCCACTCGCCCTCTGCAGCCGAGGTGAGGCAGCCGACCCGGCGCATTTCGCTCTGCACCGATTTGGCGAGCTCAGCTGCGGATAATGTCGAGGTCGGTGCAGGCGAGAGCGCGGCCACCTTCTGGTTCTCAACTTCGGGAATCTGCCGGTCGGCCGCCGGCTTTGCGGCCTGCTCCGCTTTCCCTGCCGCCTGCTTTGCAGCGAGTTCGGCCTTGGCTTTCTCCGCTGCTTGCTTCTCGGCCAATGCCTTCGCCGCCGCCGCTTCGGCCACCTTGCGCTGTTGCTCGGCGGCCTCGGCCCTCGCCTGCTCGATCTGCTTCTGCTTCTCGGCCGCAATCCGCGCCTCCTCGGCGGCCTTGGCCGCCGCGGCCGCCTTCTCCTGCTCGGCCTTCTGGGCGCGCTCGGCAACGAGCCTCGCCTTCTCCTGCTCGGCGGCCTTTGCCTTCTGTTCGGCCCCCGCGCGCGTCTCCTCGGCGGCGATCTTGTTCAACTGCCCCTTGGCGAGGTTGGCGTAGAAGCCGTCCGGATACGCCGCCAGAAACGCTTCCCAGCCGTCGCGCGTGCCGAGTTGGAGCGCCAGCTCGTAATCCCTGCGAACGGCCTCCTGCGGGTTAGCCTGCGGACCGGTCGCGGCCGGCTTGACCGCGACTAACGGCACGTCGTCGCCGCCGAGTGAGCCGTAGACATAGGGCTCCTGCTTGTAGCTGGTCGCCTTGAGCACGTCGTCGCGCACGAAGCCGAAGGCCTTGCGCAGATCAAGACCCGGCTTCGGCAGGTGCTCGACCAGCGCGGCGGCGAACGGGCTGTTTCGGGAATCGCCATCCGATGCCGTCGATCCTGCTTTGGCGGCGAATGCGATCATCGTATTCGGGCTGGTGGGCTCGACCTTGGCCAGGCCGCGCCCGACCGCGCGCGAGGCCAGCGTGCGCTTCATCGTTTTCGCAAACGGATTGTCCCGGCACGCATCCAGGATGATCAGGCGCAGCTGCTTGGCCGGCTCGACTGCGAACAATGCCCGCTCGACTGGGATGGTCTCGTCGAGAACGTCGCCGTCCGTCTCCAGCGTGGCGTCGGTCGGAATGAGATAGTTGTTGCCGTCGAGCTCGATACCGTGGCCGGCGTAATAGATCACCGCCATCTCCGCATCACGCGACCTGCCGGCAAATTCGCGCAGCATACGCCGCATCTCGCTGGCGCTGAGGTCGAGCCTGACGTCCACAGAATCGAAGCCAGCCTTCTTGAACATGCCGCCGACCAAGGTGGCGTCGTTCACGGGATTGCCGAGCTTCGGTGCGCTCTTGTAGGCGGAATTGCCGATGACGAGCGCGACCCGGCGGTCGGCATGCGCCGGTCCGCAGGCAAGGCCCATCGCAAATATCAAAAAAGCAAACAGCCGAAACGGAATCACTTGCGTCCCCCCGGATGCAATTCCCTGAGACTATTCGGTAGCGTCGCCGATTGCTAATTCTTCCTATGTGATACCGGTCACAGAGAGGTCCTCAAAACAGGGGTATGGATAATGCGGCGAAGCGTCGCCCTGCTGCCCAGCTGACCCCGCGGCCTTTCGGGCCGCTACGCTTGCACCACCTCGTGGCGCATCACGAATGGTGCCAGCAGCGCGTGCACCTCGCCCGCGACCGCTTCGCGCTGGCCCGCCGGCAAGCCGGTCAGCGTCACGATGGCGATGGAGCCGTGGCTGCCGTGCGGACCGACCTTGACCTTGCAATCGATGCCGCGCTCGACCAGCGGTGCCAGCACCTTAGTGAACACACGCTGCGCTGCGTCCCAGCGCAGCTGCGGCTTGAACACTTTGCCGACGCCCGTCAGCGGCATCGGATCGATCGGAATGACCTGCACCGGCACGGCGGCGCGCTCCGGCGTGCGCTCGCGCACCCACGCTTCGAGCTCGCCCGGCTCGACGCTCGCGCCGGGCTTCAACTGCACGTACCCCACCGGCAATTCGCCAGCATAGGCGTCGGGCTGGCCAACCACGGCGGCGAAGCCGACGGCGGGATGTCTGAACATGATCTCCTCGATCGGCGCCGGATCGATGTTGTGGCCGCCGCGGATCACGAGGTCCTTGGCGCGGCCCGTGATCCAGAGATAGCCGTCAGCATCGAGGCGACCGAGATCGCCGGAATTGACCCAGACCTCGTCGATGAAAGCGCCCTTGTTGTGCTCGTCGTTGAGATAGCCGCCGAACACGCCGGGCCCGGCCATGATGACGACGCCGATCTCGTCGGGCGCGCAATCGCGGATCAGGCGTCCCTCGGCATCGAGCTGCACGATGCGCACGCGCGCGTAAGGCATGGGAAGGCCGACCGAGCCAAGCCGGATCGGCCGCGACGGATAGGCCAGCGTGTGCACGCTCGAGGTCTCCGTCATACCGTAGACCTCGATCACCGGCAGCTTCAGTTTCTCCTGAATCGCCGAGCCGACCGCGACCGGAATCGCCGAGCCGCCACCTGCCGCATATTTCAGGCTCGAAATATCCGCGTTACCCGGCGGCACCGCCAGCGCGGCAGCGAGCACCGTCGGCACGCTCGACAGCGCCTCGGGCTTGAAGCGCTCGACCAGCCCCCAGATGTTCTTCACCGCATTCGGATTGCGCCAGCCGCTCGGCGACAGCACGACCAGCGAGCCGCCGCTTGACAGCGTCAGCAACGCCTGTGTCAGCGAGCCCCCGACGTGGAACAGAGGCATGCCGAACAGCAGGTTTGCGCCGGGCTTGGGCTTCAGCAGCAGATTGAGCGCCCAGGCCTGATAGACCTGGTTGGCATGGGTGTGCCGCACCAGCTTCGGCGTGCCGGTGGTGCCACCGGTGTGGAAATAGGCGGCGATGTCGCTGCCCAAGATCTTGCGGCCGCTGATAAGCCGGTCCGCCGGTTGCTGCTTGATCAGGTCGCTGAAGGTAAAGATGCCATTCGCCGGATCGCCGCCGCCGAACACCTGCACGATTGCCTTGAGATGCTTGAGTTGCGGCCGGATCTGCTCGACCTTCTGCCAGATGTCGGTGCCCGGCATCGGCCCAAGCGCCACCAGGATTTTCGTGTTCGCAGCCTCCAGGATCTCCGCGATCTGGTGCGGCTGGAGCAGCGGATTAACGGGATTGGCGATGCCGGCGGCTTCGGCGCCGAACAATGTCACGAAGGCGTCCGGCACCAGCGGCAGCATGAAGCTGATGACGTCGCCCTTCTCCGCGCCCAGCGCGTGAAACATGTTGGCGGCCTGCGTGACGCGCGCCATGAAATCGCGATACGTGACCACGACCGGCGTGTCGGCAGGATCGGCGTTTTGCAGGAACTGGATCGCCGCCCCGTCGGGGTTGCGCGCTGCACCCAGCCGGATCGCGTCATACGTGCTCTCGGCTGCGACGCGATCGGCGTAAGGAACCTGCTCGAAGGCCCGGACCTCCGCGTCCGTCAACAAATCCGGATAGTCGTTGCCGATGAGCCGATCGAGCGCATGGATGCCCGCCATGGATTTCCGTCCTCCCTCAGATGCATGTCCCCACCCTTCTTGTGACATTTTGGTTCGGCGGGGCCTCGACCGATGACCCGTCGAGCGCGGACAGAATGATGGATGATTTGGCGTTCGTCCATGGCCGATGCCATTGGCCACACGCTGCGACCCGCCGTTGTCCCCTTGAGGAGTTACGGGCGGTCGGGCGTCCAGCCCACCGCGTTGAAATCGGCTGGAGCCGGCATCACTTCCGGCTCGGCAGTCGGCTTTCGCAGGATTGCATTCGCGAGGTCCGAATCTGCGACCTCGAGCGGGACGCTCGCCTTGCTTACGGCAAGTATCCCGATCAGCTCCGCCGGCGCGGCCATCACGTAGCGGTCCGCAATTTCAATCAGACGAAGCACCTCGTCACGAATGAAAGGCGCCGACCATTCCGACGGCAGGCCCCTTACGGCGGCAAATTCCTCGGCCGGGATCGACAACGCATGCCGACGGACTTCTTCGATGGTTCGACGCGGAGAGAAATTGGGCGGCTTGCCCGCCGCAGCGAGCACGAGCGGCCCGAGCGGACAGTAGTCGCGACCGATGGCCACGAGATCGGCGATGTCGCGCGCCTTCGAACGACCTGCGGCGGCTAGCACCTTGTTGACGGCAAGATCGGCTTGATGAAGGCGGGCCCCCCATTCCTCATCTCGAATGAGCGGAAAGAATCGGAGCTTCGTCTCGGCGAACCATTGAATGATTGTCGACTCGCCATCGCGCGAAACGGTTGCATCGACGCAGCCATAGATGATGAAGTCCCGCTGCGCCTTGAAGCCGGCTGCATCGAGGGCGGCCAGATCGGACTTTGCCGCCTCGGTCACTTCCTCATCGCTGTCGTGGAAAATGTCGATGCCGTCGGATCGTCTCTGCCAATCCTTGTTGAGCATCAAACCGCCGGCAAGATAGCTGCTCTCTGAGCGGTTCTTGGCAAGAAGCCGCAGGATGTCGCTCTGTAGCTTGCTTAGAGCCATCTTAGTCCTCGCACGCGTTGACCCGATCCAGCATCTTCCTGCCCATCGCAAACGCCCTTGCGTCGCCGCGATCGATCATTGCGCGGGCAGCGACCGCGGCACGTGACCGGAGATCGGGAAGCCGATCGAGATCGACATTGTCGAGTATGCGCGGTCCATACAGACGAAGCGCATTGTCGAGGAGTGATTGGAGCTCTTTGGTCAGGCGATATTCCGCCCGCATGCGCGAGGCCATCACCAGAAGCTCGTTGCGAGCAGTCGGCGGAATCAGGACCTCGACACGCACCAGATCTGCGGCGCCGCCTTCGCTTCGGTATTTCCTAACACGCTTGTTCGCGGGAACCACGTCGGCCTTGCTCCTTTGAACAAGATCTATCACGCGTATCCCGGTTACGCAACTTCGCAACCTGGTTACGTCATCAAGTATTTGAGATGCTGATGAAAAGTGCGAGCTGCGATGAACCTCCTCGACCGATTGCGGGACCAAGAATTGCCCCGACCGCAACACGCGAGAACATTATGCCTGCGCATCTGCGGAACCGCATCACAAGGCTGCTCGTCGTGCTCGCGATGGCATCGGCGATCGTGCTGCCTCGCGCGGCGTTCGCCGACACTCAATTCGACAAGATGCGCGCCAAGGTCGCGGCTTTCGTCGCCGACACGATGGAGAAGCTGGGCGGATCCCGCATCATTTACAAGGTGGACACCGACGCTCTGCGCGAGGCGGTCGTCACGGATCTGCGCGACGACGTTTACAAGATCCTGCGCGAGGGCCGGATCGCCTTCTCCGGCCTTGCGATCCGTGACGGCGGCGTCGAGGTGAAAATCCCGGACGCGAAGGGCCGCGAACAGCTCATGCGCAAGCTCGCATCGGCGGCGGAGGGGCTGGCCACGCAAGCGCTCACCGTGACCGATGCCGGAGACGGACTGATCAGGCTCGCGCCCACCGACGCCGCATCTGCCGCACGGCTGCACGACCTCGTCGAAGATTCCATCGCCATGATCGAGCAGCGCCTCAAGGACGCCGGCATCACGCTCGCCAGCGTCCAGGCTGAGGGAACAGACCGCATCCGCATCTTCCTGCCGGGCACGATGGAGCCCGAGCGCATCACCGCGTCTTCGCCAAGAAGGTGCGGGTCAGCTTCCGCCTGATCGATCTCTCGATGTCGCCGGAGCAGGCGCAATCCGGCACGCCGCCCGCTGGCACGGAAGTCCTGCTCGGCTTCAAGGACAAGCTCCCCTATCTGGTGAAGGCCAGCGTGCTCGACGGCGACGACATCAGCTATGCGGGACCGGGATTTGCGAGCAGCACGAAAGAGCCGATCGCCTCGTTCCGTTTCAACGGCCGCGGCACGCGGCGTTTCGCCCACCTCACCGCAGAGAACGTCGGCAAGCCCTTCGCCATCGTGCTCGAAGACAGGGTGCTCTCCGCCCCCGTGATCCGCGAGCCCATCACCGGCGGCTCCGGCCAGATCTCCGGCAACTTCAGCCTCGAAGAGGCCAACAGCATCGCCATGCTGTTGCGCGCGGGCTCGCTGCCCGGACGCCTTGGCCTCGTCGAGCAGCAGGTCGTGCAGCCCGCCGCCAGGCCCTGAGGCGGAGATCGGGCGGCCCCGCCTTGTTGCGGCGCGCGGGTCCATCCCCAGCACCAAAGCCCGCCCCAGGCCTCGAATCATCGGCCAGACGCGCAAACCAACGAGCAATTGCCGAAACGCCCGATCAAGCTAAAATTTGCCTCTTGCGGCGTGACGGCCAAAGGCTTCATTTCAGCCGGCCGTCATTCGATTTGGGCTACACGTGTCGAGCATACCGACCAGGACTGAAGGCCTTACGCGGGGTTAGTATCATGCCGTCCGGCAGCGCAGACGTTTCGTCGATCCTCGACCGCATTCTCGATGCGGCAACGGACAATCTCAGGATCGCGAAGATCCTGGTCCAGATGGGCCTCGATCCAAACAACGTCACCTACGACGCCATCTTCAATCGGCTGCTGGAGATCTTTGTCCAGAACATCACGCTGGCCAATCTGTTTGCCGCGGTCGGCGCCGGCTTCTTCGTCGCCACCCTCTTGATGCGGACGATGGTGCCGCTGCGCGTCGCGAACATGGTCGGCTGCGCGTTGTTCGCCGTTTTCGGCGCGCTCTCCGCCAACGTCGCGACGTTCCTGCTGTATCTTCTGTTGCTTCCGATCAACGCCCTGCGCCTGCGGCAGATGCTCAAGCTGGTCAAGAAGGCGCGCCATGCCGCCGAAGGCGACATGTCGATCGAATGGCTCAAGCCGTTCATGACCGAACGCAAATACCGCCGCGGCGACATCCTCTTCAAGCTGCGCGACCCCGCTAACGAAATGTTCCTCACGGTCACCGGCAAGTTTCTGGTCAAGGAGATCAACGTCGAAATTTTGCCCGGAGCTCTGATGGGTGAACTGGGCTTCCTCACGCCGGACAACCGGCGCACCGGAACGGTCGAATGCATCGAAGACGGACACGTGCTGACGATCACCTATGACCGGCTGCTCGAGATTTATTTCCAGGATCCGCAGTTCGGCTATTACTTCCTGGTGCTGACCAGCCAACGCCTCTTGCAAAACATCGAGCGTCTGCAGAGCCAGCTCGCGGCCGAGCGGGCGGCAACGACGAACAGGATTGCGTGATCGCTGCGCCGTCCCCGCCGATACGAATGGCAGTGACACATCTACTCCGTCGTTGAGCGTGCCACATTTCCTCCTGCGCCGGACGCAGCGCAGCGCTTCAGCGGTGCCCCCGGAATTTTGCGGATGTGTGCCCTCCGCGGCGCATTCATCGATCCAGATCCGCCCCAAGCGGCCCCGCCGCAATACCGCCCTAAAAACAGATTGGTAACCATGGCGCCTTAGGATAATGACGTGACCAATTCTCCGACGATTCTGGTGTTCGATTCCGGCCTTGGCGGACTCACGGTGCTCCGTGAGGTCGTCGCCGCACGCCCGGACGCGCATTACGTCTATGTCGCCGACGACGCCTTCTTCCCCTATGGCCACCATGGCGAGGACGAGATCATCGCCCGCGTGGTGCCATTGATGGGGGAATTGATCGGCACGCATGATCCCGACCTCGTCGTTATCGCCTGCAACACGGCATCCACCCTGGTGCTGTCTCACTTGCGCGCCGCTTACTCCCTGCCCTTCGTCGGCACGGTGCCGGCCATCAAGCCGGCCTGCGCGCAGTCGAAGACCCGCCGCGTCTCGGTGCTCGGCACCAAGGGGACGGTGAAGCGCGAATATACGAAAGCTTTGATCCGCGAGTTCGCGCAGGGCTGCGAGGTGACGCTGGTCGGCTCGCCCGAGCTTGCCTCGCTGGCTGAAGCCGAGCTGAGCGGCGTTCCGATCAGCGACGAGGCCATCCTTGCCGAACTCGCTCCTTGCTTCGTCGGCGACGCCGGGGATGCGACATCGCGCACCGACACGGTGGTGCTCGCATGCACGCATTATCCGCTGCTGCTCGACCGACTCAAGCGGCTGGCGCCGTGGCCGGTCGACTGGATCGACCCGGCGCCCGCGATCGCGCGCCGCGTCTCGGATCTGCTTGGCCCGCGGATCGTCGGCATCGCGCAGTCCGGCGCCGAGATGATCTTTACTTCGAACCGCGTGCATAGCCTTTCGGCGATGCTGACGCCGTTCTTCGGCGGCCGCGCCCTGGCCTGACTTTGCGCAGCAACGGCGCGCTGCTAGGCTTTGCCGTCGTCACCTTGCCGCAGGCCTTTCCATGTCGGTCCCGTCCACACCACTCAACCGTCTTCGCCAGCTCTGGCGCGAGGGGCGACCCGCCTTTGGCGCGATCGCGACGATCCCGAGTGTGCAGATGGTGCAGATCATGGCGCGCTCGCTCGACTGGATCATCGTCGATCTCGAACATGGCCCGATTGGATTGACCGAAGCACATGCGATGATCGCCGCGACCACAGGCACGCCGTGCACGCCGCTGGTTCGGATTGCCGCGAACGAGCCATGGCTTGCGAAAGCACCGATGGACATCGGTGCCTTCGGCATCAACTTCCCGATGATCACCAACCGCGATGATGCCGAGAAAGCGGTGCGCAGCGTGCGCTACCCGCCGCGCGGCGATCGACTCTGGGGTCCCTTCCACGCGCCATTCCGCTGGGGACAGTCGATGCCGGACTATATGGCTACAGCCGACGACGAGATGATCTGCATGATCACCATCGAGCATGTCGATGCCGTCAACCGCATCGACGAGATCATGGCGACGCCGGGCGTCGACGTCGCGGTCATCGGTCCCGGCGATCTCGCCACCTCCATCAACAAGCGCGGTCAGATGGACGATCCGGAGCTGCTCGAGCTGGTCGCCCGTGCGGAAGCCGGCATCCTCAGAAGCGGCGTGCCGATCGGCGGCGTGGCCCGCACCGCCGACCAGGCCAACGCTCTGATTGACCGTGGCTACCGCGCGATCGCGCTCGGCTTCGACTGGTCGCTGTTCCAGCGCGGCATCATGGCGGCGTTCGACGGGGTCAGGCGCTAAATCGCCGATACGGCCTTGCTGGGCACCGCGGCGCTGCTAGGGTCGTCGGCTCCAGGGAGGAAAAACCATGCTCAGAAAGACTTTGCTTGCGCTCGCTTTCACTGGCATCGCCGTCGCGGCCTCCGCCCAGCAATCCGGCATCAAGCGCACCCCGCTCCAGAAGATCGACTTTCCGGAGGGCTACACGACCGTGACCGCCATCGCCGAAGTGCCGGCCGGCGGCGCCGCCGGCCGGCATACCCATCCGGGGATCGAGACGGGTTATGTCCTGGAGGGCGAGCTCGACCTCCTCATCGAGGGCCAGCCGGACAAGCGCCTGAAAGCCGGCGATTCCTGCCAGATCCCGGCGGGTGCCGTGCACGACGCCAAGACTCATGGTGACAAATCATTGAAAGTGCTTGGAATTTACGTCGTCGACAAGACCAAGCCGCTGGCGTCGCCGGCCCCCTGATGCGGCGAACCGACTGGGTCCAAATCCGTTGGTTCGTGCTAGAGCACGCGGCGAGCGGACGACCGCTCGCTGCACATATTTTAATCCTTGATCCCCAGGACCCGGAGACCAATGCGCGGGACGCCCAAGACCATCTCCCTGCGGCGCCGTCTGATCTGCGACCTTATGCATGCTTCGATGGGTGTGCCCTTCGTCTCGCTATCCCGTTCGCTCAATGTCCGCCCTCTGCTGGAAGCTCGCGCGGGCGCAACGGCGCCCGCCGGCTGGGCAGCGATGTTCGTGAAGGCTTTCGCTCTGGTCGCAAGGGAGGAGCCGATCCTCCGCACGGTCTACGCCAAATGGCCCCGGCCAGCCCTCTATGAACTGCCCAGGAGCGTGGCACTGGTGGCGGTCGCCCGCGTCGAAGATGGCGAGGAATGCGTGATGCCGCAGCGGATTGTGGCCCCCGAGGCCATGACGCTGGCGGCGGTCGATGCCGAGATCAGGCGTGCCAAGACGGCACCGGTTGAGGAGGTTCCCATGTACCGCAAGATCATGCGGGCGACCCGCCTCCCGTTGCCGCTGCGACGCCTGTCCTGGGCGGTGGGGCTGAATTTCGGCCGGCAGCGCGGCAACTGGTTCGGCAGCTTCGCGGTGAGCTCGGTGGCCGCCTATGGCGGCGGCGAGCTCCACCCCATCACACCGGGACCCTTCATCGTCAGCTATGGGGTGGTCGAGGCCGACCAGACCATCCATGTCGTGATCCGCTGGGACCATCGGGTGACGGATGCCGCCCCGATCGCTCGGGTCCTGACCCGGCTGGAACAGGTCCTGAACACTGAAATCGCTAGCGAATTGCGTGCGGCCGGGCCAAAGCCGGTCCGGGCGGTGGGTACCTGATTCCGGGTCCATTCGCATTGACAGCGAGCCCCAAACTCCCCTAAAAGCCGCCTGCTCGCGGGCCGATTTCGGCCCGCGAAGCGTTTCGCGACCCGTGGTCCTATCCCCCCGCTTTGGGGATCGGACCTGTCGGTGCCGGGATCTCCCCGTCACACAGGAGGGCGCGTTTCCTCAAACCATGTACCTGAAGAGGACGCGATGACTAAGCGCAGTGAGGCGAAGTACAAGATCGATCGCCGTATGGGCCAGAACATCTGGGGCCGCCCGAAGAGCCCCGTGAACCGCCGCGAATACGGCCCTGGCCAGCACGGCCAGCGTCGCAAGGGCAAGCTCTCCGACTTCGGCGTGCAGCTGCGCGCCAAGCAGAAGCTGAAGGGCTACTACGCCAACATCAGCGAGCGCCAGTTCCACGGCATCTACGTGGAAGCCAGCCGCCTCAAGGGTGACACCGGCGAGAACCTGATCGGCCTCTTGGAGCGCCGTCTCGACGCGGTCGTGTACCGCGCCAAGTTCGTCTCCACCATCTTCGCCGCGCGCCAGTTCATCAACCACGGCCACATCAAGGTGAACGGCCGCAAGGTCAACATCTCGAGCTACCAGCTCAAGGTCGGCGACGTCGTTGAAGTCAAGGAAGCCTCCAAGCAGCTCGCCCATGTGCTTGAAGCCAGCCAACTCCCCGAGCGTGACGTGCCCGACTATCTCGAAGTCGACCATGGCAAGATGACCGCGAAATACACGCGCATCCCCAACCTTTCCGACGTGCCGTTCCCGGTGCAGATGGAGCCGCATCTGGTCGTCGAATTCTATTCGCGCTAATCGTTTCGGCAGATCGAAGTTCAAAGGCCCCGGTTTCCGGGGCCTTTTTCGTTCAGGCAGCCACTCCGATGTCTCAGCCTATCCGCATCCTTATGCAGGACGGCAGACCACGCGTGCATACGTCCGTCGCTTGCCGCTCAACGCTTATCCTCATCTGATCGATTATCGTGTGACCGAGACAGAAATCGCTATTATGCGGTTTCGTCACGCCGCCGGCGTCCACCTAGAACTCGCTGACCGCGAGTGAATGCCAATCCCTCAGGGAGCAAGTTGATGCTCTACACCCCTCCCCCCATCGACCCGAAGGCACCCCCGGTGCACATCAATCTGCTCTCGGACACCCAGACCAAGCCGACGGCTGCGATGCGCGAGGCGATGGCACGGGCGGAGGTCGGCGACGAGCAGGTCGGCGACGATCCGACGGTGAACGCGCTGTGCGAGCGCGTGGCGGATCTGCTCGGCAAGGAAGCGGCGGTCTACATGCCCTCGGGCACGATGTGCAACGTCACCGCGACGCTTGTGCATTGCCGTCCCGGCGACGAGATCCTTGCGCACGAGACCGCGCACATCATCGCCCGCGAAGGGGGCGCGCATGCCGCGATCGGCGGCTTTCAGGTGAGGCAGCTCAAGGGCGCCAACGGCCAGTTCACGCCGGAGACTCTCCGTCAGGCGCTGCATCCACGCACGCGCTATCAGCCGCCGCAGACCGTCGTCAGCGTCGAGCAGACCGCCAATATCGGCGGCGGCACGATCTGGAAGAAGGCGGCGCTCGACGAGATCGTCGCGATCGCCAAGCAGCACGGCCTCATCACGCACATGGACGGCGCGCGCCTGCTCAACGCCACCGTGGCGAGCGGAATCTCGCCGCGTGACATGACCGTGGGATGGGATTCGGCCTGGATCGACTTTTCCAAGGGCCTCGGCGCGCCGATTGGCGGCGTGCTTGCAGGCTCACGCGTCTTCATCGACGCGGTGTGGCAATGGAAGCAGCGCCTCGGCGGCTCGATGCGGCAGGCCGGCATCTGCGCGGCCGCCTGCATCTACGCGCTCGACCATCACGTCGAGCGTCTTGCCGACGATCACGCCAATGCACGCGCGCTCGCCCGCGGGCTGTCGCAGATCGCAGGCATCGAGGTGCAGGAGCCCGAGACCAATCTGGTGTTCTTCAAGCCCGACGGCGCCGGCATTCCCGGCGACAAGATGGTCGCAGCGTTGCGCCAGCGCGGCGTGACGCTTGCGATGATGGACGGCCGCATCCGCGCCTGCACCCATCTCGATGTCAATGCGCACCAGATCGAGGAGACGATCGGACACGTGCGCGAGATCGTGCGCGGGGCGTAAAGTCGCGTAGATGGAGTAACGGGCCGACCAACCAACGCTCGCGATCATCGCCCCATTGCTTGATAGATCAGCGTCTTCAGCGCCAGCTGGATCCGGCCGCGCTGCGAGGGGGTCTGCACCATGAAGATCCCGAACAGATCGTCTTTGGGATCGATGAAGAAGAATGTGCCGCCGACGCCGTCCCAGCGATATTCGCCAAGCGGCCAGGAAGTACCCGACGGCACTGCGGTACGTACGGCGAAGCCGAGGCCGAATCCGCTTGTGGCGCCCGGGTAATAGTTCTGGTCGCGCGCGATCTTCGTCTCAGGTCCAATGTGATCGGATGCCATCAGCGCGATCGTCTCGGGCTTGAGATAACGCCGTCCCTCATATGTGCCGCCACTGAGCAGCATCTGCGCGAAACGGGCGTAGTCGCCGACCGTGCCGACCATGCCGCCGCCGCCCGATTCCCACTTCGACGGCCGCCTGATGTCGCGAACCGGCGTGGTCGGGTCGATGTTGCGATCCTCCGGCATCGGCTCGGCAATGCGCGGGAATTTGGCGGGATCGGCGACGAAGAACGCGGTCTCGGTCATGCCAAGCGGATCGAGCAGCCGCTCTTTCTCAAACTGAAGCAGGGTCTTTCCCGCGACCACCTCGATGACGCGGCCGAGCACGTCGGTGGAAAAGCCGTAATCCCACGCGGTGCCCGGCTGCTCGACCAGCGGCAGCGTGGTGATCTTCGCGACGAAGTCGGCATTGCTGAGATTGCTTTGGAACAGATTGGCCTCGGCATAGAGCTCCCGCACCATGCCGCCACCATAATAGCCATAGGGCAGACCCGACGTGTGGCGAAGCAGGTCCTTGATCGTGACGGGACGATTCTGCGCTTCCAACGCCAGCGCGACCTTGCCGTCCTCGGCCTTCTTCTCGACGCCGACCTTCATCTTGGCAAAGGCCGGAATGTATTTCGAGACGGGATCGTCGAGCGAAAGCTTGCCCTCCTCGACCAGCATCATCGCCATGACAGAGGTGATCGGCTTCGACATCGAATAGAGCCGGAAGATCGTATCCGCGCTCATCGAGATCTCGGTCGCGACGTCGCGGACGCCGAAATTTTCGTAATAGACCGGCTTGCCGTGCTGCTGAAGGAGCAGGATGGCGCCGGGGATCTTGCCGGTGGCGATCTCGTTTCGGATGTAGTCGGAAACCTTCGCCAACCCTTCGCGCGAGAAGCTGCGCGCGGCCCGTCCCTCAGAGCCGGCCTTCGCACCGCAGGCACCGACCAGAACAACGAGCCCCGCGATCAGCGCGCGGCGCCCGCGCACTTCACTTCTCCATGGCTTCATAGACCAACTGCTTCAATGTCCGTTGCACGCGCTGGCGCTCGGTCGGGGTTTGTTCCAGGAGGACGAAGAACATGTCCTGCTTGGGGTCGATCACGAAATAGCAGCCGGAGGCGCCGTCCCACTTCAATTCGCCGAGATTGCCCGGCGGCGGCGGCTTGGCATTGCCGGGATCAGTGCGGACGGCAAGGCCGAGGCCGAAGCCAAACCCGTCACCGGGAAAGTAGAAGTAGTCGCGCTCGACGCCGGAGCCTGGTCCGACCTGATCGGTCACCATCAGCTTGAAAGTCTCGGGTTTGAGAATGGTCTTGCCATGGAGGCTGCCGCCGTTGAGTAGCATCTGCGCAAAGCGCTCATAGTCGGCCATGGTCGTGACCATGCCGCCGCTGGCGAATTGGATCTTCTTGACGACTGTTGGATCGTTGATACGGCCGACCCGGAAATCGCCGTCGTTCGGCACCGGCTGCGCTAGCAGCTTCTGCTTCTCCGGGTCGGTGACGAAGAACCCGGTATCGACCATGCCGAGCGGATCGAGCAGCTTTTCCCGCATGATATCGATCAGCGGCTTGCCGGCCGCGATCTCCATCACGCGCGCCAGCACGTCGGTGGAATGGCCATATTGCCAGAGCGCACCCGGCTGGTTGTGCAGTGGCAGTTTTGCGATCCGCTCGGCGAACTCGGCAAGATCGAAATCGCCGGCATAGATGTTCGCCTCGCGATAGGCTTTGCGCACCAGGCTGTCGCCATAGAAGCCATAGGTGATGCCCGAGGTGTGGCGCATCAGGTCGAGCACCGTCATCGGCCGGTTGGGCGGCACCAGTTCGAGCGACCTGCTGCCGTCCTCGGCCTTCTTCTCGACGCCGACCTTCACATTGGCGAAGGACGGGATGTATTTCGCGACGGGATCGTCGAGCTTGATCTTGCCCTCCTCGACCAATTGCATCGCGACCACTGAGGTAATCGCTTTGGTCATCGAGAACAGGCGGAAGATCGTCTTATCGGTGATCGGCGCCTTGCTGACCACGTCCTGAACGCCGAACGCTTCGTGAAAGACCGCCTTACCGTGCTGCTTGATCAGCACGGTTGCGCCGGCGATCTTGCCGGTAGCGACTTCGTTCTTGAAGAACTCGCTGATCCTCGCGAGCTTGTCCTGGTTGAGATGCGCGCCGGCTGGAATCTCGTAGGTGCCCTCCGCCCGCGCCAGCGACACGGGGCCAAGCGACATCAGCGCGCCGCAGACCAGCGCACGCAATCCTGATTGTGAAATCATATCCCCTCCCCGGAACATGGCCCGCGGAGTGTACCGACCGCGTTGTCAGGCACAAGGGCTGCCGTATCGCGCCAGAACGGCCGTGTGAAGAGCGGCGCTTATCTCCGAGAAACAACAGAATATGACGCGGGTGACCGAGGGCGTGGCCGGCAGCGTGTCGATGGTCGTATGAACTGCAATCGTCGCGGCCTGGTCGGCCGGGAAACGATACACGCCGGTGGAGATCGCGGAGAAGGCCAGCGAAGTCAGCCCGTTGGCCTGACAGAGCTCGAGCGCGCGCCGATAGCACGAGCGCAGCGCCTCCGCCTCGCCGCGGCCGCCGCCGTGCCAGACGGGGCCGACCGCATGGATCACATGCCGCGCAGGCAGAAGATAGCCCTTGGTGATCTTGGCATCGCCGGTCGGGCATCCTCCGAGCGTCCGGCACTCGGCGAGAAGCTCGGGACCGGAAGCGTCGTGGATCGCCCCGTCGACGCCGCCTCCACCAAGGAGAGACGAATTTGCGGCGTTGACGATGGCGTCAACGCCGAGCGTGGTGATGTCGGCAACGATGACCTCGAGCTCGGCGCCGCCGATCCGGCGCGTCAGCTGGGCCATGCATCAAGCCGCGACGACGACGCCCTTCTCAGAGAGGAGCTGCTGCAATTCGCCGGCCTGAAACATCTCGCGGACGATATCGCAGCCGCCGACGAACTCGCCCTTCACATAGAGCTGCGGGATGGTCGGCCAGTTCGAGTATTCCTTGATGGCGTTGCGCAGCTCGGCGGATTCGAGGACGTTGAGGCCTTTATAGCCGACGCCGATGTGGTCGAGGATCTGGACGACCTGGCCGGAGAACCCGCATTGCGGAAATTGCGGCGTGCCCTTCATGAACAGAACCACGTCGTTCGACTTCACTTCGTTGGCGATGAATTCCTCGATGCTCATATCCGTGTCCTTCTGGGGCGGAGCCCTTCTTTCACGTCGGGCCGGCTCAGCCGATCTAACCCGATATCTGTCATATATGTAGCCCAAACCGTTGTGCATCCAAAGCAAAATGGCGCCGAACGGTCGGCGGCGGCCGGTCTGAACCGCCCCCGGTGCATAGGCTGATGACAACAATATCATCGCCGGGGAGGACTTTCATACCGTAACGGAGCCCCTATCTAGGACGAACCCTGGTCATGGAACCGGGAAACGCGAACAACGTTCTCTTGTCCTGTCTGGAGAAAACCGTGACGAAACCAGCCTCCGCTACGGCCGCCCCTCAGCTTTCGTCGCTGTCCTCCGACCCGGGCAAGTTCGCCCAGCGGCTTCAAGACGCGTTTCTGACCGTACGCGACGAGACCGAGCGCCGTGCCGCCCCGCTGTCGCCGGAGGACCAGCAGATCCAGTCCATGCCCGATGCGAGCCCG
The DNA here is from genome assembly GCF_023073935.1 of Bradyrhizobium sp. 147. Classification (NCBI taxonomy): domain Bacteria; kingdom Pseudomonadati; phylum Pseudomonadota; class Alphaproteobacteria; order Hyphomicrobiales; family Nitrobacteraceae; genus Bradyrhizobium; species Bradyrhizobium sp. 147. The sequence goes on along the minus strand of NZ_JADPKL010000077.1, from coordinate 276,508 downwards.
ACGAAATGGCACCGGGCGCATACCACCTGGTTTTGGGAGCAATTCCTGCTCGGCGAGCACTGTCCTAATTACCGGCCCTTCCACCCCGATTTCGCGTTCCTGTTCAATTCCTATTACGTCAGCGCCGGCGCGCGTCATGCCCGGCATCGCCGCGGCGACATCACGCGTCCCAACGCCGACCAGGTCGGCGCCTATCGCAGCTATGTCGATGCAGCCGTCGTCAAATTCTTCCGCGAGGCCGGCTGGGACAAGCTGCGCGAGATCGCACCGCTGGTCGAGGTCGGGCTCAATCACGAGCAGCAGCATCAGGAATTGATGTTCACCGACATCCTGCACGCCTTCGCGCAAAACCCGGTCTCGCCGGCCTACGATCCGAACTGGCGTTTCCCGGCCGCGACCCGGGGCGGCGAGGACTGGCTGACGCTGAACGAGGGCATCCACACCGTCGGCCACGTCGACGACAGCTTCCATTTCGACAATGAGAAGCCGCCGCATCGCGCCCTCGTCGGCCCGGTCAAGATCGCCCGCCATCTCGTCACCAACGGCGAATGGCTCGCCTTCATGCGCGACGGCGGCTACCGGACCGCAACGCTGTGGCTGATGGACGGTTTTGCCACCGTGAGCAATGAGGGCTGGGACGCTCCGGGCCATTGGCGCGAGGTCGATGGCGCCTGGCACGTGATGACGCTGGCCGGCCTCAAGCCGATCGATCCGAACGCGCCGGTCTGCCACGTCAGCTATTACGAGGCGGATGCGTTCGCGCGCTGGGCCGGAAAGCACCTGCCGACCGAGATAGAATGGGAGGTCGCGGCCCGCACGGGCCAGCTCAACGATGCTTTCGGCATTGTCTGGCAATGGACCCGCTCTTCATACGCGCCCTACCCCGGCTACCGCGCCGTCGAAGGCGCGCTCGGCGAATACAACGGCAAATTCATGGTCAACCAGTTGGTGCTGCGCGGCTCCTCGCTTGCAACTCCCGAAGGCCACAGCCGTATCACCTATCGCAACTTCTTCTATCCGCACCACCGCTGGCAGTTCACGGGGCTGCGGCTTGCCGACTACGAGTAAAAAAACTTCCGACGACAAATGCGCGCCGGACAGCGCGTTCAGGAGAGTATCATGAATGTGCACGCCAGCGCTTTGGCCGAAGCCCATCTCCCCGACGAGCAGACGACTGCCTTCGCCCGCGAGGCGATCGAGAATCTCTCGCAGCAGCCGAAAAAGCTGTCGCCGAAATATTTCTACGATGCGACCGGATCGGAATTGTTCGAGGCGATCACGCGCCTGCCGGAATATTATCCGACGCGCACCGAGCTATCGATCCTGAAAGAGCGCGGCAGCGAGATCGCGAAGATCATCCCAGAGCATGCGGCCCTGGTCGAGTTCGGCGCCGGCGCGACCACGAAGGTCCGGCTGCTGTTGAACCACTGCAAGTTTGCAGCCTATGTGCCCGTCGACATCTCCGGCGATTTCCTGAAGGCGCAGGCAAACGGCTTGAAGCGGGATTTTCCCGCGCTCGGCATCCACCCGGTGGCGGCCGACTTCACCACGCCGTTCGAGCTGCCCAGGGCGGTCGCGTCCATGCCCAAGGTCGGCTTCTTCCCTGGCTCGACCATCGGCAATTTCGAGCCGCAGGAAGCCGAGGGCTTCCTGAAGAGCGCACGCAAGATCCTCGGCCGCGGCGCGCAGATGATCATCGGCGCCGATCTCGAGAAGGACGAGCGGGTGCTCTTTGATGCCTATAACGATGCCGCCGGCGTCACTGCGCGCTTCAACCTCAATGTGCTGGTCCGCATCAACCGCGAACTCGGCGGCAATTTCGATCTCTCCGCGTTCACCCATCGCGCCATCTACAATCGCGAGCGTCATCGGATCGAGATGCACCTGATCAGCAAGAAGAGCCAGATCGTGCGCCTGCTCGGCACCAGCTTCTCGTTCCGCGCCGGTGAGAGCATCCACACCGAGAACAGCTACAAATACAGCCTCGAGCGCTTTGCTGCGTTGGCGCAAGACGCAGGCTGGCGCGTGCGCGAAAGCTGGACCGATGCGGCCAAGATGTTCTCGGTGCACGCGCTGGAGGTCGCCGACTAGGCCTCCGCGCTTAGGCCTCGGTTGCCGACCCGAGCGACACCGATTCCCACACCGCAACGACAATCATGATCACGGACGTCGCGACCGACAGCCAGAGCGGCGAGAGGTCGGCGGCGAACCACCACAGCACCAGCAGCAGGATGATGCCGATGCCGTGGGAGAGCTGAAGGAAGCCGCGAATGGCGTGCTTGAACAGGATGGTGCCGACCAGGAATACCAGCGGCCCGCCGATCGTGCTCAGGATGATCCGCAGGTCGGAATGACCGGTGGGATGCTTCAGCACCAGTTCGTCCGAGACCGCGGTCAGGATGATGCCGGCGACGATCGGCATGTGCAGATAAGTGTAGGCGAGCCGCGCCAGCCGCCCGGATTCGGTGGACTTGGAGATGCGCTCGGAGCCGGCCTCCGCGCCCTTGTGGAAATAGACCCACCACATCGCGATGGCGCCGACCAGGGCCGAGACGAAGGCGAGGATGTTGCCCGCGGTCCAGGTCAGCTCAGCAAAAGTGGCGCCGTTGACGACGACGGCTTCGCCAAGCGCGATGATGACGAACAAAGAGCAGCGCTCGGCCATGTGCGCGCCTTCGACGGCCCAGGCCTCGACCGACGAGAAGCCCAGCTTCGGGACCCAGAAGCGTGCGGCCGGCGAGATGTACTCCCAGGTCACTGCTGCGATCCACAGCCATAGCCGGGTGTCTCCCTCGGACAAGCCGCCTGCGATCCACAACACAGCGGAGAGCGACAGCCAGGTCAGGATGCGAATGGCGTTGTGCCGCACCGCGGTGCGATGATGGGGGGTCGCGAACAGCCAGAACGCCGTGCGTCCGACCTGCATGGCCGCATAGGCAATCGCAAACCACAGGCCCCGGCCCTCGAAGGCGGTTGGGATGGTCGTCGACAGCACGAGGCCGCCCAGCATCATCGCAAACAGCAGGATGCGGACCGGCGTCAGCTCGGGATTGAGCCAGTTGGTGACCCAGGCGGTGTAGACCCACACCCACCACACCGCCAGAAACAGCACCGCGACATGGACCGCGCCGAGCGGCGTGAAATGGTGCAGCAGCGTGTGGGAGATTTGCGTGACGGCAAAGACGAAGACGAGGTCGAAGAACAGCTCGGCATTGGTGACGCGGCCGTGCTGGTTCGGACCGATGACGCGAAACATTGCGCCGCGCGGGTTGTCCGCAGCCATCATCGTCCCCCGTCGCGCCGAGATCAGGTGCCGTTCAGATCAGGTGCCCGGCGCCCCGGGTCCGCCAGGTACCCCGGTTTGCAGCGCCAGGGCGTGCAGGACGCCGCCCATCTGCCCGCGCAGGGACTGATACACGATCTGGTGCTGCTGGACGCGGGACTTGCCGCGGAAGGATTCAGAGATCACGGTCGCGGCATAGTGATCGCCGTCGCCGGCGAGGTCTCGGATGGTCACCTCGGCATCGGGGATCGCTGCCTTGATCATCGCCTCGATATCGTGGGCGTCCATGGGCATTTCGGGTCTTGCTCCTTCTGGTCTCGAATCGCTTGCCGGGGTCCCCTCACCGGCTCGGCCAAACTTAGCGTGAACGGCCTTCACCGTCACGCCGTCCGGCACTATATCCCTGATCGCAACAGGAAGGCACGATAAAGTGCCGCGCGCGGCAGGTTGATCGAAAAGGCGTGACATCATGAAGCTTCCAGGGCCCGACCACCCCATCACCATCACCCAAAATCCCCGGCGCGTCCGCGTGTCGGCCGGCGACATCGTGATTGCCGAGACCAGCAAGGCGCTGACCCTAAAGGAGGCCAAATATCCGGCGGTACAGTATGTACCGCGGGAGGACACCAATATGGCGCTGCTCGAGCGCACCGACCGCGTCACCCACTGCCCGTACAAGGGCGACGCGAGCTATTACAGCATCAAGGCCGATGGCAAGACGCTGGACAATGCGATCTGGACGTACGAGACGCCCTTCCCCGCGATGACGGAGATTTCCGGCCATCTCGCCTTCTATCCGGACAAGGTGAAGATCGAGGAAGTGGGCTAGCCCTGGCTAGACGCCGCCGTCACGGCCGGGCTCGTCGCCGGCCATGACGAGTGTAAGCATGGATGCCGCAGGGCTACGCCCTGAAGATCGTGAGCCCCAATATTAGCAGCACCAGGAAGATCACGACGAAGACGTAGAACAGGAAGCGGGCGATATCGGCGGAGGCGGCCGAAATGCCGGTGAAGCCGAGCACACCGGCCACGATCGAGACAAGTAAGAAAATCAGCGCCCACTTCAGGATCGTCATCGCCGCCTCCGAATTGGTGCCGCCCCCTCGCGGCCCTCACACCTTTTTCGCGAACGCTAACTTCGCTGCGCGGAACTGGTTCCTAGGTGACCCAAAGGGCCCTTGATGAATCTGGTTCCCGGCGGCACAGTCCGCACCGGGAGCGGGAGCGCGGGGCAACGATGATCACGATGTCACATTCAGCGACGATCGGCGCGGAGGCGCATGCTGCGCCCAAGAGCAAGGCGCGCAATTTGTCGCTCGATCGCGCCCGCACCTTCCTGACGCTGGTCGTGCTGCTGCATCACGCGGTGATCCCCTACACGCATTTCGGTCACACCGATCCGGCCTCCTGGGCCGGCTTCGACGTGATCGTGCTCGCCACCGACAGCTTCTTCATGGCGATGTTCTTCTTCCTGTCGGGACTGTTCACCTGGCCGGGCATCGCGCGCAAGGCGCCGTCAGTCTTTCTCCGCGACCGCCTGTTGCGCCTCGGGCTGCCGTTCGTGATCGCGGCCTTCACCGTCATTCCGCTCGCTTATTACGCGATCGCGCTGCGGCAGGAGCCGGAGCTGACCTTCGCTTCGTTCTGGTGGAAGACGGTGACGGCGGGCCCGTGGCCGAGCGGCCCGATCTGGTTCGTCTGGGTGCTGCTGGCGTTCGACCTGACGGCGAGCCTGCTCTACCGGGTCTCGGCGCATCTGGTCGATCCGGTCAACCGCATCTCGGTGCGCGGTTTCGAGCAACCGGCCCTATTCTGGCTGCTGCTCGCGGCCATCAGTGTCATCGTCTACGTGCCGGCGCTGGTCTATTTCGGGGCCAACAAGTGGTTCGAGTTCGGGCCGTTCTCGGTGCAGGCGAGCCGCATCCTGCTCTATTTCGCGTATTTCTTCATAGGGGTCAGCGTCGGTGCGGCGAACTTCGACCGCGGTGTGCTCAGCGCCGAGGGCCAGTTGCCGAAAACCCGCTGGCTGTGGGTGGTCGTCACGCTGATCCCCTACTGCCTGATGTGGGGCATGATCTATGTCAAGCGTGAGATCCTCGGGAATCCGGATCCGCTGCCGCACTGGTATCATGTGTTCTACGGCACGTTTCTCGTGCTGTTCTCGGCCTCGATCCTGCTCGCGATTCTCGCCTTCTTCCTGCATTCGAAGGCGCCAGGGCCGACCCTGCTCGATCGCATGCAGGCGGATGCCTACGGCATGTTCCTGGTGCATTATCCGATCGCGCTGTGGATCCAGTACGCTCTGTTCGACTATGCGTGGCCTGCGATCGCGAAGGCGGCGATCGGCTTCGTGCTCACGGCGATCCTGAGCTGGGGCCTGACTGCGGCGTTGCGGAAGATTCCGGGCGCGTCGCACGTGTTGTGAAGCGTAATCCGGGTCTGAGTATGCGGAAGCCGCTCAGGCCACCTTCCCGCCCATATACTCCGGCAGCCAGCGCTCGAACGACTGACGCAACACGTCGATCGCCACCGGCGCTTCACCTGAGATCGCAACCGCATCGCCACCAGTGGTGCCGATGCGCACGCAGGGCACCTCGCAGCCGCGCATCTTGGCGAGCACGCGGCCGGCCTCCGTTTCCGGCACGGTGACGAGATAGCGCGCCTGGTCTTCGCCGAACCAATAAGCCTGCGGAACGAGCGCGGTCGGTGCTGCGAGCAGTCTTGCGCCGATGCCGCTCGCCATCGCCATCTCGGCGAGCGCGACCAGCAGACCGCCATCGGAGAGATCGTGCACGGCCGTCGCTGTGCCCGCATGGATCATGCCGCGCACGCAATCGCCGTTGCGCTTTTCGGCGCTAAGATCGACCGGCGGCGGGGCGCCCTCCTCGCGACCGCAGATGTCGCGCAGGTACACCGACTGGCCGAGCCAGCCATGGGTCTCGCCGATCAGCAGGATCGCTTCGCCCTCGGCTTTGAAGGCCAGGGAGGCAGACTTGGTGAAATCGTCGAGCAGACCGACGCCGCCGATCGAGGGCGTCGGCAGGATCGCCCGGCCGTTGGTCTCGTTGTAGAGCGAGACGTTGCCGGAGACGACCGGGAAGTCGAGCGTACGGCAGGCTTCCGAGATGCCCTGCAGGCAGCCGACGAACTGGCCCATGATCTCGGGCCGTTCAGGATTGCCGAAATTGAGGTTGTCGGTAATCGCCAGCGGCTTGCCGCCGACCGCGGTGATGTTACGCCAAGCTTCCGCCACCGCCTGCTTGCCCCCCTCGAACGGATCGGCTTCGCAATAGCGCGGCGTGACATCGACGGTGAGCGCCAGGCCCTTCGGCCCGTCCTGCACGCGCACCACGGCGGCATCGCCGCCGGGACGCTGCATGGTGTTGCCGAGAATGACGTGGTCGTACTGCTCCCAGACCCAGCGCTTAGAGCACATGTCCGGCGTGCCGATCAGCTTCTCCAAGGCCGCACCCAGGCCCATCGGCGCCGGCACGTCGCGGGCGTGCACGATCGGCGGCGCGGCGGAGGGGACATGCGGGCGGTCATAGACCGGCGCCTCGTCGCCGAGCTCCTTGATCGGCAGATCGGCCATGACGTCGCCGCCATGCTTGACCACGAAACGCTTGCTCGGCGTGGTGTAGCCGACGACAGCGAAGTCGAGCCCCCACTTCCTGAAGATCGCCTCGGCCTCTTTCTCCTTCTCGGGCTTGAGCACCATGAGCATGCGCTCCTGGCTCTCCGAGAGCATCATCTCGTAGGCGCTCATGCCGGTCTCGCGCGTCGGCACCGCATCGAGATCGAGATCGACGCCGAGGTCGCCCTTGGCGCCCATCTCGACCGCCGAGCAGGTCAGGCCCGCCGCGCCCATGTCCTGGATCGCGATGACGCAGCCCTTCTCCATGATCTCGAGGCAGGCCTCGAGCAGCAGCTTCTCGGCGAAGGGATCGCCGACCTGCACGGTCGGGCGCTTCTCCTCGGACTTATCGTCGAACTCGGCCGACGCCATCGAGGCGCCGTGAATGCCGTCGCGGCCGGTCTTGGAGCCCAAATAGACGATCGGCATGTTCACGCCGGAGGCAGCCGCATAGAAGATCTTGTCGGCATCGGCGAGGCCCACGGCCATCGCGTTGACGAGGATGTTGCCGTCATAGCGGGTGTGGAAGCGCACCTGGCCGCCGACCGTCGGCACGCCGAAGGAATTGCCGTAGCCGCCGACGCCGGCCACCACGCCGGACACGAGGTGCCGCGTCTTGGGATGTTCCGGCGCGCCGAAGCTCAGCGCGTTGAGGCAAGCGATCGGACGCGCGCCCATAGTAAAGACGTCGCGCAAAATGCCGCCGACGCCGGTGGTCGCGCCCTGGTACGGCTCGATGTAGCTCGGGTGGTTGTGGCTCTCCATCTTGAAGACCACAGCCTGCCCATCCCCGATATCGATCACGCCGGCATTCTCGCCGGGCCCCTGGATCACCCAGGGCGCCTTGGTCGGCAGGCCGCGCAAATGGATGCGTGAGGACTTGTACGAGCAATGCTCGTTCCACATCGCCGAGAAGATGCCGAGTTCCGTGAAGGTCGGCTCCCGCCCGATCAGCTTGAGGATGCGCTCATACTCGTCGGGCTTGAGCCCGTGGGCGGCAACCAGTTCTGGGGTGATCTTGGGTTCATTCTTCATGGATTGGGGGCTTTCGGCAGCGTTTGGCCGTTCTTAGGAACATCGGGGGCTCACGAAAAGCCCTTTATGGCGCATTTTCCCGCTGTCCCACGTTTTGCGGCAGGCGAGCTGCGGGAACAGGAATTGCACGGCGCGGACGGATCGGATTTAAGGGCTAAAGACCCGCAATTGAAGGCCCACGTCCGTGCACGAATTGACCAAAGCGCCCCCGCTCCGCCGCCCCGACCTCCACGTCGCCACAGACGGCGAATTCAAGGGCTGGCGGACCTGGATTCGCGACAGTTTTGAATCCCATGTCGGCCCCTTCTGGCACCGGATCGAGGCGGACGGCAGCGTCCGCTGCGCCTTCCGGGTGGAGAGGAAGCACCTCAACGGCTCCGGCAACGTCCATGGCGGCTGCTTCATGGCCTTCGCCGATTATTGCCTGTTTGCAATCGCCACACATGAGTTGGATGGACCTGCCGTGACCACCAATTTCGCCTGCGACTTCCTCGATGCAGCACGCGAGGGCGAGTTGATCGAATGCGTGGGCGAAGTGTCTCGCGCCGGCGGCTCGCTGATCTTCCTGCGTGGCAAGCTGGCCTCCGACGGACGGCCGCTGTTCACCTTTTCCGGGACGATCAAGCGGGTGAAGCGGAAGCCGCAGCCCCAGCCAAACGCATAGCTCGAGGCCTTCCCTTTTCACGCTCCCTCGCCCAGAGTTGGTCAAGCGCTTGTGCGCCGGGGAGCAAGAACAAGGTGCCGCACAGCACATCGGAGGCGGGTCGCACGACGGCGTCCGCATCAACGTTGCCGTCAATCGCCACCACCGGCGCACGCAGCTGGCGCGACTTCGCGCTGCTGCTGGCGCTGGCCTGCTGCTGGAGCTCGACCTATCCGCTGGCCAAGCTGGCGCTGGACACGATCCCACCCATCACCTTCATCGCGGCGCGCTCGCTGATCGCGGCCGCCTTCCTGTTCGCGATCCTGTGGATGCGCGGCGTCACGATCCCGACCGACGCGAAAGCCTGGAAGCTGTTCGCGACCCAGCAATTGATCAACTCGACCTTTCCGTTCCTGATCATCACCTGGTCGCAGCAATATGTGCCGGCGTCGAACACGGTGGTGCTGGCTTCGACGACGCCGATCTTCGCCTTCCTGATCACGTCGCTGATCACGCGGCACGAGCCGGCGACGCTGCTCAAGCTCGCGGGCGCGATCCTCGGGCTTGCCGGCACGATTCTCATCGTCGGCCTCGATGCGCTGCGCGGGCTCAGTCGCGAGATCATCGCGGAGGTCGCGATCCTCTTCGCCACCATCTCGTTTGCCTGCGCCACGATCTTCGGCCTGCGCCTGTCCGATTACGACCCGATGGTGGTGGCGGCCGGTTCGCTGCTGTTCGGCGGCATCATCCTGCTGCCGCCCTCGCTTCTCATCGACCAGCCCTGGACGCTGCACCCGACCCGACCGCGATCACCGCCACCATCGTCATGGGCATCGTGTCGAGCGCATTGGCTTGATGCTGTTCTATGTTTGCCTCGGGCGGCTCGGCACGCTCACGACGAACGCCCAAGGCTATTTGCGCATCCCGATCGGCGTCGGCCTCTCCGTGCTGCTGCTCGGCGAGAGCGTGCCGTCGAACCTCGCGCTGGGTCTGCTGCTGGTCATGGCCGGTGTTGCGGCAATGACGGTGCCGACCGAACGGCTGAAGCTGCGCTAGAGCGGGATGAGATGGGGCGTAGCGGCCGCCACGAGGAAGATGCGCCCCCTTCTTCCGCTCCATTTTTGTGACGAGCCCGACCCCTCCTGATTGAGCTGACTTTCGGTCTGGCGCCACTGATGCGCAACCATAGCTGCGCCGCCTGCAAACAAATGAATGATTGTCGATCGAAGGCTGGCCGCTACTTGGCGTCGTCCGCGAGCATTTTCCGGTATTTTTCCACGTCGCGCGTCACGAGCTTTTGCAGCACTTCCGGCGTGTGCTCGTCGGGATCGGGCGCAACGGTCGAGAGGTCAGCGAAGCGCTTCTTCACCGCGTCGGATTCCACAGCCGTGCGCGCGGCGGCATTCAGCTTGGCGATCACGGCCGGCGGGGTGCCCTTGGGCGCGAACAGGCCGTTCCAGCCCTGCGCCTCGAATTCGGCTAGGCCGGCTTCGGCTGATGTCGGCAGATCGGGCAACGAGGCCAGCCGCACGGTCGAGCCGACCACGAGGCCCTTTACCAGCTTGTCGTTGATTGCCTGCGAGACGGAGGCGGCCGCATCGCAGACGCCGTCGATCTGGCCGCCGATCGCATCGGTCAGCGCGGGCGCGGCACCGCGATAGCCGACCAGCGTCGCGTCGATCCCGGCGGCGGTGACGAAGCTCTTGCAGATCAGATAGTTCGAGGAGCCGACGCCGGCATGGCCGAGATTGATCCTGCCTGGATTGGCCTTGACGTAGGCGATGAACTCTTTCAGGTCCTTGGCCGGAAAATCCTTGCGCACGGCGACGACGCCGAACGTCTTCGCCACCATGGCGATCGGCACGAACGATTCCGGCGTGAACGGCAGCTTTGGATAGATCGTGTAGGTCGCCGCGTTGGTGCCGGCATTGCCGATCGCGATGGTGTAGCCGTCGGGCTCGGCGCGGGAGGCGCGTGCCAGCGCCGTCGAGCCGCCGGCGCCGGCGACGTTCTCGATCACCATGGTCTGGCCGAGCGCGATGCCCATCTGCTCGGCCACGGTCCGCGCGATCACGTCCGAGGTGCCGCCGGCCGCGAACGGCACGATCATGGTGATTGGACGCTTGGGATAATCCTGCGCGAACGCAACGCTCGCGAACGACAGCGCCGCGAGCGCGGCGAGCGACCGCTTCAGCACGAACCAGATCACGCGGCTTTTTCCAGATGCTGGACGAGGCCGGCGAACAGGCCGCGGCCGTCAGTGCAGCCCATGATGTCTTCGACGTGGTTTTCCGGATGCGGCATCATGCCGAGCACGTTGCCCTTGTCGTTGACGATGCCGGCGATGGAATGCGCCGCGCCGTTGATGTTATGGGTCTCATCAACCACGCCCTCAGGGGAGCAGTAGCGATAGAGCACCCGCCCCTCGCCTTCGAGCCGCTTGATAGTCTCTTCGTCCGCCTCGTAATTGCCCTCGCCATGCGCGACGGGCACGCGGATCACCTGCCCGGCATTGTAGCCGCGGGTGAACGGCGTGTCGGAACGCTCGACCCGCAGATGCACGTCGTGGCAGATGAATTTCAGCCGCGCATTGCGCATCAAGACGCCCGGCAACAGGCCGGATTCGCAGAGGATCTGGAAACCGTTGCAGACGCCGAGCACGAGGCCGCCCTTGGCTGCATAGTCGCGCACCGCGTCCATTACGGGCGCGCGCGCCGCGATCGCGCCGCAGCGCAAATAGTCGCCATAGGAGAAGCCGCCCGGCACCACCACGAGGTCGGTGCCCGCAGGCAGTGAAGTCTCGGCGTGCCACACCATCGCGGGCTCGCGGCCGGAGATCAGCCTCAAGGCACGCGCCATGTCGCGCTCGCGGTTGATTCCGGGAAAGACGAGGATGGCGGCTTTCATGGCGTAAGGTTCCGACGGTGGCTGGAATCGAGATGGCAGGGAGGGCCAATTCGCCAAGAGACATAACCATTTGACGGGGATTTTACCAGTGCTAGCCTCGGCAAAGGGCCTTGTACACAGGCCATGGCCGCATGCGGTTTGGCCGCTCGAATTGCCCGGGATTGAAGCCATGAACGTCCCGTCGCTGTCCGCATCTCCTGCCGAACCGGTGTCCGCCGAGGGCGTCGTCGCGGCCGGCGCCTATGTCGACGGCCGCCGCGTTGCCAATATCGCCATCAGCGAGGCCTCGAGCTGGCGGGCCAAGCCCGGACACGTGGTCTGGATCGGCCTGCACGAACCCGACATGGCGCTCCTCGGCGCCGTGCAGAAGCAGTTCGATTTGCACGAGCTCGCCATCGAGGACGCCAACCACGCCCATCAGCGGCCCAAGATCGAGCAATATGGCGAGGCTCTGTTCATCGTCGCGCGCACCGCGCAATTGATCGAGGGCCGCATCGCCTTCGGCGAGACGCACATCTTCGTCGGCGAAGGCTATCTGGTGTCGGTGCGCCACGGCGCTTCGACCTCCTACACGCCGGTACGCGAACGCTGCGAAAGCTGCCCGCGGGCGCTGGCGCGCGGCGAGGATTACATCCTCTACGCCATCCTCGATTTCATCGTCGACAATTACTCGCCCGTGCTCGAAAGCATTCACGATGAAGTCGAGGCCATCGAGGACGACGTGCTCTCCAAGCCGATCAGCAAGGCGCAGATCGAGCGGCTTTACATGCTGCGCCGCGACCTGTTGCGGCTCAGGACCGCGATCGGCCCGCTGGTGGAGGTTTGCCGCCGGCTGGAGCACGACGAACTCGCCATGGTGCGCCAGGCCATGCAGCCGCTGTTCCGCGACGTCACGGACCACGTCCGCAACATCCAGGAGCGCATCGATTCCATGCGCGAGGTGCTGGCCTTCGCCTTCGAGGCGAGCCTGCTGGTCGGCCAGGCGCAGGAAACGGCGGTGTCCAAGAAGCTCGCCTCCTGGCTCGCGATCATCGCCATCCCGACTGCCCTCGCCGGCATCTACGGCATGAACTTCAAGCACATGCCGGAGCTGGAATGGGAATACGGCTATTACATGCTGCTCGGCGTGATGCTGACGGCATGCGGCGCGCTGTACTGGCGTTTTCGGCGTGTCGGGTGGCTGTGAGCGGCGCGCGCGTTAGACGATCTCGACCCGATAATTCTCGATCACGGTGTTCGCCAGCAGCTTGTCGGCGGCTTCCTTCAGCGCGGCTTCCGCCTTGGCCTTATCGGCGCCGGCGAGCTCGATGTCGAACACCTTGCCCTGCCGGACGCTGGCGATACCGTCGACGCCGAGCGACTTCAGCGCGCCTTCGATGGCCTTGCCTTGCGGATCGAGGATACCCGTTTTCAAGGTAACGGTAACACGTGCCTTCACGTCAAAGATCCTCTTTCAGCTTTTCACCAGCACCGGGCCGGAGCCCTGCGGACGCTCGTTCTCCATGAGGATGCCGAGGCGCTTTGCGACTTCGGTATAGGCCTCGAGCAGGCCGCCGAGATCCCTGCGGAAGCGGTCCTTGTCGAGCTTCTCGTTCGACTTGATGTCCCACAGACGGCAGGAGTCCGGCGAGATCTCGTCGGCGACGATGATCCGCATCATCTCGTTCTCGAACAGGCGCCCGCACTCCATCTTGAAGTCGACGAGGCGGATGCCGATGCCGAGGAAGAGCCCGGTGAGGAAATCGTTGACGCGGATGGCGAGCGCCATGATGTCGTCGATCTCCTGCGGCGTCGCCCAGCCGAACGCAGTGATGTGCTCTTCCGACACCATGGGGTCGTTGAGCTGGTCATTCTTGTAGTAGAACTCGATGATCGAACGGGGCAGTTGGGTGCCCTCCTCGATGCCGAGGCGCTGCGACAGCGAGCCGGCGGCAACGTTCCGCACCACCACTTCCAGCGGCACGATCTCGACCTCGCGAATCAACTGCTCGCGCATGTTGAGCCGGCGGATGAAATGGGTCGGCACCCCGATGTCGTTGAGGTGCTGAAACAGGTACTCCGAGATCCGGTTGTTGAGGACACCCTTGCCCTCGATCACCTGATGCTTTTTCGCATTGAACGCGGTGGCGTCATCCTTGAAGTGCTGGATCAGGGTACCGGGCTCCGGGCCTTCATAGAGAACCTTTGCCTTGCCTTCATAAATGCGACGCCGACGGCTCATTGGGATGTACCGTGTTTTGTTGAAATCCATGAATCTGGTGTGCTCCGGTTGACTAGGATTACGACCCACAGCGGAGCTGCCGTGAACGGCGTGGAACCTCTGGAAACAGAACAGGAACCAAACCTTCAGGCAACCTATCCGATTGGCTGTCCCAGCACAATCGATCCGGTCCATCCGACGCCGACTTATACCGCCTTGACTGCGGCTTAACGGCCCGTTGTTTTGCCGATATGTGCTATCTATGTAGGCATGCAGTCGGGGCGCCGCAACGGAAGGCTCCCGCTCCATTCAGAGGGATTTGGAACAAGGCATGAGCGAGTTCGACAAGCGGCAGGAAGGTTTCGAGAAGAAGTTCGCCCTCGACGAGGAGCAGAAATTCAAGGCAGAGGCCCGTCGCAACCGGCTGCTCGGCCTGTGGGCGGCGGAAAAGCTCGGCATCACCGGCGATGCCGCCACTGCCTATGCCAAGGAGGTGGTCGCGGCGGATTTCGAGGAGGCCGGCGATGCCGACGTCCTGCGCAAGATCATGGCCGATTTCGCCGCCAAGAACGTCACCGTCACCGAGCAAACGATTCGCGCCAAGATGAGCGAATTGCTCGCGGTGGCGGCCGCCGAGGTGAAGGCGGGGAAATAAAATAGGCGAATAGGGAGTGGCGAATGGCGAATTGGGCGTCCCCATTCGCTACTCGCAATTCGCCACTCGCCTCTATCACTCCTCCCTAAATCCGTATTCCGGCACGTTGCCGCTGGCGCCGTAATATTTGTACGGCAGGAACTTGCCGCTCATAGTGATCTTGACGCGGTCGCCCTTCGGGTTCGCAACGCGCTCGATTCCCATGTCGAAGTCGATCGCCGACATGATGCCGTCGCCGAACTCTTCCTCGATCAGCGCCTTCCAGGCCGGGCCGTTCACCATCACCATCTCGTAGAAGCGGTAGATCAGGGGATCGGTCGGCGGCATCGGCGTGCCGGTGCCGCGCATCGGCACCTCGTTGAGCATCGCAACTTCCGCCTTCGACAGACCGAACAGCTCGCCGGCGTTGGCGGCCTGCGGTTTTGTCAATTTCATCTGGCCGAGGATCGCGCCCGTAATCAGCACTTCGGAATAGCCGCCGATCTTCTCGCAGATGTATTTCCAGCTCCAGCCGTTTTCGCGCTTGATGTCGAGCAGCTTTTCGGTGAGGTCTTCGCGTTTCATGCCAGGGTCTCCTTTTGGTTCGGCATCGTGCCGGCCTGCCGCTTTGGGAGGCACGAAGCGTGCCAATAAATGAGGCTAGCGCTTCACACCGGCGCCTCGCCTCGTGACGGCAAAGTCCGAGAACTGCCCGACCGCCCGCTCGTCGATGATGTCCCTCCCCGCGCGTTCTCCAGCGTCTGCGACAAGAGCAACGTTATCGCGAAGACACTGCTCGACGAAGGCAGCCAATAGTCTTCATTCGACGGTGGCACCCAGTCTGAGGTTACCTGCTACGAAGCGCTCGATCCTTCCGACATCATTCCCTGCAGCCGCACCAGCTCCGCCTCCATATCACGCTCCACATCGGCCGCCCGGATCTCCAGCACGCGATAATCCCGCGCCTCGAGCCAAGCCCGCCGCGACGCGCGATCTGCCGCGATGGCTTCCCCCTCGCCCGCGTTGACGAGCTCGATCGCGATCCGGTGCGGGAACGAGACGAAGTCGGGAATGTGCCGCCCCACCGGGGTCTGGCGCTTGAACTGGCCGGCGAAGCGGCGGTCGCGGGTCAGCGCCTGCCACAGCAGGCGCTCGGCGTCGGTCGGGTTGCGGCGGAGCAGGCGCGCGAGCCCGCGCACAGTCGAGCCGCTGTCAGGCACGCTGCCGCCCTGCCCGTGCTCGGCCAAGACCGCGCGCAGGCGCGTCGCCTGCTCGCCGTCGAGCACGCCGCCCTTGGCCGGGCCCTTGCGGCCTTCCGCGATCGCCATCACCACGCCGTGCAGCGTGTGCATGTCCTGCTTGGTCGGCTCCATCCGGGTGAAGATGTTGCGCAGATTCACCAGCATGGTGTCGCGCTTCTCGGCCGGGCGCAGGAATTCGACCTTGTCGAGCTCGCGCACGAGGTTGTCGAAGAAGGCCTGCATCTGGTGCTGCGAGGCGCGCTCGGAGCGCTCGGGCATGCCGTGCGGCAGTTCGCCTGACGTGGCGCGCTTGAACCATTCATAGCCGACCAGCAGCACGGCCTGGGCGAGGTTGAGCGAGGCAAAGCCAGGATTGACCGGGAAGGTGATGATACGGTTGGCGAGCCCGACCTCCTCGTTGGTGAGGCCCCAGCGCTCCCGGCCGAACAGGATACCAGCCTTGCCCCCTGTGGCGATGTGACCCGAGATCTCGGCCGCTGCCGCCTCCGGCCCGACCACCGGCTTGGCCTGGTCGTGGGCGCGCGCCGTGGTGGCGAACAACAGATCGAGATCGGCGACGGCCTCTTCCACCGTCGCAAACAGTTTGGCCTTTTCCAGAATGTGGTCGGCGCCGGCCGCGGCGCGCTGCGCGGCGATGTTGGGCCAGCCGTCGCGGGGATTGACGATGCGCAAGGCGGCAAGCGCAAAATTGCCCATGGCGCGCGCGGCCATGCCGATGTTTTCCCCGAGCTGCGGCTCGACCAGGATCACGATGGGGCCGTCGAGGGAAAGCCCCGCTTTGCTCTTGTCAGTCCCCGACATCTCACTTCGCTTTCACGCTGTCTCTCAAGGCCTTGCAGAGGCCGCTTCAGGAGTTGATTCAGGCCGGCCCAGCGGACCGGCCGCATCGCCGCTTGTCGTTTGCCTGTCCTGACAGAATTCTCAAGGGAAATAACGGGTTGGATTCGACTTTTGAATCTCGCCTGGAACGTCAGTCCCCGCCCGGCCGGGAGCCGGCTGCCGCTTCCCATCTGCGGAAGCTGGATGGGCTAAAAGTGCATAATCCCTTGGCTTTCGCCCGCCGCGCGGCGGTGCTAAGAGGCGCCGGATATACCCGTGGCGCGCCCAAAGCGCCGTTTCCAAGAGGCTTCCCCGATCATGGCAAAAATCAAGGTATCCAATCCCGTCGTCGAACTCGATGGCGACGAGATGACCCGGATCATCTGGCAGTACATCAAGGACAAGCTGATCAACCCGTTCCTTGACGTCGAGCTGCTCTATTTCGACCTGGGGATGGAATACCGCGACCACACCAACGATCAGGTCACCATCGACGCCGCCGAGGCGATCAAGAAGGTCGGCGTCGGCGTCAAATGCGCCACCATCACCCCTGATGAAGCCCGGGTGAAGGAGTTCAATCTCAAGCAGATGTGGAAGTCGCCGAACGGCACCATCCGCAACATCCTCGGCGGCGTGATCTTCCGCGAGCCGATCATCTGCAAGAACGTGCCGCGTCTCGTTCCCGGCTGGACCAAGCCGATCATCATCGGCCGCCACGCCTATGGCGATCAGTACCGCGCCACGGACATCAAGTTCCCGGGCAAGGGCACCCTCTCGCTGAAGTTCGTCGGCGAGGACGGTACCGTGATCGAGAAGGAAGTGTTCAAGGCACCGGGCGCCGGCGTCGCCATGGAGATGTACAATCTCGACGACTCCATCATCGACTTCGCCCGCGCCTCCTTCAATTACGGCCTGCTGCGCGGCTACCCCGTCTATCTGTCGACCAAGAACACCATTCTGAAAGTCTATGACGGCCGCTTCAAAGACATCTTCCAGGACATCTTCGACCGCGAGTTCAAGAAGGAATTCGACGCCAAGGGCCTGACCTACGAGCACCGCCTGATCGACGACATGGTGGCCTCGGCGCTGAAATGGTCCGGCGGCTATGTCTGGGCCTGTAAGAATTACGATGGCGACGTGCAGTCCGACACGGTTGCGCAGGGCTACGGCTCGCTCGGCCTGATGACCTCGGTGCTGCTCACCCCCGACGGCAAGACGGTGGAAGCCGAAGCCGCCCACGGCACGGTGACCCGCCACTACCGCGAGCACCAGAAGGGCAAGGAGACCTCGACCAATTCCATCGCCTCGATCTTCGCCTGGACGCGCGGCCTGTCGCATCGCGCCAAGCTCGACAACAATGCCGAGCTCGCCAAGTTCGCGAACACACTGGAGAAGGTCTGCGTCGACACCGTCGAAGCCGGCTACATGACCAAGGATCTCGCGCTCTTGGTCGGCGCCGACCAGCGCTGGCTCTCGACCACCGGCTTCCTCGACAAGGTCGCCGAGAACCTCACGAAGGCGCTGGCAGCGTAAGCCGGCGTCTCGCCTCAACCGTCATTGCGAGCGAAGCGAAGCGATCCAGACTGTCTCCACGGCGGACACTGGATTGCTTCGTCGCATCAGCGCAAATTTGCTCTGCAATTTTGTCGCGAGCTCCTCGCAACGACGAGACCTGTGCCCGAGGAAGCATCATGCGGGGGGGGGACACGGGGTTTTAAGCGCCTGCCATCGCCTTTTCGATCGCCGAGAGCGCCGCGGCCGCATTGGCGCCGTCAGGGCCGCCGGCCTGCGCCATGTCGGGCCGGCCGCCGCCGCCCTTGCCACCGAGCGCTTCGGACGCGATGCGCACCAAGTTCACGGCGTTGAAGCGCGCGGTCAGATCCTGTGTCACGCCGACCACGACACCGGCCTTGCCGTCCTCGGTGACGCCGACGATAGCGACGACGCCGGAGCCGATCTGCTTCTTGCCGTCGTCGGCAAGGCTCTTGAGATCCTTCATCTCGATGCCCTCGACCGCGCGCGCCATCAGCTTGACGTCGCCGACCTCGCGCACGCCCGCCGCCGCGCCGTTGCTCGATGACGCGCCGCCGCCCATCGCGAGCTTCTTGCGTGCGTCGGAGAGCTCGCGCTCGAGCTTCTTGCGTTCCTCCATCAGCGCGGCGATGCGCGCCGGCACGTCGTCGATGGAGGTGCGCAGCTCGTTCGCCGCAATCTTCGCCAGCGCCATGGTGTCATTGGCGTGCTTGCGCGCATAATTGCCGGTCAGCGCCTCGATGCGGCGCACGCCTGAGGCGACCGCGCTCTCGCTCGTGAGCGTGATCAGACCGATGTCGCCGGTCCGCTTCACATGCGTGCCGCCGCAGAGCTCGACCGACCAGCCGAGCGTGTTGGCGCCGCGCTCGCGTGCGGTCCTGCCCATCGAGACGACGCGGACCTCGTCGCCATATTTCTCGCCGAACAGGGCGCGCGCCCCCGCCTCACGGGCTTCATCGACGCCCATGATACGCGTGGTGACCTCGTCGTTCTCCAGCACCACGTCGTTGGCGATGTCCTCGACGCGGGCGAGTTCCTCCGCCGTGATCGGCTTCGGATGCACGAAGTCGAAGCGCAGCCGGTCGGGCGCGACCATCGAGCCGCGCTGAGCGATGTGGTCGCCGAGCACCTGGCGCAGCGCCTCGTGGAGGAGGTGCGTCGCCGAGTGGTGGGCGCGGATCGACGCACGACGCGAATGATCCACCTCGAGCTGGAGCGCGGTGCCGAGCTTCACTTCGCCGCTCTCGACCGTGCCGATATGGACGAAGAGATCGCCGAGCTTCTTCTGCGTGTCGGTGATGCGGACCTTGATGCCGCCCTCGCCGAGCAGCACGCCGGTGTCGCCGACCTGGCCGCCGGATTCCGCATAGAACGGTGTCTGGTTCAGCACGATCGCGCCGGTCTCGCCGGCCTTGAGGCTGCCCGCCTCCTTGCCGTCCTTGACCAGCGCGGAAACCACGCCTTCGGCGCTCTCGGTCTCGTAGCCGAGGAATTCGGTCGCACCCAGCTTCTCACGCAGCGGGAACCAGATCGCTTCGGAAGCCGCCTCGCCAGAACCCTTCCAGGACTCGCGCGCCTTGGCCTTCTGACGCTCCATCGCATCAGAGAACGCCGCCTGGTCGACGCCGATACCGCGCGACTTCAGCGCGTCCTGCGTCAGGTCCAGCGGGAAGCCGTAGGTATCGTACAGCGTGAAGGCGACGTCGCCGTCGAACATGTCGCCCTTCTTCAAGGACGCGCTCTTCTCATCGAGGATGGCAAGTCCGCGCGACAGCGTCTTGCGGAAGCGGGTCTCTTCCAGCCGCAGCGTCTCCTCGATCAGCTTCTCTGCGCGGACCAGTTCCGGAAGGGCCTGGCCCATCTCGCGCACCAGCGCCCAGACCAGGCGATGCATTAGCGGTTCTTTCGCGCCCAAAAGCTGGGCATGGCGCATCGCGCGGCGCATGATCCGGCGCAGCACATAGCCGCGGCCCTCGTTCGAGGGCAGCACGCCGTCGGAGATGAGGAAGGCCGAGGAGCGCAGATGGTCGGCGATGACCCGGAACGAGGCGACGGTCTGCTCGTTCGGCCCGCTGCCGAGTGCGGACGCCGCCGCGTCGATCAAATTGCGGAACAGGTCGGTCTCGAACACGCTCTCGACGCCCTGGAGAATGCAGGCCATGCGCTCCAGGCCCATGCCGGTGTCGATCGAGGGACGCGGCAAGCCCACGCGCTCCTCCTTCGTCACCTGCTCGTACTGCATGAAGACGAGATTCCAGAATTCGAGGAAGCGGTCGCCGTCCTCCTCGGGCGAGCCCGGAGGCCCGCCCCAGATGTGCTCGCCGCGGTCGATGAAGATCTCCGAGCACGGGCCGCACGGGCCGGTGTCGCCCATCGCCCAGAAATTGTCCGAAGTCGGAATCCGGATGATGCGGTCGTCGGAGAAGTCGGCGATCTTCTTCCACAGGCCCGCCGCCTCGTCGTCGGTGTGGTAGACCGTGACGAGCAGCTTGTCCTTCTTCAGCCCGAACTCGCTGGTGATCAGTTTCCAGGCGAGCTCGATCGCGCGCTCCTTGAAATAGTCGCCGAACGAGAAGTTGCCGAGCATCTCGAAGAAGGTGAGATGGCGCGCGGTGTAGCCGACATTGTCGAGGTCGTTGTGCTTGCCGCCGGCGCGCACGCATTTCTGCGAGGTGGTGGCGCGCTGATAGGGCCGCTTCTCGACGCCGGTGAAGACGTTCTTGAACTGCACCATGCCGGCATTGGTGAACATCAAGGTCGGATCGTTGCGCGGCACGAGTGGCGAGGACGGCACAATCTCGTGGCCGTTCTCGGCAAAGAAGTTCAAAAAGGTCGACCTGATCTCGTTGACGCCGCTCATGTTCATCCAATCGGGTATGCTTGGGCCCGCTTCTCGCCATCCAAACAGACGCTAAAGGCTGATATCTGCGGGCCAAAGCGCTTTTAGACAAGGCCAGCTTCGCTGTCCAGAAACTGTGCAAGGAGATGTGCAAGCAGATCAGTAGGTTGCCGCGGTCGCGCAATCCCGGTTGAAAGCCGATGCCGGCCGCGTTGACAGGCTTGGCCAGGCTGTGGTCTTTACATATCTCTATCGTACGGCCACGTCGGGAGAGACCGGCTTTAGGCAGCCGGCGCCGAAGGAGCAACCGCCCCGGAAACTCTCAGGCAAAAGGACCGCGTGGCTTTGACGACATCTGGAAAGAGGCGCCGACGGGGTTAAGACCCGGACAGCGTCCGCCGACGGGATAATACTCTCAGGCACAGCGACAGATGGGGCTTCGATGGGTTGCTGCCGGGGAATCGTCCCCGGGGAACCGCCGAGGGCCCCTGTAATGCCTGCACCCGACGACCACGATTCCCTCCGACACACCCCGCTCCACGCCCTGCATGTGTCCCTGGGCGGCAAGATGGTGCCGTTCGCGGGCTATGACATGCCCGTGCAGTACCCCGCGGGCGTGCTGAAGGAGCATCTCCACACCCGCGCCTCCGCGGGCCTGTTCGACGTCTCCCACATGGGACAGATCGCGCTCCGGCCGAAATCCGGCAAGGTCGAGGACGCCGCCCGCGCGCTGGAGCGGCTGGTGCCGCAGGATATCCTGGCGATTGCACCGGGACGGCAGCGCTACGCCCAGTTCACCAATGCGGATGGCGGCATCCTTGACGATCTGATGGTTGCCAATTTCGGCGACCACCTGTTCCTGGTCGTCAACGCCGCCTGCAAGGACGCGGACGAGGCGCATCTGCGCGCGCATCTCTCCGACGACTGCGTGATCGATCCGCTGGACGGCCGCGCGCTGATCGCGCTCCAGGGCCCGAAGGCGGAAACGGCGCTGGCGAAATGGTGTGCAGAGGCGCCGTCCATGAAATTCATGGATGCCGGCCCGCGCGAGGTCGCCGACCTCCCCTGTTTCGTCTCGCGCTCGGGCTATACCGGCGAGGACGGGTTCGAGATTTCCGTGCCCGCTGGCGATGCCGAGCGCCTCGCCAAGACGCTGCTCGAAAACCCGGACGTGCTGCCGATCGGGCTCGGGGCCCGCGACAGCCTGCGGCTGGAGGCCGGGCTCTGTCTCTACGGCCACGACATCGACACCACGACCACGCCGGTCGAAGCCGCGCTGGAATGGTCGGTGCAGAAGAGCCGCCGCAGCGGTGGGACGCGCGCCGGCGGCTTCCCCGGCGCCGAGAAGATTCTCGCCCATTTCGACCAGGGTGCATCCCGCCGCCGCGTCGGCCTGCGCACTGAGGGACGCGCGCCGGTGCGGGAGGGCGCGCTGCTGTTTGCGGATGCGACGGCGGGCGAGCCGATCGGCAAGGTTACATCGGGCGGCTTCGGCCCGAGCCTGAATGCGCCGGTGGCGATGGGCTATGTGCCCACGAGCCAGAGCGCGCTCGGCACCAAGCTGTTCGCCGAGGTGCGCGGCCAGCGCCTAGCCGTCGAGGTCGCCGCCATGCCCTTCGTGAAAAACACCTACAAACGCTGAGGATTCGACCATGACCACGACGCTGTACACCTCCGACCACGAATGGCTCGCCATCGAGGGCGACATCGCCACCGTCGGGATCACCGATTACGCGCAGCAGCAGCTCGGCGACGTCGTGTTCGTCGAGCTGCCCAAGATCGGCCGCGTGCTGAAGAAGGCAGAAGCCGCCGCGGTCGTGGAATCCGTCAAGGCCGCCTCTGACGTCTACGCGCCCGTTACGGGCGAGGTGCTCGAGACCAATCCCGCACTCGCGGCCGAGCCCGCGCTGGTGAACACGGATGCGCAGGGCGCGGCCTGGTTCTTCAAGATCAAGATTGCCGACAGAAACGAGCTCGGCGGCCTCATGGATGACGCTGCGTACAAAGCGCATACGGCGTGAGATGAAGCAAGTAGCCGCCTCACACTCACTGTCATGCCTCGCGAAGGCGGGACATCCAGTCGACGCAGCCGCTTCGGCTAGAGCCGAGGGGCCACGGCGTACTGGATCGTCCGCCCCTGTGCGCAAGTGCGCACAAGACGGACGATGACAGCAACTCCTAGCGAGGACCCTATGATGACCGCGCACCGCAAATCCAACGGCGACACCGCCGCCAACTTCGTTCGCCGCCACATTGGCCCCTCGACGCGCGACGTCACCGCAATGCTCGAGGCCGTCAGCGCCAAAAGCGTTGATGCGCTGATGGGGGAGACGCTGCCGGCCTCGATCCGGCAGGCCGCCCCGCTCGATCTCGGCAAAGCCTTGAGCGAAACCGAGGCGATCGCGCATATGGGCGAGCTCGCGCGGCAGAACAAGGTCTTCACCTCGCTGATCGGCCAGGGCTATTCCGGCACGATCCTGCCCGCGGTGATCCAGCGCAACATCCTGGAGAATCCGGCCTGGTACACGGCGTATACGCCCTACCAGCCCGAAATCAGCCAGGGCCGGCTCGAGGCGCTGCTCAATTTCCAGACCATGATCTGCGACCTCACCGGGCTCGACGTTGCCAACGCCTCGCTGCTCGACGAGGCGACCGCGGCGGCCGAAGCCATGGCGCTCGCCGAGCGGCACTCACAGGTGAAGGCAAAAGCCTTCTTCGTCGACAAGGACGTGCATCCGCAGACGCTCGCGGTGATGCGCACCCGCGCCGAGCCGCTCGGCTGGAGCCTGATCGTCGGCGATCCCCTCACCGATCTCGCTAAGAGTGACGTGCTAGGTGCGCTGCTGCAATATCCGGGCTCGTCGGGCGCGGTGCGGGACCTGCGTCCCGCGATCGCGACACTGCGCGCCAAGGGCGCGCTCGCGATCGTCGCCGCCGATCTGCTGGCACTGACGCTGCTCGCCTCGCCCGGCGAGCTAGGGGCCGACATCGCGATCGGCTCGGCGCAGCGCTTTGGCGTGCCGATGGGCTATGGCGGACCGCATGCGGCCTATATGGCGGTGCGCGACGCGCTGAAGCGCTCGCTGCCCGGCCGCATCGTCGGCCTCTCCGTGGATTCGCGCGGGATGCCGGCCTATCGCCTCGCCCTCCAGACCCGCGAGCAGCACATCCGCCGCGAGAAGGCGACCTCCAACATCTGCACCGCGCAGGTGCTCCTCGCCGTGATCGCCTCGATGTACGCGGTCTATCACGGCCCCGAGGGCCTGACGCAGATCGCGCAAGATGTGCATCGCCGCGCGACCGTGCTCGCCACCGGCCTGCGCAGGCTCGGCTTTGCGCTCCAGTCGGAGACCTTCTTCGACACGCTCAGCGTCGATGCTGGCGCCAAGCGTGCCGAGATCATTGCGCGCGCGACCGCCGAGACAATCAATCTCGGCATCAGTGAAACCGCGCTTCGCATTGCGCTCGACGAGACCACGACGCCTGCAACGGTGGAAGCGGTTTGGCGCGCCTTCGGCGGCACACTTGCCTATGCCGAGATCGACGCCGAGACGCGCGAGGCGCTGCCGGACGACTTGAAGCGCACGACCGCTTTCCTCACCCATCCGGTGTTCCATGCGCATCGCTCGGAGACCGAGATGCTGCGCTACATGCGCAAGCTCAGTGATCGCGACCTCGCGCTCGACCGCGCGATGATTCCGCTGGGATCCTGCACCATGAAGCTGAACGCGACCACCGAGATGATGCCGCTGACCTGGCCGGAGTTTGCGACGCTGCACCCGTTCGCCCCGCGCGAGCAGGCCGCCGGCTATCACGCGCTGTTCGCGCGGCTTGAAAAGTGGCTGTGCGACATCACCGGCTATGATGCGATCTCACTGCAGCCGAATTCCGGCGCGCAAGGCGAATATGCCGGGCTGCTCGCGATCCGCGGCTATCATGCCGCGCGCGGACAGAGCCACCGCAAGATCTGCCTGATCCCCTCCTCCGCTCATGGCACCAACCCGGCCTCGGCCGCGATGGTCGGCATGGACGTGGTGGTGGTCGCCTGCGAGAAGAACGGCGACGTCGACGTTGGTGATCTCCGCGCCAAGGCCGAGAAACATTCGAACGACCTCGCCGCTGTGATGATCACCTATCCCTCGACGCATGGCGTGTTCGAAGAGCACATCCGCGAGATTTGTGACATCGTCCATGGCCATGGCGGCCAGGTGTATCTCGACGGCGCCAACCTCAACGCGCAGGTCGGGCTGTCACGGCCCGGCGATTACGGCGCCGATGTCAGCCACCTCAACCTGCACAAGACCTTCTGCATCCCGCATGGCGGCGGCGGCCCCGGCATGGGCCCGATCGGCGTAAGAGCACATCTCGCCCCGTTCCTGCCCGGCCATCCCGCGACCAAGGCGGATGCACCGGTCGGCCCGGTGTCGGCCGCGCCGTTCGGCTCGGCCTCGATCCTCACGATCTCCTACATCTATATCTTGATGATGGGCGGCGAAGGGTTGAAGCGCGCGACCGAGATTGCGATCCTCAACGCCAATTACATCGCGGCAAGGCTCGATCCGCACTTCCCGGTGCTCTACAAGAACGCCAAGGGCCGTGTCGCGCATGAGTGCATCGTCGATCCCCGGCCGCTAAAGACGACCTCAGGCGTCACCGTCGACGACATCGCAAAACGCCTGATCGATTATGGCTTCCACGCGCCGACCATGAGCTTCCCGGTGCCGGGCACACTGATGATCGAGCCGACCGAGTCGGAAT
The DNA here is from genome assembly GCF_023073935.1 of Bradyrhizobium sp. 147. Classification (NCBI taxonomy): domain Bacteria; kingdom Pseudomonadati; phylum Pseudomonadota; class Alphaproteobacteria; order Hyphomicrobiales; family Nitrobacteraceae; genus Bradyrhizobium; species Bradyrhizobium sp. 147. The sequence continues at coordinate 250,961 of NZ_JADPKL010000077.1, read as the reverse complement.
CGAAGGCGGAGCTGGACCGCTTCTGCGACGCCATGATCGCGATCCGGAAGGAGATCGCCGAGGTCGAAGCCGGCCGCTTCAAGATCGAGGCCTCGCCGCTGCGCCACGCCCCGCACACCGTGCACGATATCGCCGATGATGCATGGAATCGCGCCTACACCCGCAGCGAGGGCTGCTTCCCCGCGGGCACCTCGCGCAGCGACAAGTACTGGAGCCCGGTGGGGCGCGTCGACAACGTCTATGGCGACCGTAACCTCGTATGCTCCTGCCCGCCGGTGAGCGATTACGCGGAAGCCGCGGAGTAGCGGCTTACGGCGCGATCAACGAACGGGCATCGGCGTCCCAACGCCAGAGCCGTTCGTTGGTCAGCTCGGTACCACCCCACCAACGTGTGAGCGGGTTGTGGCGCCACAAATCGTCTTCGCGGGCTACAAGTGAACGCCCGAGCTCTGTCAGCGTGACCTTCCACTCGCTCTCGCCGCGGTACTGCCGCTCTCATCGCCGCAACGGTCAAGCAGCCACAGCAAAATCAACTGCGCATTCGGCTCAGGTCCTGTCCATAATTCGACCGATTCGCATTCCGCCATCAGCTCGATCAATCCACGCCCCGTCATCCCCGAGTTTTCAAGACGCCAGGATGGTGTGTCGTCCAGCCAATGGAGGCTATGCGGCTGCGTTGTGCGTGGCGCAAAGAACGCCTCGAGTTCGGCATCCGACGGCAGCGGTCCCCAGACCAGCCGACGCTCGATCGCAATGACGAGATCGGCGAGACCGGCGCGTTGTATCCCGCCGGCAGTGGACGAGTCTGTTGTCACAATGAACCGCGTCATGCCTCAGGGCCTCGTCAAACCAGGGCCGTACCGCCACAGCCGGTCGTTGGTCAGATGCGTGCCGCCCCACCAGCGATCGATCGGATTGTGGCGGCTGAAATCATCCTGATGGGCCAGGACGGCTTTACCGAATTCGGTCAGCGAAAGGCGGCTGCGCAGATAGACTTTATGCCGAGCCCTCAAATTCTTAAGGTCGATTGTGCGCAGTTCCTCGCCCAAACCGGCCACTGCGGGATTGGGGCCGAGCGCCCGCCCCTCGAGCAACCAAGCCAACTCGGTCTCTCCGAACACGAACGTGCGCCGATGCGAGCGCAGGTGAAACAACGAATTCGTGTTCGCAAACCCTCTGGAAAGAAGTTCCAGAAATCGCATCTCCGTCGCACCAAGCCCTGTCGAGGGTGACGGCAGTTCTGGCAGCAGATTGAGCAAAGCCGGCCTCAGCATCGGTAATGCACTGAGGTCGCTGTGGAGGAGATTGACGCAGCTTTCCGGTGTCGGTTCGCAATAGGCCCGCCACGCCGCCTCGGCGGTCCCGAATTCCCTGGCAGAGACATTAAAGGCGGGAATATGCGACGCAGACTTTCGCAGGTTTTCGCCCCTCATCGCGATCAGATCGTCCACCACAAGGCGCACTTTGAGTTTTTGCGCCGGCCAGGAATGAGATCTGAGGTGATCGAGCAGCCAAATAAGTTGCAACTGATCCTCGGGATTTGGATCGAACCAGAGTTCGATCGCATCGTAAGGTTCGCAGAAATCGACAAGCGACAGATCTTTGCGACGACTCATGGCGCGAGGCCAATGGATGCCCCAGTCCGACCAGTGATCACCCGGCCCAAGACTCTCCGAACGTGCCGCAAAATAGGCCGCACGCATTTCAGGTGGAGGCACGGGTCCCCACTGAAAGCGAAACGAGAACATTATGACGAATTCGGCCAGTCTCGATCTTGCGAGAGCAAAGCCCGACGAACTGGTCAGGACCAGACGCTTCATCACACTACCGATCACGACAACGCAAAACGAAACGGGCGCTGACGACGTCGGCAACTCAACGTCCTCAGCGCCCGCTCCTCGCGAAAATTCTTCGCGGTAAGTCTTACTCCTCCGTCGGCTCCTCGCCGTCGGCGTCGCGCTCGGGGGTGCCGGCGAGAATCTGCTCGGCGATCAGGCCGGAGTTCTGGCGGATCGAGGTCTCGATCTTGGCGGTGATGTCGGGATTGGCCTTCAGGAACGCCTTGGCGTTCTCGCGGCCCTGGCCGAGGCGCTGGCTGTCATAGGAGAACCAGGCGCCGGATTTTTCGACGATGCCGGCCTTGACGCCGAGATCGAGGATCTCGCCCATCTTGGAGACGCCCTCGCCGTACATGATGTCGAACTCGACCTGCTTGAACGGCGGCGCCAGCTTGTTCTTCACCACCTTGACGCGGGTGGTGTTCCCGACGACTTCGTCGCGCTCCTTGATAGCGCCGATGCGGCGGATGTCGAGGCGGACGGAGGCGTAGAACTTCAGCGCGTTGCCGCCGGTCGTGGTCTCGGGCGAACCGTACATCACACCGATCTTCATGCGGATCTGGTTGATGAAGATCACCATGGTATTGGACTTGTTGATGGAGGCCGTGAGCTTGCGCAGCGCTTGGCTCATCAGGCGGGCCTGCAAACCCGGCAGCGCATCGCCCATCTCGCCCTCAAGCTCGGCCTTCGGCACCAGCGCTGCGACCGAATCGATCACCAACACATCGACCGCGCCGGAGCGCACCAAAGTATCGCAGATCTCCAGCGCCTGCTCGCCGGTGTCGGGCTGCGAGATCAGGAGCTCATCGATGTTGACGCCCAGCTTGCGGGCATAGACCGGGTCGAGCGCGTGCTCGGCGTCGATGAAGGCACAGATGCCGCCCTTCTTCTGCGCTTCCGCCACCGTATGCAGCGCCAGCGTGGTTTTGCCCGAGGATTCCGGCCCGTAGATCTCGACGATGCGCCCCTTGGGCAGGCCGCCGATGCCGAGCGCGATATCGAGCCCGAGCGAGCCCGATGACACCGCCTCGATGTCCATGGACCGGTCGTTCTTGCCGAGCTTCATCACCGAGCCCTTGCCGAACTGACGCTCGATCTGGGAGAGCGCGGCGGCCAGAGCTTTACTCTTGTCCATGGAAGATCCTTCGACGATACGCAAGGCAGTGGCGGACATTGGGTCGTGCTCCTTATGGCGAGGATTCGCTAGGGGGACAAACGATTGAGATGCGGGCCGGCAATAACAGCAATGTACCCCATTTGTTCTAGGTTCGCAATATGTTCTTTCCGAGAGTCCCTAATTCACTCACCGCCTGAATCGAAAAGGGGCCGCCTTTCAGCGACCCCTTGCCGGTTACAATCTCGTTTCGGGATGAAATGCCAGCCCCGACGGGAGCCATCGTACCGGTACCCCGATGCCAAGTGGATTCCGGGCAACTACCGTTCGTATCACTGTCCTATCTGCCCAGGATCTCTCGCTTAGCCGTCACAATCCTTAATCCTGAGGCACCGAACCTTTTCGCGGTCTATGGCCTTCTTCGGGAGGAGACTGCACCTCCGGAGCCTCTGCCATGACTGAAGACGCACACCGAGACGTCATCGGGCGCAATCCACTCCTGAGGCCGCGCAGGAGGAGAGATGATCAAGTTCGAGCGCAAGGAGAACGCGTTCCGCAAGAAGGACCGCGACGAGCGCGCCGCCGAGCTGCGGCTGCCCTGGGACGAGGTCAAGCTCCACTAGCGCTCGCCAGGGCCCGCTGCGCACGGCTGCCGTGAACCCGAGGGAACCAACATCGCGCGTCGGGGTGCGCTTCTCGCTCGATTAAGGTGTCACGATACCTCCGGTAAGTCATTGATGGAATGACGAAATCATCCCAGAGCCTACTGTGCATGGGGTTGTTTTTCCATTTTTGAAAGACAAAGCGCCGGTTCATCATCGGCAAACCGCGACGATACGGACCCCGGTCGCTCCCGCACCTGCGCTTGCGCTGCCTTACAGCACCGCCAGCAGCACGAGGCTGATCACCAGCACGACGAAGCCAGCCGCCGTCGCGGCGGCGAATGACCGCTCTACGTTATCCATGATGCCACCCCGTTGCCGCCGCGCCACGTTCCCCCATGGCCGCGCCGGACGGTGTGGAATCTTGCCGACCCGTGTGTCGCCAGTTGTGCGGCCGGATGTCGAAATTGGGACGGGCGCGGGGCCAGTCTGCGGCCTCGCGACCGCGACTTTCACTGACACCCGTCAGGCGCGTGTCAGCCTGATCGCCTATTCTCGTCGTGCTCGGTGGACCAACACTGGGCCTCCATACCCAGCCGACGACCCCGCTCCCCCGAGCGGGGTTTTCTGTTTGCGGCCCATGGACGAAGGCGATTGCCGACGCGGCTTCGATTTGGCCCTGTCAGGCTGTCGTAAGCCGAACCGGCTAGGGTCGCTTGGCTATGGTGTTGCAGCCCAGCACCTCAGCCTCCAATAACTTTCTCCCCGCTTGGCTCTCCCCAGGCGGGGTTTTTTTCATGCCTGCCGGCCGGGTCGCAGGTCCTTCTCCTCGCGCGTCAGCCGCAGCGAGACGGCGCGGATCGCGGGCGCAGCCAGCAGCACGATCGGCAGCATCGCGGCCCATGCGATCAGCCACGAAACCATCCAGTGCCCGAGGAAGGCCATCGCGCTCCCCGCGGGAACGCTGGCGATGCCGGCCGCGATCAGCGAGGTCAGTCCGGACTGGATGATGCCGAAGACGAAATGGGAGTAGCGGCGGGGAATGCCGAGCATGAGGCGCCCATGGTTTGCCTGCCGTCATGAGGCCAAGCAAGGCACATGCCGTCGGCGCGATGGACTCCGTGGTTCTCCGACCATGAACAGAGTTCCCTTCCCGCGCGCGAGGCCACGATGGGTTTACCGGCAGATTTTGCTTGTCCCCCGGAATATGACGGCGCCCAACATGCTGCAGGCATGGAAAGTGAGTCGTGGGAGGTGACCATGAATCACAGGGGTGTCGAATTCACCGTCGCCAGGACGGCAATTCCCGGAATCTGGCACTGGCGATTCCGCATCGGTGAGCAGATCAAGATCGGCCGAACCTCGATTTGTTGGCGATTCGACGGGTGCAGCTGCGCATCGACCGCGAGCTCAAGGCGATCGAGCGCAAGACGGCCTGAGCAAGACCGCCGGTGAGATCAAGCGGCTAGTGCGGCGCCTCGCCAGGGGCGTATCCCGTAGCCGCCCGGAATTGATCTGATCGGGGTTTGGGATTGCACTGCGCGCCCGTGGCCTTGGGGGTTGGGCCGTCACGCGTGATCGGTGCCAGCCATGCCGCTCTACTTCTTTCGAATCCGGAACGGCCGTTATTCCGGCTGCGCGGACCAGGCGAGCGAATTTGCCGATCGCGACTCGGCCTGGAAGGAGATGACCAGCGTCTGCGCCGACATGGCCGCCGGGATCGCCCGCAAGCTCCAGGAAAATTCCGAATGGCACATGGAGCTGCTGGACGAGGCCAAGGAGCCGGTATTCCGGATCCGCATCGTCGCAGAAACGCTCGAAAAGGTGAGACCCTAATCCGCGCTGGGCAGCCGCCGCATGGTGAATTCGATGTCGCCGCCGGGCAATTCGCGCCAGCTCTCGACCGCGCTCATATAGCCCGCCTTGGGGTAGCGGGCGAAGAAGGCCTCCGCCCTCGCCCGTGCCGCTGCGCGTGGCAGCGTGAAGGTCTCGCGCAGATAGCCGTCGCCGGTCGCGTGGTCCGGCTTGCCGCCCATCTTGCGCCGGCGCGCCATCCGTTCGGCGAGATCCCGCGGACGATCGGCCATGTCCCGCCCTCCTCTACGCAAATACGCTCTTGCGAGATGTAAGAGGCCTGTGGGGCAAAGAGGAGTCCCCGGCCGGAGGCGTCCACCGCCTCCGATCGGCGGAAAGGTCAATTGGCAGCCGTGCCGGATTTCTTCTTCGGCGCACTGGTCGCGGCCGATGCCTTCGGCGCCGCCGACTGCTTCGGCGGATCGGAGCGCATGCCGCCCCAGGGATCGTTGGAGGCCTTGGAGTCCGGAATCTTCTTCAGCGTTTCCTTGTAGGCCTTTTCACGTTCGGCTTCCGCAGCCTTCTCCTCGGGGCTCTTGCTCGGACCGTCCTGCAGCAAATTGAGATTGGGCATTTGCGCATAGGCCGGTCCCGCCAGCACGGCCAGCACCGCGGCCATACGGAAAAGCTTCATCATTCGCTCCTTGATCATCCACGAAGCGCGGATCGCCCGCGCCTTGTCGTCCTTGTGGCGGCCGACCGCAAGCTCAGGGCCGCATAGCCGCTAGATCCGGTCCGATCTGCATGATTTCGGCGCATGTAGCCAGTCGTCCCAGATCGGGCCGCATCTGGTGCAGCCGTTCAGCGCAAGGGCGAGCGCGGCCAGACAAAAGACCAGGACACATCGACGCAACATCATCCACCCTACCCAAGCAAGGCCATCATATCGGGCAAAGTCGGGCATTTTCAAGCCGACGCGGCCGGCAGCAGACCGGGTGACTTTGCCGCGCCGATGCGCGCAGAATGAGACCAAACATCCGGCAACAATGGAGGGAACGACAGCAATGCAAACGCAGCCAGACGTCGAGTTCGGCATCACCGATGCGCAACGCATCCTCGGCGAGGTCTTTGCACCCTGGGTCCAGGATCTCGACCTCTCGGTCGAGCGCATCGAGCACGCACAGCCAGCGAATGCGCCGGACTGGCAGCCGGGCGCGCTCTTGCGCATGCCGTTCTCGGAACGGCTGTGCCGGAACGGCGGCGTGGTCTGCGGCCAGGCGCTGATGGCGCTCGCCGACACCGCGATGGTGATCGCGATCCTCGCCGCCAATCGCGGCTATCGTCCGATGACCACGGTCGACCAAACCACGCATTTCATGCGCGCAGCCTCCTCGTCGGACGTGCTGGCGGACGCGCGCGTGGTGCGGCTCGGCCGCACCATGAGCTTCGGCCGCGTCACGCTGCTCTCGGCCTCCGACAACAAGCCGGTTGCGATGGTGTCGAGCGCGTTCGCGATGCTGCCGGGGTGAGCACGCGCGATGTGAACGATCGTTCGCATCGCCTCCATAACACGATCATGATCGCGTGACACGACGGCGGTGGCGCCAGCGCAGGCCCGTGATCACAAGCGCGACGACCGCGAGCGCGATGGCTGAGAACGCCGCAAGAAAACGTCCACCGGGACGATCGACGGTGCGTGACCACAACGATGGCCCCTCGCCCGGCCGCGCCAGACGAAACGCAACGACGCTGTCGCCGATCGACGTGCCTGCCTCGGAGTGGCCGCCGGCGCCGATCGCGACATATTGCTCCCCCTGCCAGAGATAGGTCATGGGGTTGGCGACGCCCGGGACGGGCAACCGGCCCTGCCATAGCTCCCTGCCGCTCTGCGCATCGAATGCGCGCAAATAGGCGTCCATCGCTCCGGTGAAGACGAGCCCGCCTGCGGTGACCGCGAGCCCGTTGACGAGCGGCGCGCCCCAGGGCAGCGGCACGCCGAGCGGCGCAAGATCCTCGGTGGTGCCGACCGTCGAGCGCCAGAGGATTTTTCCGGCCTTCAGATCAACCGCGACCATCTCGCCCCATGGCGGCTTGTTGCAGAGCAGGCCGAGCGGCGACGTCACCATGGCGCGCGTCATCGCGAACGGCGTGCCACGCTGCTGGCCGAAATCGTGACCGGGCGGCGGATTGAACCCGACGGCGTCCGCGCGCGGAATCAGCTTGATGAGATGAACGGCGCGGCTGGTGTTGGCGTAGAGGACCTGGCTGACCGGATCGAAGGCCGCACTGCCCCAGTTCACCCCGCCACCGGTGAACGGAAACAACAGCGTGCCCTGCACGGAAGGCGGCGTGAACAGGCCCTCATTGTGAGCCTCCGCGAATTGGCGCTCGCAGGACGAGCGACGCAGTGCAGGTATTAGCGAGAGCGCATCGTCGGTCGAGATCGTCTGCGACGTTAGTGGCGGTACATGCGTCGGGAATGGCTGCGTTGGTGATAGCGCTTCACCTTCCGCGCCGCCCTGCGGCACGGCGCGCTCCTCGACGGGCCACACCGGCTTGCCGGTGTCGCGATCGAGCACGAAGACGAAACCCAGCTTGGTCGGCTGGATCACGACGTCGCGCTCGCCATCACCAATGTCGAGGCGCGCCAGCGTCGGTTGCGCCGGCAGATCGTAGTCCCAGACGTCGTGATGCACGGTCTGAAAGGCCCATACGAGCTCGCCGGTCTCAATCTGCAGCGCGACTACCGAATTGGCGTGCTCGTTATTGCCCGGCCGCCTACCGCCCCAGAAATCCGGCGAGGGCGACGACGTCGGCAGGAACACGAATCCGCGCCTGTCGTCGACCGACATCGGCGCCCAGACATTGGCGTGACCGGCTTCGATGCCATCGCGCTTGAGCGGCTCGAAGGTCCAGCGTGGCTGGCCGGTTCGCGCATCGAACGCACGCACCTGGCCGCTCGGCGCGTCGACGCGGCGGTTGTCACCGATTGCAGACCCGACCACGACGACACCGCGGCCGACCGCCGGCGGCGAGGTGATCTGGAATTCGCCCGGCCATTCCAGGGTCATTCCGATATCGAGCTTGATCTGCCCGCCATTGCCAAAACCGGCACAGGGAACGCCTGTCTTCGCATCGAGCGCGATCAGGCGGACGTCGTTCGTGCCCATGAAGATGCGCGCGCGGCAGGCAGCATCCGGCGGCGCCGTGTCGTCGACCCAATAGGTGACGCCGCGGCAGACATAGCGATTGGCCGGCCGCTGGTTGATCGCGATCTTCGGATCGTAACGCCATTTCTGCACGCCGGTGCCGGGATCGAGCGCGATGACCTCGTTGAAGGGCGTGCAGAAGATCAGGCTGTCTTCAACGAACAGCGGCGTCGCCTGGAATTTGGTTCGCCGCATCAGCTCGGGCGCGCGTGCTGTGAGATCGCCCGTGTGATATTCGAAGGCGCGGACGAGTTGGCCGATATTGCCGGGCGAAATCTCCCGCAATGGCGAGAAGCGCGAGCCGCCGGGATCGCCGCCCCAGCTCTCCCAGGCGAAGCATGGCGGCACGGCAAGCAGCAGGAGCGTAACGAATGCGACCGCAGCGCGCAGGTGGATCCGCAACGCCCGCCCCGTTCTATTTCGGCTTCTTGGTGGGCTCGCCAGGGCGGGCCCCGCCCCACGGATCGTACTTTTCCTTGGGCTCGGGAATGCGCTCGAGCGCAGCCTTGTAGGCCTTTTCGTCGATCTTGGGTTTGGTGTCAGCCGGCTTTGCACCCTCACTGGGCTGGCGCCGGCCCTGCGCCTCCGCCGATCCAGCCGCCAGCGCCAGCACCGCGGCCGCGATGACCAAAATCCTCATCCGTGCAATCCCCCTGATGTGGGATACAAACTAGCCCGCAATCCCGTATTCGCAAATGCCCCGGTTTCCGCGTCTTCAGCAAATTTTGAACGGAGCGGACTTCGCCGGATCGCATTCGTGCCTATCTGTTGGCCCGCAGGGGACCTTCAAGGGATGTTGCGGATCATTGCTCATGCGGCGCTGCTCGCCGGCGCGCTCGCGCTCGGTGCCTGTGGCTTTGCCGACAGCCGCGCGCCGGTGCCGGAGTTCATGCGCATGAAGGAGGCCGAGCAGCCGCCGCCCGAGCCGCCCCCGGACGTCAAGCGCCTGGTGCGCGAGCAGATCGACGTCGTCTTCCTCGCCACCTCCTATCCGCGCGAGGTGCACGTCGCCCCGCCTCATCGCGAGCTGCGAGGGCCGGGCTGGACGGCCTGCGTCCGCGCGCAGCTCACCTCCGCGACCGGCACGCCGCTTGGCGCCCAGACCTACATCGTGACCATCAACGCCGGAAAGGTCGTCGACCGCCGGCGGGCGGACGCCGACGACATCTGCGGGACCGAGACTTACGAGCCGATCTAGGAACAAATCGCTGTAACGAAGCTGCGGTTCCGGGAAAAACCAGCATCGCGGACGGGAACGATCACCGCCTCCCCTTCTTGTTACCGCCGAGGGCAGTTTCGAGGAGGACATGATGAGGATGTTGACTATTGCGCTGTTGGCGGGTGTCGGTGCTTTGGCAGCCGCATCGGGTGCGAAGGCTTCCGATATCTATACGAGCAGCGAGTACACCAATCCGGATCTCGTCCAGCAGGTACGACTTGTCTGTGACGACGCTGGCCGCTGCTATCGGACGCGCGGCGGTTCGCGCGTGATCGTGCGGGATTCCTATAACTACATGCCGCGCGAGCGCTATTACGAGCGTCGGACCTATCATCGCGATTGGGATGACGGACCGCGCGCCGGCGTCGGCATTCGCGCACCTGGCGTCAGCGTCGGCGTCGGTGTCGACGACCGCTGGTAATCCATGAACGCTTGATGGCCGGGACCGGACGAGACGACTCGCCCGGTCCCTTCATATCAGGTTTCGTGCGGATCGGCCGGCGTCATGACGCGCGCCCTCGATGGCAAATGCGCGGTGAACGGCGCAAGCAACATGCCGGCAAACATCGCCGCGGCGAAAATGAGGGCGGAGCTCGAGCCAAATCCGAGCGCCGTCAGCGCCGGTCCCGGGCAGAACCCCGCCAATCCCCAGCCAATGCCGAAGATCGCCGGACCAACCACTATTCTCCGATCGACGTCTGCTCGCGTGGGAAGATAAAATCGCTCGGCGAAAAATGGACGTCCCAGCCTCAGGACGCGATTGAAGCCGACGAAAGTCACGGCCACAGCGCCGGCCATCACGAACGCGAGGCTCGGATCCCACGTCCCTGCCGGGATGCCGGCGGCATCGAGGAAATTCAAGACCTTTGCTGGATTCGACATTCCGGAGACGATGAGGCCGACGCCGAAGATCAGGCCGATCGCGAACTGAACGAAAATTGCCATCGCCGTCAGCTCCCGTGCCGCATCACGAAGACGGTCGCCATGCCTGCCGCCATGAAGATGATGGTCGCGACCAGCGAGCGCACCGACAGCCGCGACAGGCCGCAGACGCCATGGCCGGACGTGCAACCGCTGCCCCACACTGCGCCAAATCCCGTCAGTAATCCCGCAACGATCAGCACCGGCGTTCCCGCCAGTATAGTCTGCTCGGGCAGGCCTCCGGTGGTGAATCGAACCAGCACAGGCGCGAGGATGAGACCCGCGACGAAGGCGAGCCGGCCGGGGAATTCGCGATCCTCATAAGGCGGGAACAGCCGCGCCGCGATGCCGCTGACGCCGGCGATTCGTCCCGTCGCCCACATTAGAAGCACCGCGGACATTCCGATCAGCGCCCCGCCCAGAAGCGAAGCCAGCGGCGTGAAAGGTGTGGCGATCATCTTAATCCCTCCGGTCGAGCACCCCTCGCCCATCCGCTACAACCGGCGCAGTGCCGCCGGAATGTCAACGAGACGTTAACACGACCGCTCGAATTGACGCAGCATCCCAACGGTATCTTTCCAATCGTTGCGCTAAGCATGGCCGTAACGCGGCCTTGGCCTGCGTGAACGGGGAACGACGGGACGTGGTCGACATCGCGCAGCAGGCAGCGGTCAAGCCGGCATCGGCAAGGGATGCTGTGGCCGCGCGCGCGCTCGTTCCGCTCACCTCCATTGACCCCGGTCAATGGCGCGCGCTCGCGCAGCGGGCGGTCGAGCCGAACGGCTACTACTTGCCCGGCTGGGAGCTTGCCGTCAGCGCAACCGCGCGCGGCCGCAGCTCGGCCTCGGCACTGCCCGCATTCGACGGATCTTCGGCGCGGCTGATCGGACTGATGCCGGTGATCTCGCTCTGGCGCGCCTGGAAGATTCCCCTGCCCGCGCTGGTGAGCGCGCATCCCTATGGCACGCTGTGTAGCCCGCTGATCGACCGCGACGCCCCGATCGAGGCCGCTATGCGTCTGTTGCAGCAGGCGCGCGAGGCGGGAGCCCATGCGCTGGTGCTGAATGACGTTGCGCTCGATGGCGCTGCGATGATCACCCTCAATCAGGTTCTCAATCGCGACGGCCTGAGACCGCGCGTGCTCAGCTCCTACATCCGTGCCAGCCTCGATGCGACGCAAGACGGCGATGCGCTGCTGCGCGAAGCGCTCGGCGCCAGGAAGCTCAAGGAGCTGCGGCGCCAGCGCCATCGGCTCGAAGAAAACGGCGCGGTCGTGTTCGAGGTCGCGCGAGGGCGCGACGAGATCGGGCCCGCGCTGGAAACGTTCCTGCAGCTCGAGGCCAGCGGCTGGAAGGGCAAGCGCGGCACCGCGCTGATCCAGCATGCGGGCGATGCGACCTTCATCCGCCGCGCCGTCGCGGCGCTGGCGGAAACCGCGCAATGCGAGATCATCACGCTGCGCGCCGGCACGACACCGGTCGCCGCCGGCGTCGTGCTGCGCCATCAGGACCGCGCCTTCTTCTTCAAGCTCGGCATCGACGAGCGCTTTGCAAGATATTCGCCGGGCGTGCAGCTCACGCTCGACCTCACTCGCCATCTCTGCGCTGATCCGGCCATTGCCAGCGCGGATTCGATGGCCAGCGCCAACCACCCCATGATCAACCCGATCTGGCGCGGGCGCTTCGCAATCGGCGACGTGCTGGTCCCGCTGCGGCGGAATGATCCGGTCGTCGCGCTCATTCATGCCGCGCTGGCCGGCCTCAACGTCGCGCACCAGGCCGCGCGAGGCGTGGTCCATCGGCTCCGCAAATAAGAGAAAGCTACTCCGCCGCCTGCGCGTTGACCTCCGCCGAGACCTGGCGGATGGCGCGCGCGAGCAGGTTCGGATCCTGCGCGCCGGAGACGGCGTATTTCTGTGCGAACACATAGGTCGGCACGCCGGAGATGCCTTTCTCGGCGGCCTCCTGTGCGTCCGCCGAAACGCGCGCGACATCCTCGTCGGTGGCAAGGCGCTTGCGCACGTCGTCGGCATCGAGGCCAACATCGGCGGCCGCCTGCACCAGCACGTTGACGTCGGTGAGGTCGCCGCCGTCGCGGAAATAGAGCTCCATCAGGCGCTGCTTCATCTCGGGCGCCTTGCCGATCGCCTCGGCCCAGAGGATCAGGCGATGGCAATCGGTCGTGTTGGGCTGACGCGCCACGAGCTCAGGCCGGTAGACGAGCCCCTCCTCGCTTGCGGCCGCGACGACGCGCCCGGCAATGCCCTTATAGGCCTCGACCGAGCCAAACTTCTGGGTGAGATAGTCCTCGCGGCTGATGCCCTCGCGCGGCACCCAGGGATTGAGGAAGAAGGGCCGGAAGTTGAGCTTGACCGGAACATCAGGCACGAGCGCCAACGCGCTCTCGATGCGGTGTTTGCCGATATAGCACCAGGGGCACACCACGTCGGAGACGACGTCGATCTGGAGCGGTTTCAGCGTGCTCATGGCGGCGCTTCCTTCGGGCAGTCTACGGGTCCATCGGAAGATAAGCCGAACCAGAGGCCGCGCAAGGCGCCCGTCCCGCATGGCTCACGACTTCACCTCTGCGGTTATTGTAGGAAACGCAACCCGCCCCGATACTCGCTGCACGATCGAGCCAGCGGGAGACTGCAATGACAGCCATTTTCAGGCCGGAAGGTCATCAATTTCGGGCTACGGAGCATGCCGGCGGTCCGTGGTCGCCGGACATGTTGCAGGGAAGCGCTACCACCGCGCTGATGGCCCGTGAGGTCGAGCGGCTCGCAACCGAATCGGGCTTTGCGGTGCGGCGCCTGACCTTCGATCTCTGGCGACCGGCAGGCCTGCGCGCCTTCAGGACCACCGCTGAACTGCTGCGCGACGGGCGCAAGGCCAAGACCGCGCAAGTGCGGCTGATGGACGGCGAGACCGAGATCGGCCGCTGCACGGCGCTGCTGACGGCGCAGAGCGGAAAATCGCCGGTCGATCCCTTCGCGGCGCCCGCAGCGCTCGACCAGGCGCCCGAGGCAGGCACGCCGCCGCCGGCCTTCGCGCAGAAATGGAGCCGCTATTTCCAGAATGTGACGGTGCGGCTGATCGAGGGCGCACTGGAGAAGCCGGGTCCGGCCGCCGCCTGGATGCGGCTCGACGCCGCGCTGGTCGAAGGCGAGCCGAACACGCCGCTGCTCCAGGCGGTGCAGGCCGCTGACTTCTCCAGCGGCGTCGCGCAGATCGTCGATATGCGCCAATGGACCTTCATCAATCCCGAGATCAGCCTCTATTTCGTCCGGCCGCCGGAGGGCGAATGGATCCTGATCCGCGCGGCGACGGGCGTCGGCGCCAACGGCGCGGGCCTGACCACGGCGACGCTGAGCGATCGCAACGGTCCGTTTGCCGAGGTGATGCAGGCCCTGAGCTTCGAGCGGCGTGAGGCCGTGCAGGCTCAGGCGTCCTGAGACGCAAGCGCGATCAGCGTGGTCTCGGACCCTGCATCCGCCGGCATGAACATCTCGACACGAAGCTCCTGGAGCGTGACGTCCTGCGGCGTGCCGAGCGTCAGGACCGCACCGATCAGGCCGATGCCGACCTCACCTTTGCGCAGGCGCACCTCGCACAACGGCCCCGGCACGGCCTCGTCCTCGAGTTGAGGCGCCGGCAGCTCCGGCAAGCGCATCAATTCGCGCCAGGTCGATTGCAGGGCATCGTCGAGCGGGGCGGCCATCGCTTCATGACGCGCCCGCGACAACAGCGCTGCCGCGACAATTGGCCAGTTCTCGACGAACGGCTTGAGCTCGTCCGGCGCGAGGAACATGCGCATATGGTTGAGCGGACGCTGCATACGTTCAGAGCCAAGCAGCATCGTCATCAGACGCGAGGCGGCGCGGTTGGCCTGTTTCACGTTCCAGCGCCGGTCGGTGACGATCGCGGGAAATGGCTCGTGACGGCTGAGCAGAAGATCGATGGCACGCCGCGCATCGGCAAGCTCGGGCGCGGCGAGGTCGCGCTCGCCATATTGCCGCGCGAAGCCGCCGGCCTCGAGCAGCGCATTGCGGTCGCGCAGCGACAAATCGAGCGCGGAGGCGAGCTGGAGGAGGATGTCCCGACTGGCCGCCGCCTTGCCGGTCTCGACATGACTGAGATGCTTGACCGAGATGCCGGCCTCGAACGCCAGCTCCGCCTGGCTCAACTTACGGCGCATGCGCCAGGCGCGCAGGAGATTGCGGACCGGATTGGCCGGCCGCAAGGACCGGGACGAGCGTGTATCCATCCGCCGATTATGCGGGCCCTCGTGCACCCTGTAAACGCGGCTAAGAAAGTGTGGCCGCCATCTGCTTCAGCCGCTCGGCAGTGCGCTCGTCCGCCGGGAAGAAGGTCTCCAGCGCCAGCTCCGACAGAGTGATGTCGACGGGCGTGCCGAACACCATGGTGGTGGAAAAGAAGCTCAGGATCTCACCCTGGTGGCGCAGCTTGAACGGGATCGCGACATTGTCGCTCGGCAGCGGCGCCGCACGCGCCGGGATGGGGTAGCTTTTTAGATCGTTATACAACTTGATCAGTTCAGGATCGGCGGTCGCCTCGCATTGCCGGTGCAGCCGCTCGAGCAGATGCCCGCACCATTCCGCAAGATTGACGGTACGCGGCGCCAGCGCCTCGGGATGAAAGGCAAGTCGCAACACGTTCAAGGGCTGGCCGAGCAGATGCTGCGGGATGCCGTCGAGCAGCGGCGCCATCATGCGGTTGGACGAGACCAGGTTCCAATGCCGGTCCACCGCCAGTGCCGGATTGGGCTCATGTGCCTTGAGGACGAGGTCGATCGCCTGGCGGGCTGATGTCAAGGCGGGATCCTCCAGCGGGCGCTGCGGGAACGCCGGCGCATAGCCGGCCGCGACCAGCAGCACGTTGCGTTCGCGCAAGGGCACGTCGAGGCGCTCGGCGAGCCTGAGCACCATGTCGCGCGAGGGCGCGGCGCGGCCGGTCTCGACGAAGCTCAAATGGCGCGCGGAGATCTCGGCCTCGCCGGCGAGATCGAGCTGGCTCATGCGGCGGCGCTGCCGCCATTCTCGCAAATGGTCGCCGATATGGACCGGTTGGCTGCGTTCAGTACGTGCCGTGGATGCATGTGCCTTCATGATCGAAAACCTAGCATGCGAATTTCGGCCCTTCCATTACCCGCGAGGTAATCGAATTGAGGCGCGGACGCGCGCATCGTCGGTCGCAACAGGAGATGACCATGATCGCGCTGCTGCTCTACCGGACCATCGCTGACCACGTCTTCCCCTGGGCCATGGCCTTCGCAACCCGGATGCTGGCGCGCAGCCTCAACGTCCCGGAGCCGCTCGTGCATTCGACCGGCGACTATGTCGTCGCGCAGGTCATCGCCTTCGAGCACGGCGTCGGCAGGAGCCTGTGCCCGTTCCGCCTCGCCCGCCTCGTCCGCGCCTGGTGGCGCGGATTGCGGTGATGTCCCTCGACCTCAACCAAGGAGAACCACGATGATCGAAGCGTCCACTTTCCTGCGCCGTGCACTGCTCGCCGATGCCGTCTTCAGCGGCGTCGCCGCGCTGGGTTTCACTTTCGGCGCGAGCACGTTCGCCTCGCTGTTCAACCTTCCCGAAGCGCTGCTGGGTGAGACCGGCCTGTTCCTGATTGCCTACACCGTACTGGTCGGCTGGCTCGCCGCGCGTGCATCTGTTTCCAAGGCGCTCGTGCTGCTGGTCGTGATCGGCAACGCGGCCTGGACGGTCGGCAGCATCGCGCTGCTGCTTTCAGGCGCGGTGTCGCCGAACCTCATGGGCGAGCTGATGGTTGTGGCGCAAGCCATCGCGACCGGCGTGTTCGCGGAGTTGCAATATGTGGGGTTGCGGAGGAGCGCGAGTGCGGTGGCGGCGTGACCTACCGATCACTGCCATTCCGGGCTGGTGCGGCAGCACCAGACCCGGAATCTCGAGATTCTCAGGTGCGCAAGGGCGCACCGTAGTTCGCTGCGCACCGCCCCGGAATCTTGGATTCCTACGCCCGCGCGCGGCCGTTCGTCTTGGCGGCGGCGTGACCGTTGAGCTGGTTCTTTTTGGGAGCCTTCTTTTTCGCACTCTTGGCGCCCGCCTTCGCGGCCTTGCGCTCGGCCCGCGCCTTCGCCTTGGTGCGTTGGGCCCGCGCCTCGGCGCGCAGCTTCTTGCGCTTCTTCTCGCAGGAATCGCACTTGCAGCCGATCGGCTTCAGATAGGCTTTGAAATAGTCGGTGCCGTAGTCGTAGTTGATCTCGTCGCCCGGCTCGATGTTCTTGATGGCGCGGATGAAGACCTTGCGCTCGCGCGGGCGGACGTCGGACTCGGCGTTGGGCCGGCAGGAATGATTGATGTAACGGGCGAGATTCTTGCGCACCGATCCGTCGATGGTCCAGCGCCCGTTGAGCTCGAACAGATATTTGTTCTCGATCTCGTCGTGCGCCGGAATCCGCGAGTCCAGGATCGGCCCGAAATAGCGGATGATCCGGGTGCCCTTCTTGATCGGCTTGGTGGCAAAGAGGCCGAGCCCTGTCTTGGAACGGCCGACGCGATAAGGTTTGTTCGAGGATATGGCTGGCATGATCAAGAGAACGAGGACGCGAACGGGGCCGGAGCGGCCCAGGCGAGCCGCTCTTCTAGAACGATTCCGCGCCGCTGTCAGGTGCCTGGAGGCGCTTTTGAACCTTGCCCACAGTCAAGACGTCTGATGCTACGAAGTTCCAGCTGCATCGAAGCGTCATCATGATCCGCATCGTCACCACATGCCTATCCGTGTTGCTGATATGCGCCGCCGTCAATTGGGCCTGCGCCGAGTCCGTGGGCGGCATCTACACCTCGACCGCGCCGAAAGATTGCCGCCAGATCGGTAAGCCCAGCGCGCTCGACGGCAGCACCATGCGGGTCTGTCCGGGCAAGTCCGGCCTCGTAGTGCTGATCGCCGAGGATGATCTTCGCGAGGTCGTCTCGGTCGGCCGCAATCGCAAGGAAGCGGCCGAGGAGCCGGCGGCCAAAGTTTGGTTCGCTCCCTTCAATTCATCGGACACGACTGTCGAATGGCGAGCTGCGGGCGCCAAGCCATTTGCGATCATTCAGCGCTGGCACATCGCCGACAGCAGCGATCCCGACAAGCAGGGGCGGCCGAACACCAAAGCCATGCTGGTCGTGACCCGGCTGCCGCCGGGTCCGGTCTGTCACGTCGCCTATGTCGATGCGATCGCGAATCCCACCGCCAATGAGCTCGCGCGCAAGGCCGCCGACGATTTCGCCCGCGGCTTCAGGTGCGGCAAGGACGAGGTCAAGATCATCGGCACAAGAGGCCGCGCCGTCGAGCTCGCGACCATGCGCTAGGTCTTCGCCGGGGGCAAACAGCCGCCAGGCGGCAATTTCGTGGTCACGGGCGACGTCAGCATCGCCTCGAGCAGCCGTTCGGCCGTCGTTCCCTCGGGCAACCTCTCCAGGATATCTTCGAGCCGGCCATCGAGCAGCAGCATGGTGAAGCCGTGCACCAGCGACCAGGCCCGCGCGATCGCCGCGCCCTGGTTCAAGGTCAGCGCATCGCCGCTGATCTGCTCCTGGCGCATCATGCCGACGGCATTGGCGAGCCCGGCAAAGGAGGCTTCGGCCGCCTCGCGCAGCGAGGGCCTGGAATAATCGAGCCGCTCGGTGCGAAACATGATGCCGTACATGCCGGGATGCGCCTGCGCATAGGCAACATAGGCTTTCGGCCGCGCCAGTGCGTGTTCAAGCGGCGTGGACGCGGCATCGGATGAAGCTGCCATCGCCTCGTTGAATTGGCGGAAGCCGACCGCCGCGAGCTCGCTGAGCAGGCCCGTGAGGTCTCCGAAATGATGGGTGGGAGCGGCGTGCGAGACGCCCGCCTCGCGTGCCACCGCACGCAATGTCAGGCCGGCAAGCCCGTCGCGCTCCAGCACCCGTTCGGCGGCCTCGAGCAACGCCTCCCGCAGAGCGCCGTGATGATAGGGTGTCTCAGCCTTCGCAACTGCCGGGCGCCGCGCGAGACGCGGCAAGACGTGCGAGGTCGACGATGTCTTCTTCGGGGGGCGCAGGCCGCGCGCCGCCCTGGTTTCGCTTTTGCCCATGCACAAGCTATAAGGCGCCATATTGACAGTGTAAAGATTTCCCTTGACCGCAACGGCAATCGGCACTATCTGATCTTTACGATGTAAAGATAGGGAAGGATACGCCGTGCAGCAGGACGTCGTCACCGAGCAGCGCAACAATATCGCGCCGATTCCCTTCGAAGCCGACGCGGCGTACCTCAAGCTCATCGGCGAATTGCCGCGCGAGTTGAACGGCACGCTCTATCGCAACGGCCCCAATTCGCAGTTCTCGTCGCCCGGTGCGCACTGGTTTGTGGGCGACGGCATGCTGCACGCCTTCCACCTCGAGAACGGACGCGCGAGCTACCGCAACCGCTGGGTCCGCACGCCGAAATGGCTGGCCGAGCACGACGCCGGCCGCGCTTTGTTCGGCGGCTTCGGCCGCAAGCTGCCGGATGCCCCGGCGGATCTCTCTGACGGCGGCGTCGCCAACACCAACATCATCTTCCATGCCGGCAAGCTGCTGGCGCTGGAAGAAGCACACCTGCCGACCGAGATCGAGCCGGGTACGCTGGCAACGCGCGGCTATCACAACTACCAAGGCCGCATCGCCGGCAGCTTCACGGCGCATCCGAAGATCGATCCTGTGACCGGCGAACTCGTATTCTTCGGGTACAATGCGGCCGGACCGCTGACCCCTGCCCTCTCCTACGGAGCGATCGATGCGTCAGGACGGGCGACGCGCTTCGAGCGTTTCGAGGCGCCCTATGCCAGCATGGTGCACGACTTCATCGTCACCGCGAACCATGTGCTGTTTCCGATCCTCCCCATCACCGGCAGCATGGAACGCGCGATGAGCGGACGGCCGCCCTATGCCTGGGAGCCGGACAAGGGCGCCTATGTCGGCGTGATGAAGCGCAACGGCACGGCAAAGGACATCGTCTGGTTTCGAGCTGAGGCCTGCTACGTCTTCCACGTCATGAATGCGTGGGAGGAGGATCACCGCATCATCGCTGACGTCATGCAGTTCGAGGAGCCGCCGTTGTTTCCGCATCCCGACGGTCGGCCGACGGATCCGGAGAAGTCGCGCGCCCGCCACTGCCGTTGGACGTTCGATCTTTCGGGAAAAACCGACCGCTTCCAGCAGACTTATCTCGACGATCTCGCCGGCGAATTCCCCCGCATCGACGATCGCCGCGCCGGACTGAAGAGCCGCCATGGCTGGTACGCCTGCGCCAATCCACGGCTGCCGATGTTCGACGCGCTCTCAGGCATCGTCCATGTCGACGGCAGCGGCCGACGGCTCGGCCATTATCTGCTGCCGGCCGGCGACACCATCTCCGAGCCGGTGTTCGTCGAACGATCGAAGGATGCGGCCGAGGGCGACGGGTGGCTGCTCGCATTGGTCTGGCGCGCGCGGGAGAACCGCAGCGACCTCGCCGTGTTCAACGCCACCGATGTCGAGGCCGGTCCCGTCGCGCTTGTCCAGCTCGGCCACCGCGTGCCCGACGGCTTTCACGGCAATTGGGTGGGGGCGGCGTAACGCCCTCCTCGTCATTCCGGGCGCGCATTCACGCGAGTCCGGCATGACGGCGCGGATGCATCACCAAGAGGTTCCACATGCACATGCCCTCGATCACAGCAGCCTGCCTCGCCGTCCTCGCTCTCTCCTGCGCCGCGCTCGCATTCGAGATGATCCGACTGAAGCGAAGCAGCCATACCATCTTCAACGGCGGCATCTTGCTCGCCGCGGCTCTTTTGAGCGCCGCAGCGGCGCCGATCCTGTCGCGCCTCCCCTGGGCGGAATTGGCCGAGGAGGCGTCCGAACAAGCCACTGCAGCAATTCATCTTCTAGAGGCCGCCTTCGTCATTTTGACACTGTAAAGATTTCGCTTGACCCAATTTTGGCGTTCGGCTACGTATCTTGACGTTGTAAAGATTCGGCCTGACCGAGGTGGCACATGGCGATTTTCCTGATCCTCGCGCCCTACGCCGTCTTCGCGTTGCTGATGCTGGTGACCTCGGCGACGATCAGCGTGTTCGCGGCCTCCGCGATCTGCCTCGCCACCGTTGCAATCGATGTCGCGCGCGGCCGCTCGGTGAAGATCCTGGCCGCAGGCTCGGCGGCCGTGTTCGCCGCAATCGGCCTCTATCTCGCACTGGTCCATCCCGGGCTCGGCACGCTCAGTGTCAAGCTGTCGGTCGATATCGGCATCTTCGTCATTTCACTCGGCTCGATGCTAGCCCGCCGTCCCTTCACGCTGCAATATGCGCTTGAATCGGTCCCGGCCGAAACCGCGGCGATGCCTGGCTTCCTTTACGCCAATTACGTCATAACCGGCGCCTGGACCGCAGCCGCGCTGTTGATGGCCGCCGCCAATCTCGTGCTGCTCTACGTCCCCGGGCTGCCGCTCTGGTCGAGTGTTGCGGTCGCCTTCGCCGCGCGCAACAGCGCAATCTACTTCACAAAGTGGTATCCCGAGTATCGCCAGATCAAGTACGGTACGCCCGCCCGCGCATTACGCAGCGCCCGCTGAACAGGGATCGACGATGAAGGACGTATTCGCTCGCCTCGCCTCCGACCTCTTTTCCGCCATCGTCTTCCTCGCCGTCTACCTCATCACCGACAACGTCATCCTGGCGACATCGGTGGCGATCGCCGGCGCAATCGCGCAGGTGATCTATGCCCGCGTCAAGGGCCAGCAGCTCAACTACATGACTTATGCGAGCCTCGCGCTCGTTGTTGGACTGGGCGCGATCACACTCTTGACCAATGATCCCCGCTTCATGCTGGCAAAGCCCGCGATCGCGCATTTCGCGATCGGCCTCATCATGCTCAAGCGCGGCTGGATGCTGCGCTACCTGCCGCCGATCGTCGTCGAGACCGTTCCGGAATATGTGACGGCTGCGGGCTATGCCTGGGCGGTGCTGATGTTCGTGATCGGGATCGGCATGATCGCCGTCGCATCGACCGGCGATCTGAAGCTGTGGGCGTTCTATCTCACCGTCGTCGCAGGCGGCGCCAAGATCCTGGCCTTTGCCGTGCAGTACGTCGTGCTGCGCCTCATCGTCACCAGCCGCCGGCGCGGCGCTGCCCGCGCCTAATTGCCCCATCGGAGCGTTAGGCAGGAGCTGCGAGTTGGGTTATAGGCTCGCCACAGGACTGGCCGCGGATCGTCGCGGCCCGCCGGGCTTTGTTTGGGAGACGGGAATGGCCGTGGACGGCAACTGGAATCTGACCATGACGACGCCGATGGGCGAGCGCCAGGCGACGCTCAGCCTGAAGGCCGCGGGCGGCACGCTCACGGGCACGCAGGGTGCCGAAGGTAGTACCGCCGAGATTTTCGACGGCAACGTCAGCGGCGACAACGTCTCCTGGAAGGTCTCGATCACCAATCCGATGCCGCTCACGCTCGAATTCACCGGCACCGTCTCGGGCGACAGCATCAGTGGCGAGATGGGCATCGGCCCGATGGGTAGCTTCCCGTTCACGGGCACGCGCGCTTAAGGCCGGTCTGCCGTCCGCTGAGGGCGACAGGGCGCGCCTAAGCTTTTCCGCATCGTCATGGCCGGGAATGCTCGGCCATCCACGGGCTCGCAGCAGCAGAAGGTCCGTGCAATCCCGGGCATCACGGACTTGCGTAAGAGCACATGCACGCTCACCGGCGCCGCAAGCGAGGTGAGGCCGCTAGCCCAAATTCAATTCCTTGAAGAAATCATTCCCCTTGTCGTCGATGATGATGAACGCCGGGAAGTCGACGACTTCGATGCGCCAGATCGCTTCCATGCCGAGCTCGGGATATTCGAGCACCTCGACTTTCTTGATGCAGTGCTCGGCAAGGTTCGCGGCGGCGCCGCCGATCGAGCCGAGATAGAAGCCGCCATATTTCTTGCAGGCCTCGCGCACGGCCGGAGCACGGTTGCCTTTCGCCACCATCACCATCGAACCGCCCGCAGCTTGGAACTGGTCGACGAAGGAATCCATGCGGCCTGCGGTTGTCGGGCCGAACGCGCCGGAGGCATAGCCTTCGGGCGTCTTGGCTGGCCCGGCGTAATAGACCGGATGGTTCTTGAAATAGTCCGGCAGCGGCTCGCCCCTCTCCAGCCGCTCGCGCAGCTTGGCATGCGCGGAATCGCGCGCGACGATCATGGTGCCGGTCATCGAGACCCGCGTCTTGATCGGGTACTTAGAGAACGTCGCCAGAATGTCCTTCATGGGCTGGTTGAGATCGATCTTGACGACCTCGCCGCCGAGCGACTGCTCCACCTGCGGCAGGTATTGCGCCGGGTTGTGCTCGAGCTCCTCGAGATAAACGCCATCCTTCGTGATCTTGCCGAGCACCTGGCGGTCGGCCGAGCAGGACACGCCAAGCCCGATCGGCAGCGAGGCGCCATGACGCGGCATCCGGATCACGCGCACGTCGTGGCAGAAATATTTTCCGCCGAACTGCGCGCCCACTCCCAAGCTCTGCGTCATCTTGTGGATTTCCTTCTCCATCTCGACGTCGCGGAAGGCATTGCCGTCGGGCGAGCCGTGGGTCGGCAGCGCGTCGAGATAGCGGGCGGAGGCAAGCTTCACCGTCTTCATGCAGAGCTCGGCCGAGGTGCCGCCGATCACGATGGCGAGGTGATAGGGCGGGCACGCCGCGGTGCCGAGCGTCAGGATCTTTTCCTTCAGAAACGCGAGCAGCCGGTCCTTGGTCAGGACGGACGGCGTGGCCTGGAACAGAAAGCTTTTGTTGGCGGAGCCGCCGCCCTTTGCCATGAACATGAACTTGTAGGCGTCGTCGCCCTCGGCGTAGATCTCGCACTGCGCCGGCATGTTGTTGGCGGTGTTCTTCTCTTCAAACATCGAGAGCGGGGCGACCTGCGAGTAGCGCAGATTGCGGCGCAGATAAGCATCGCGCGCGCCCTCCGAGAGCGCCGCCTCGTCGTCGCCGTCGGTGATGACGTTGCAGCCCTTCTTGCCCATAATGATCGCGGTGCCGGTGTCCTGGCACATCGGCAGCACGCCGCCCGCGGCAATATTGGCGTTCTTCAAAAAGTCGAGGGCAACGAACTTGTCATTCGGGCTCGCCCCGCCGTCCTCCAGGATCGCGCGAAGCTGCTTCAGATGGCCCGGCCGCAGGTAATGGTTGATGTCGCCGAAAGCCGCCTCCGACAACGCCCGCAGCGCCTCGCGCGACACCACCAGCATGTCCTTGCCCAGCACCTTCTCAACCCTGATACCCTCGGACGAAATCTTCTTGTAGGGCGTCTCGTCCTTGCCCAGCGGGAACAGCGGGGTGTGCTTGTAGGGCGGAACGGGTTTTGACTGGTCGGGAAAGGCGGTGGGAGCGTTCATAGCGGATCTCGGGGTTTGGGGCCTCGTGGGCCCTCGGCATAGAAGCGTTCTAAGCCCATTTTGGACGGAAAAGAAAGGGACCGGGGCGCATGGGAGAGGGTGGCTAGGGGCTCGGGAAGGCATTGGCACGGCACGTGGAAAGGCCGGCGCCCACCCTTGCGCTTCGCGCCCGCCGACGCTTGAATGCGCGCCGCAAGAGGCTTTTCATCATGACATTGAACTTGAACCTCCGCGGCGCGATCCTGGTCGCCGCCGCCATCACCGGCCTTGTGGCCCTCACCTTCCCCGCGCGCGCCGACCGCTGCGACGACAGCGCCAAGGAGCTGGCGAACCAGGTCGATCGGCTCAAGGTGAATTTCCGGGCCGCCAACATCGTGTATTTGACGCACCCGGCGGCCAAGGAGCTGTCCGTTGGCTGCCGCGGCGACAAATATTCGATCGAGCTCTATGCCAAGGGCGATCGCAAGCCCAAACCAGAGTTCTATGCGCTGGTGGGGTCGATGGCGGCGATCGTCTTCACCGTGACGAAGGACGACACCACGACGGGCGCGACACGCTGCCTGAAGCGGATGGGCCTGCTGCGCGGCGATAAGATCAGCATGCGCTACCGGCGGCTCAACATGGAATGCACCCGCACCAAGTCGGACGCCTCCATCGCGATCACGCGCGGCAAAGACGAATAGGAGCCTTGCACGTTCTTGCCGCCGCGGTGCGAGCATCACGATGTTGCTCGCCGCATACGTCGTCATTGCGAGCCAACGGCGTCCGCGCCCCTTTCAAATCTTGCACTCGCGGAAGCAAAGAGAGCGCATCCACCGCGCCAATTCCCTCGCATTTTAGCAATTGCCTTGAAGGAAATTTCGCTCCTCACAGGGCAGGCTCGATTGCTTCCATGTGTGAGGATTGCGGATGAAGGTTTCCACCGTTGCGCCGCCGCCGATCGCGATCGTGGTTCCGAACTACGACACGACCAAGCAGCAGGACGATCAGGCCAAGGTTAAGGACGAGGATCCGACCTATAAGCCGCAGCCGCCCGCGCCGCTGCCGCCCGGTCAGGGTACGCGGATCGATCAGCTCGCCTGATCAGGCTTGCCAAGGCTGAAGCGCCCGATCCGGTCGATCGGGCCTTTGGTGCATCCGGCCGCATCTTTGCCGGATAGCGGGACCATGATCGTGCGGTCATCCCGGGATCCTGCGCATGATCGCACGCTTCCTGTTGCAGAACACGATCGTCGTCGTCGGCATGGGCGCGCTGTTGTTCGCCTCCGCCGGAACGTGGCACTGGCCTTCGGCCTGGGTGCTCCTCGCCACCTCTGCCCTGCTCGGTCCGCTCTGCGGCTGGTGGCTCTACCGGATCGATCCGGCGCTGCTCGCCGAACGTCTGCGGCCGGTTCTGCAACGGGATCAGCCCGTCGCCGACAAGATCTTCGTGACTGTCTTTGTCATCACGATGCTCGCCTGGCTGGCGCTGATAGGATTTGACCGACGCATTGGGTCCTCCGAGATGCCGGTTGCGTTCCAGGTCCTCGGCCTCGTGTTGTTCCTGGCCTCGACGCTGTTCACGATGTGGGTCTTCCGCGAGAACTCCTTTGCCGCCCCCGTGGTGAAGCTCCAGGCCGAGCGCGCACAGCGGGTGATCTCGACCGGCCCCTACGCCCACGTCCGCCATCCCATGTACAGCGGCATGATCCTGTTCTTCACCGGCGTGCCGCTGCTGCTGGGGTCGTGGTGGGGACTTGCGATGCTGCCGCTTTTCGCCGCTTTGTTTGCGGTCCGCATCGGGATCGAGGAGCGCACCTTGCGCGACGGCCTGCCGGGCTATGCCGACTATGCGGCGCGGGTGCGCTATCGCCTCGTGCCGGGGCTCTGGTGAGGGCAATCCCACTGCCGTCCGACCGGCTAATTATCCAGCTCGCGATAGCGGCGGAAGATGCCCTGCTCGTTGAAGGGAATGCGGCGGTCGCTTTCGAGATAGGCCTTGATGTTCGGCCGCGCAGCGATGCGGTCGTGCAGGCCGACCAGGCCCGGAATATCCGTCTCGAACGCCTTCATGCGCCTGGGGAAGGCATAGCGCAGCCCCGCGACGATCTGGAACAGCGAGAGGTCGACATAGGTCAGTCGGCGGCCGGTGACATAGGTGCCGCCACTCTCGGTGAGAATCTGCTCGAAATAGCCGAGATATTTCGGCACGCGCTCGCTCCAGAAATCGGCGGTGCGCTTCTTCGCCGCTGGCTTCTGGTCCTCGTAATAGAGCGAGGGTCCGAGCGGATGATGGGTGTCGTGGATCTCGACGACGAGGTCGGCGACGGTGAGCTGGAGCTGGTGCACCCAGAGCCTGCCGCCTTCGGTCTTCGGCGCAAGGCCATGGCGGGCACCGAGATAGAGCAGGATGTTGGCGGTCTGGCCGATGACGAGCTTGCCCGCTTTCAGGAACGGCGGGGCAAAGGGCGGCGTGCCTTCACGCGCATTCATCATCTTCATCATCGCAGCCGTTCCGCCCGGCCCGCGTACGACGTCGACATAAGCGGCGCCCGCCTCCTCCAGCGCCAGCCGCACATATTCACCGCGGCCCTGGATCTCGGGCCAGTAATAGAGCTCGTATTTCATGGAGACCGTCCGTGATTGCGTTGCGGCAAGTGCAGTACGCAACCACGAACGCCATGACGTGAGAAGGAGTTCCGCGCCTCAATTCGCCGCAAAACAATAGAACAGGCCGTCGCCGCCGGTGCTCTTCAGATCGGCCTGCGAGCAGCCGCCGTCGGGACCGCGGGACGGGTGAGAGCTGTTCCACGATTTCGAGGCCTCATCGTCGCGCAAGCCTCGTCGATCGAGATGGCCGACCATCGCCGCGCCTTGTGTGCTCGATGTCCAGTTCTTGCAGGTGCGATCGTCCGGACCGCCAAACGCGGTGCCGTCTGGTTGCGATCCCGTGAGGACGTCATGCCGGTTTGGCTGGTCGCCAACACCATTGATCCCCTCGCCCTTCTCGCTGAGGGCGGTCTGCTTGGTGAGGTTGTTGGCCGGGCTGTGCAGATCGGCAACGTCCTTCGCAATCACCGCGCCCTTGGCGTTCTGCCACGGTCCCTTGCCGATGCGGTCTCGGGCGTTGATTGCCGGCTTGCCGTCGGCGGCCTGGGTCGAGAGATAGGCGCGCCAGGTTTTGTTGCCTGCGCCGGCGGCCTGAGCGAGCTTCTGGCAGTGCGCGTCGGCTCCCTCGAGGCCGCCGAGATCGGCGCCCTTGCCGAGGCCGCTTGAGGTCACGAAAAAGGTCATGTCGGCCGATTGTGCCAGCGCCGATGGGGCCGCAAGCAAGGCCAATACGAGTGCGAGGCCTGAAATCGCCAGGGATTTCTCGGTGCGGATCATGGTGTCCTCCTGTTGTGGTTGTCGTTGGCCGCCTGATTTCAACCCGACGCACGCCTGCTTATTCCGATGCGGCGATGCGAGGCGCCGCAAAGAAGAGACGCGCAAAAGAAAAGGCGCCGTGCCGGAGCACGACGCCTTGGTTTCTCATGTCACGAGCGATCAGTTGGTCTGCTGGATCGCCGACAATTCCCAGCCGGTGCCCGGCCGGCGGGCGAACGTCCAGATTTCGGTCGCCTCGCCCGGCTGCTCGCTGCCGGCAACGACTGCGCCGGTGTTGCGGTCGACCGTCTTGTCGGTGAGAGCGAAGCGCAGCGCCACCGTGGCGTAGTCCGTCTCGCCTTCGCGCCAGGCCTCCGCGAGGTCGCCCTGCAACAGCTTGACGTTGGTCACCTTGTTGACGACGTTGCGCGCGCGGTTCTGGGCGAGGTCCTGCTCGAAGTAGGAGACCATCTCCGGCGTCGCGAGCGTGTGCAGCTTGGCGACGTCCTCGTTCGACCATGCGGTCTGGACTTCGCCGAGCAGGCGCTCGAATGCTTCATAGTCGTCAGGCTTGATCTCGAGCGGCGCGTTGTTGGCGCCGAAGCCCAAGCCACCGAGACCGCTGCGATAGTTCGGCTGGGGTCCGGGACCTGCGCCCGCATCAGCATTGGCATAGGCCGCCTGCGGCGAGTGACGGCGCTGCCACCAGGACATCGCCAGCCGCACCACGAGCACCACCAGCGCGATCTGGATGATCAGGCCCAGGATCGAGGACAGGCCGCCGAGGCCGCCGAACAGACCGCCGCCGAACAGCATGCCGAGCAGGCCTGCGCCGAGGAAGCCGGCCGCAAGGCCGCCCAGGAAGCCGCCGCCGCGACCGAACAGGCCGCCGCGCGCCGGCGCGGTCGCGGCCGAATTCATGCCTGCGCCCGGCTGGGTGTAAGTGCGGTTGAACTGCGAGGTCGAGCCCGGCGCGGTCGTGGTCGATGGCGGCGCCGAATACGTCCGCGAGCCGCGCGAACCCGAGGAGAAGCCGCCGCCGGCGCGGGCGTCGGCAGACGAGATCGCCAGCGCGGTCGGCAGCGCAAGCGCCAGCACGACGGCAATCGCCTTGAAGACACTGCGGGAGCGTTGCGAGAAAGTCATGTGCGTTTCCCAAATCCCCGGCATGGGGACGTGCGCTTAAGATGGGCAGACTTCCCGAAAAGTGAAGCGGGTTTCGGAACCTGTGGCTGCGGCCCTCAGTCGCGGGGATGTGGCAAAAGCCCATATTTGGCGAGGGTTTGGCCGGGTAAACGGGAACGGGGGGTCGCCGGATACCGGCGGTTTGCAATGCGATTTCCGCTTTCTCCCTCGTCATTGCGGAATGACTGGAGAGGGCGCGCCTCACCCCGCCTTCGTCATCGTCTCCTTCACCGCCGCCACGAGCTGGCTGAGCGTGAACGGTTTTGGCAGGAAGTCGAACTGCTGGCCTTCGGGGAGGCTCTTCTCGAACGCATCCTCGGCGTAGCCGGAGACGAAGATGAACTTGATATCCGGGTTCTTCTCCCGCATCGCCGTCAGCAGCGTCGGGCCGTCCATCTCCGGCATCACCACGTCGGAGACGACGAGATCGATCGCGCCGCTCTGCTCCTCCAGCACCTCCATGGCCTCGACGCCGTTCTCGGCCTCGACCACCGTGTAGCCGCGCGAGCGCAGGCCGCGTGCATTGAGGGCGCGCAGGCCCTCTTCGTCTTCGACGAGAAGGATGGTGCCCTGGCCAGTGAGATCGGTGCGCGGCTTGGCCTCCGCCACAGGTGCGGCGTCCTTCGCGGCGCCATTGCTCGCGCTGACCACGGCTGCGGGCTGCTCGACCTGTAGCTCCGGCTCGGCATGATGGCGCGGCAGGAAGATATGGAACGAGGTGCCCTGCCCCGGTTCGGAATCGACGTAGATAAAACCGCCGGTCTGCTTGACGATGCCGTAAACGGTGGAAAGCCCGAGGCCGGTGCCCTTGCCCACCTCTTTCGTTGAGAAGAACGGCTCGAAAATCTTGTCGCGGATATCGGCGGGGATGCCTGTGCCGGTGTCGGCGACCTCGATCCGGACATAGTCCGCGGCCGGCATGCCCTTGTAGGCGAGCTTGCCGGCATCGTCGCTGGTGACGTTGGCGGTGCGGATGATCAGCTTGCCACCATCAGGCATGGCATCGCGCGCGTTCACCGCGAGGTTGACGATCACCTGCTCGAATTGAGAGACGTCGACCTTTACCGGCCACAGGTCGCGGCCGTGGACGAGATCGAGCTTGACCTTCTCGCCGATCAGCCGGCGCAGCAGCATGGTAAGATCGCTCAAAGCATCGCCGAGATCGAGCACCTGCGGCCGCAAAGTCTGCCGACGCGAGAACGCCAGCAGCTGCCGCACCAGGGTGGCGGCGCGCGTCGCGTTCTGCTTGATCTGCATGATGTCCTGGAACGACGGATCGGTCGGTTTGTGCGCGTTCAGCAGGAAATCGTTCGCCATCATGATGGCGGAGAGGACGTTGTTGAAGTCGTGGGCGATGCCGCCAGCGAGCTGGCCGACGGTCTCCATCTTCTGCGACTGGTTGATCTGGTTCTCCAGCGCGCGCCGCTCGGTGGTCTCGAGCATGTGCACGATGGCGGCTTCCGCGTCATTCTCGGCCGAATCGACCGGCGTGACGAAGAACTGGCCCCAGCGCTCCTTGGTCCCTTCCAGCGCCACTTCGACCGGCGCGACGTCGGCCTGGCCTTCGGCGGCCTGGTTGATGGCCGCGATCAAAAGGTGCCTGTCGCGCGAACTGACCGCGCGGAAGATCGACTTGGAGGCGCTGTCGAGCCCCAAGGCCTGCCCAAGCTTGGCGTAGCGGGCGTTGGCGCGCACGACGTTGCCGGCGCGGTCGACGGTCGCGATTGCCATCGGCGTGTGGTCGAAGAAGCGCATGAAGCGCACTTCGGCGGCGCGGTCGGGATCGCTGCGCTCGTCGCGGGCACGGCTGATCACGAGCGTGCGCGACGGCCCCGGCGTGCCGTCGGCGCCGAAGGCAAGCTTGTGATAGAGCCGCACCGGCATGGTCTTGCCCGTGCGCATGCGCAGGTCGATATCGAAGACCTCGATCTTCACCTCGCCGGGTACCGCCACGATCGAGGTCAGCAGCGAGGCGCCGTCGCCGGAGACGATGTCGGTAAGCTTCAATCCGCCCGAGCCGATCTCGGCGAGGTCGTAATCGAGCCAGTTCGCCAGCGTCGCGTTGACATAAGCGAGCTCGCCGGCTGGATTGACCGAGAAGAAGCCGCACGGCGCGTGATCGAGATATTCGATCGCGTGCTGGAGCTCCTGGAACACGTCCTCCTGGCGCTCCCGATCGCGGGTGATGTCGGCGATCGACCACACCGCATATTTCGCTTCGCGTTTGCCGGTGCCGAGCGGGCGCACCCTCATGCGCAGCCAGCGGCCCTGGTTGCCGTCATGACCGGAGATGCGCACCTCCTCCTGCTGCCGCTTGCCTTCGCGGGCGGCTTTGAGCAGGCGGAACACGGCTTCGGAGACGTCGGGGTTGCCGATAAAGACGCGCTCGACCGGACGCACGTCCTGTGGACCGGTGGCGCCGGTCAACGTCAGATAGGCCGCGTTGGAATAGACCACATGGCCGCGCGCATCGGTGACCGCGAGCCCGTCGAACGCGTGATCGGAGATGCGGCCGATGATGGGATCGTCGAGATTGCGGTCAGCGAAGCGGATGATGCCGGCGGCGAAAGCGAACAGGTTGAACAGGCCGACCATCGCCAGCACGGCGAGGATGCCGAGAATATAGGGCTGCGCCTGCGCGCGCCCGAGCGTCATTAGCCCGACGGCGACCGCGACGAGCCCGGCGGCCACCAGCAGCACGAGCGCGATGCTGCCCGAGCGCGGCGACGGCTCATGCGCCGCAACGGGCTCGCGTGACAGGTCGTGGTCGGTCTCAGCAGTCATTTCACGCTGGCGTAGCCTGTCGGCAGAGAATCAACGCGCTACAGGGCGCGCAGGGTCCTCCCTGCCTGAATCGGACCCGAAGGCGCAAGGGCAGCAGGGGCGAAAGGTACGCTGATTCCCAGATTACGGCCATTCCCGGTACTTTCCGCGCATTTTATCCCCGCCCGACGCTGAATCCGCGCTTCAGCCGCATCACGTAGCCGATGACTTCGGCGACCGCATGGTAGTGCTCGGTCGGGATTTCCTCATCGATGTCGACAGTAGCGTAGAGCGCGCGGGCGAGCGGCACGTTCTCGACGATCGGAATGTCGTGCTCGCGCGCGATTTCCCGGATCTTGAAGGCGAGGTTGTCGACGCCCTTGGCGACGCAGACCGGCGCCGACATGCCGCGCTCGTAGGACAGCGCCACCGAATAGTGCGTCGGGTTGGTGATGATCACGGAGGCCTTGGGAACCGCCGCCATCATGCGCTTCTTGGCGCGCTGCTGCCGCAGTTGCCGGATCTTGCCCTTGATGTGCGGGTCGCCTTCGGACTGCTTGTACTCTTCCTTGATCTCCTGGAGCGACATCTTCTGCCGCTGGAACCAGCTTCGGTACTGGAAGAAATAGTCGGCGATGGCGACGATCGCGAGCGCCGCCACCACTGCCCCGAGCAGATGGATGGTCATGCTGGTGGTGGCTCCGAGCATGGCGGCCGGATCGAGCTTGACCATCGCTTCCATGCGGTGCCGCTCCGGCCACAGGATCATGGCCATGACCACGCCGAGCCCGATCAGCTTGCCGAGACCTTTCAGGAAGTTCGCCGCCGCCTGCTTGCCGAAGATGCGCTTGAAGCCAGCACCGGGCGAGATTTTGCTGAATTTGGGTTTCAGCGATTCGGCGGACCACACCAGGCGATGCTGGAGCATGTTGCCGGCAATCGCCGCCAGTATCAGCATCAAGAGGGGCACGCCGATCGCGGCGAGCACGGCGAACTCGATCTGCTGCATCAGCGCGAGCAGAGCCCTGCCGTCGGTCTTGATCATCCAGGAATTGGCGAGCAGGTTGCGCATCGGCGTCAAGAGCCCGCTGCCGACCGAGGCCGAGAAGGTCGAGACCACGAGCGTGCCGCCCGCCATCATGAACCAGGTGTTGATCTCCTGGCTCTTGGCGACGTCGCCGCGTTCGAGTGCATCGTCGAGGCGCTTTTGCGTCGGGTCTTCTGTTTGACTCTCGGGATCGTTGTCGTCCGCCATCGATCGATCCCTATTACTTGAGCGGCATCATCTGGTGCATGACACCGATGAAGTAATCCAGATACGTACCCATCATCGCCGTGAGCACCACGGCGAGCACCAGAAAGCCCGCGAAGATCGACAGCGGCACGCCGACGAAATAGACCTGCATCTGCGGCATCAGCCGCGCCAGCACCCCGAGCCCGATGTTGAAGACGAGGCCGAACACCAGAAACGGTCCGGAGAGCTGCAAGCCGAGGCGAAACGCGGCGGCGAAGGCCCGCGTTGCCAGCGAGGCGACATCGCCGCTCGAGACGGTCTCGCCCGGTGCGAAGATCGTGTAGCTGTCGTTCAGCGCCGCGATCACCAGATGATGGCTGTCGGTGGCAAACAACAATGTCACGCCCAGCATGGTCAGGAAATTGCCGACCAGCACGCCCTGCTGTCCCTGCGTCGGATCGACCGAGGTGACGAAGCCGAGTCCCATCTGCTGCGCGATCACGGAGCCGGCGACTTGCAGGGCCGAGAGCGTCACACGAGCGGTCGCACCCAGCACGATGCCGATCGCGATCTCATGCAGCATGAGCACCAGGAGCGGCGCGAGCGAGCCCATGTCGACCTGGTAGGCATTGCGATGCAGCGGCAGGATGATCAGCGTGAGCAGCAGCGCGATCGACAGCTTGATCCGCGTCGGAATGTTGGTCTCGCCCAGACCCGGCAGCAGCATCACCATCGCACCGACCCGGGCGAAGGCGAGCATGAAGGAAGCGGCAAGCGCCGGCAGCAGCGAGATGTCGATGCGCATGACCGACGCATTGTGCCTCAGCCGCCGATGATTCGCGACGAGATCCGCAGCATGTGGGCATGGAGCGAGTCGGCCATGAACGGTAGCGCCAATAGCATCGTGGCGAAGATGGCCAGGATCTTCGGCACGTAGATCAGCGTCTGTTCCTGGATCTGCGTCAGCGCCTGGAACAGCGACACGATGACGCCAACCACGAGGCCGACCACCATCAGCGGTGACGACACGATCACGATGGTCCAGATCGCATCGCGCGCGACGTCGAGGGTTTCGGGTCCGGTCATGACACAGTTCCTTTGTTCAAGTCTCATCCTCATCATTCTGACGGGACGGAATGTTCTCTCCCCGTCATTGCGAGCGTAGCGAAGCAAATCCAGACTGCCGTCTGCGGAAAGATTCTGGATTTGCTTCGCTGCGCTCGCAATGACGACGGAGGCCGAAATCAGATCGGCATCTTCATGATGTCCTCATAGGCCGCGATCACGCGATCGCGGACCGAAACCAGCGTGGACACCGCGACGTCGGTGTCGGCAACCGCCGTCACTACGTCCATCACGTTGGCCTTGCCAGCGGCCATCGCCACCGTCTGCGCGTCGGACTTGCGGCCGGACTCCATGACGCTGCCGACCGCGTCTTTCAGCAGTGAAGCGAAGGATTGCCCGCTGGGCTCGCTGCCCTTGCCGGCGCCGCTGTTCTCCAGCACGCGGGCGAGATTGGCGTAAGCATTGGCGGCGATTGTCGGTGATGCCATGACTCAGATGTCCTGTTCAGCTCTTGAGGATGTCGAGCGTGCGCTGGATCATCCGGCGCGTCGCACTGATGATGTTGAGATTGGCCTCGTAGGACCGCTGCGCGTCACGCATGTCCGTCATCTCGACCACCGAGTTCACGTTGGGATATTTGACATTACCGCTCGCATCGGCGGCCGGATTATTCGGCTCGTATTTGACGCGGAAGCTGGACTGGTCCGGCTTGATCCTGCCGAGGGTGACAACCTGCGCGTCGAGCGTGCGGTCGAGCGCGGACGAAAAGGTCGGCACCTTGCGCCGGTAGGGCTCGCCGCCAGCGGTCTGCGAGGTCGAATCCGCGTTCGCGATGTTCTCCGAGATCACCCGCATGCGGCCGGCCTGCGCCCGCAGGCCGGAGGTCGCGATCGCCATCGAGCGGGCAAAGTCGCTGCTGTCATTCGCCATGATGCGTCTCTAGCTCTTCCGTTCCGGGATCATGCTCTAGCCCTTGCCGATCGCGGTCTTGAGCAGACGCAGGCTCTTGGAATAGAGCGAGGTCGCCGCCGCGTAGTCCATCTGGTTGCTGGCGGCCTTCATCATCTCCTCTTCAAGATTGACGGCGTTGCCGGCAGGGCGAGTCTCAAAACCCGCATTCTTGTTCTGGTCGAATGCGGAGGCCGCCCCTAGCGGCGTCATGTGAGAGGCGCTGGTGCGGGCCAGGGCCAGCGGCCCCATCGAGCCCGTGACGGCGCCGGTCCTGTCGAACTTAGGCTCGACCAGGTCGCGCGGCCGGAATTTGGGGGTATCGGAGTTGGAGACGTTCTCGGACAGGACGCGCTGGCGCTCCTGGTGCCACTGCATCTTGGTCCGAAGCGCTGACAGCACCGGGAGGTCGTTAATGGACATCGTTGCGGCTCCTTCCGCCCCTTGCGGACCTTGAGATCCGAAGCTAGGCAGAATTTGCCGCCTGTATGGTTAACAGCTGGTTAAAGATATCACAGGCACCGGTTCCCCGATGGACACGACAGGCGGGCAGTTCCGATTCGGCCTTTCCAAAAGTGGCATTAACCCAACCATTTGGCGGCGCGTACACGGGCCAAGAAGTCGTTTTGGATCGAGCGATTCATGGGTTATTAAGAGTTGGGGACGGCAAAACTTGCCGTGGAACGTTAAGAGATCGCAGTTTGGGGCATCGTATGCCGGTGGTTGGCGCGTCTGACCACGGGCACGAGAAAAGCGCCATTTGTCGGGGACAAGTATGCAAGGCAGCCCTATCACCTTCATCGTCGCGTTCATCGTCGTTCTGGCGTTGATCGGCGTCGCTGCATGGCTGGTTCGCCGATTCGCCAGCAGCCGGCTGGGCGCCAACACCCAGCGCGGCAGGATGCCCCGGCTCGCCGTGATCGATGCCGCCGCCGTCGACGGACGGCGGCGCCTAGTGCTGGTCCGGCGCGACAATGTCGAGCATCTCCTGATGATCGGCGGCCCGACGGACATCGTTGTCGAGCCCAATATCGTTCGCGCCGGGTCCGGCCGCGACCAGTTTCCGCAGCGCTCCAGCGCTGCCGAAGCGCCGCGCCTCGCCCCCATGCCCGATTCCGGCGCCTGGGCCGACGAAGCGCCGCGACCCGAACTGCTCGATCACCCCGAGCCGCAAATGCCCGAGCCGCCGCCACGGCCCGCGCGGCCGTCCTTCGTCGACGAGGTGCGCCGGCCCGCTCCCGCGCCGGCCGAACGCCGCAGCGATCCCCTGGCCGGCTTTCCGCCCGAGCCGATCGCGCCACGGCCCGAGCGCGAACCACGGCCCGAGCCGCTGCCGCCGCGCATCGCCCGCAGCGAGCCGCCGTTGATGCCGCGTCCGCCGCGCCACAACGACCCGGGAAAGGTGCCGCCGGTGCGCGCCGAGCGTGCGGCGCCGCCGCCACCGATTCCGCAGGCGGCTCCGCCGGCCCCTGCCCCGGCCGCTACGCCCTCGAGCGCCGAGCAGAATCTCGCCGAAATGGCCCAGCGGCTCGAAGCTGCGCTGCGACGCCCGGCTGGCGAAACGGTCGCGCCTCCGGTTGCGCCGGAGCCACCGGCCGCTCCCCCGCGCGCGGCACGCAGCGAGCCGCCGGCGCCACCGGCCCCGCCGGCAAAGCCCGCCACGGAAAAGACCAGCTTTGAAAATCTCGAAGACGAGATGGCGTCCCTGCTCGGCCGTCCGAAGCCGTCTTCGTGAGGTTGCCGGCCCTCCCGCGTAGAGTTCTTTTTCTTTCTGTCCTGATCGGCGCGGTCTCCCTCGCGAGCCTTTCGCATGCGCAGGACGTCAGCATCAATCTCGGCGGAGGTCCGGGTGGCGGCGGCGTCACCGAGCGGGCGATCCAGCTCATCGCCCTGCTCACGGTGCTGTCGATCGCGCCGTCGATCCTGATCATGATGACGTCGTTCACGCGCATTGTGGTCGTGCTGTCGCTGCTGCGCACCGCTATGGGCACGGCGACCGCCCCGCCGAACTCGGTGATCATTGCGCTGGCGATGTTCCTCACCTTCTTCGTGATGGGGCCGGTCCTGCAGAAATCCTACGACGAGGGCATCCGGCCGCTCGTCGCCAACCAGATCGGCGTCGAGGACGCACTCCAGCGCGCCTCGGTGCCCTTGCGCGGCTTCATGCAGAAGAACGTGCGCGAGAAGGACCTCAAGCTGTTCCTGGATCTCTCCGGCGAGGCCCTGCCGGCCACGCCTGACGATCTCGCACTGCGCATCCTGGTCCCCGCCTTCATGATCTCCGAGCTGAAGCGCGCCTTCGAGATCGGCTTCCTTTTGTTTCTACCCTTCCTGATCATCGACCTCGTCGTTGCCTCAGTGCTGATGTCGATGGGCATGATGATGCTGCCACCAGCAACGATCTCGCTGCCGTTCAAGCTGATCTTCTTCGTGCTGGTCGACGGCTGGTCGCTGGTGGCGGGAAGCCTGGTGCAGAGCTACGGGGGATGATGGGGCGTTCGGCGGCAGCTTCGCGCGACGGATCCTCTCCACTCCAGCGCTGGCCTCTCCCCGTCATGTATGGACGGCCCCCTCTCGGCAAGGGCTTTTTGCTGCTTCGGCAAACGGATCGGGGAGCGGTCATGTATATGGCCTCGAGATGCGGCCATTGACCGCGGGCCCTGATGGAGATCGCAGATCGAATTCCAATCATTGCGGCGCGCTGTAACGCGCGATGACGGCGCGGAGTGTTTCGATCTCGGTTTCCTGACCATTTGCCATCACACCTTAAGTGCCCTTCCGATAGGCGTGGAGCGCGAGCGCGGCGGCTGTTGCCCCTCAACTAGGCCGCAGCCGGCGCGCTCGCGCGGTCTCGGTAAGCTTCTCCTTTGACCAGCATGGCCCAGATGATCCGGGCGGTTTTTGCGGCGAAGGCCACCATGGCGACCTTGTAAGGCCGCCGCGCCAGCAGATCACGCAACCACGGATCGGTGACGCCGCGCGCCTTCTGCTGTCGCAAATGGGCACTGGCTCCGCTGATCAGCAGCGCGCGCAGCACGCGGTCGCCCCGTTTGGAGATGCGCCCCGGGCGATGCTTGCCACCGGTGCCATGATCCTTGCCGGTGATCCCGATCCAGGCCGCAAAGTCACGCCCAGAGCGGAACACTGTTGCGTCGGGCACTTTGGCCAGGACCGTGCTGGCGATGATCGGGCCGACGCTTGGAACATCCATGAGCCGCTTGGCGTCGCGATCGCAGCGGGCAGCCTTGGCGATCTGCCGTTCGAGCCCCCGTTCATCGGCATTGAGCGCCTGCCAGTGCTTGGCCAGCATCAACAGGGCGCCGCGCATCATCTCCGGAACCTCCTCGCTCGGTTCTTCGAGCCGGGCCATCAGCTCACACAGCCCCTGATATCCTTGCGCAGCAACGATCCCGAGTTCACTCAGCGCGGCTCGCAAGGCGTTTGCCACCATCGTCCGCTGCCGGACCAGCAAGGCACGCGCGCCATGAACCGCCAGCATCGCCTGTTGTGCGACGCTCTTCACCGGAACAAACCGCATCGTCGGTCGGGTCACAGCTTCGCAAATCCCCTCGGCGTCACGACCGTCGTTCTTGTTGCGCTTGAGTAGAGTCGAGGAGAGGCGCGGTGATGCGCTTGTTGCGCGTTCCGTTTCCTCTCCCCGCTCATCAAACCGGACGTGCAGTTTTCCCGCATCCGGCTTTCCGACAGGTTTCGTCACAAGCCGCACGTCGGCGACACTTTGCGCACGCGGTTCAGCACGAGTACGCCAGGGTTCCCATAGATCTGATCAGAGAACCGTCTGACGCCACGTCCTGGCGTCTTATGTCGTCTGCGCAGAAAGGCGAGCACGCGGTCGAAGACGTGTCGATCAACGGCCTGATGAGCCGTAGCAAGAGAGCCATAGCTGAAGTAAGCGGACCAGCCGCGCAGAAGGCGGTTCAGTCGCGCCTGTACTTCGGGCCAAGCGCCCTTGTTGCCCGGCGTCAGCAGCTCGCTGACCTTCCTCTTGATCCGCAGCACGCTTTTCTTGGACGGAGCCGCGCCAAGATACCACCGTCCCCCATTGCGGAAGCGGCGGGGTCCGAGCGTGTACCCAAGAAAGTCAAAGCTTTCCAATCGGGCATTCTTCACCGAGGTTTTAGTCTCGTTGAGCGTCAACCCAAGCTTGGTCATCACCGCTTTCGTCCACGTCAATGCCTCCTCCGCGTGGCCGCGGCTGAGAATGACGAAGTCGTCGGCATAGGAGATAACCTGGGCATGGAATGCTTCACGCCGACCGCTGAGACGCCAATGTTTCAGGAACCGGTTCATGTAGATGACGGAGAGCAGCGGACTGATGACACCGCCCTGTGGCGTGCCACGCTTGTTGCTCTTACCGCCGCTCATGCGCCGTTTCCCATCGCTATCCCGCTCCTCGACCGGTACTCGCAGCCATAACTTAATCATCCGCAGCACATTCCGGTCGACGATGCGTCGGGCCACCGATTTGAGGAGGTCCGAGTGCGGAATCGTGTCGAAATATTTCGACAAATCGGCGTCAACAACGTCCGTGTAGCCCCGGCACACAAGCCGGTGCACTTCCTTGACTGCATCGACCGCGCTGCGACGCGGGCGATATCCATAAGCACCGTTCTCAAAATCCGCCTCGAAGATCGGCTCCAACACGATCTTTGCGGCAGCTTGGACGACCCGGTCCCGGATTGTTGGGATACCGAGTGGACGTTCGCCGCCGCCGGGCTTCGGGATCATCACCCGCCGCACCGGATCGGGCCGGTAAGTCTTCGTGACGAGTTCATCGCGCAGGCCGGCCAACCATGCTTCGAGTCCCGACGCGTCGATTTGCTCGAAAGTTGTTCCGTCCACTCCTGGCGCACCCGCGTTGGCGCGGGCCAGCTTGTAGGCATGGTTCAGAATGTCCTCGCGGCAGATCTTGTCGTACAGCACGTAGAAGCGGAAGGCAGGCTCCGCCTTCGCCTTGCAATAAAGCTTTCTCTGAAGGCTCCTGATCTTATCGGGCGTTTCAAGGCTCATCGCCAATCGACCCTTCCCCTCGCCATCTTCAAAAGCGCACCTGAAGTCAGGGTCCTTTCCTCCACCGGAATTACCCGGTTTCATCGGTACCTATGACCCTGTCCGACTCCCATCCGGTCCATCGACTACTCAATGCTGA
Organism: Bradyrhizobium sp. 147; assembly: GCF_023073935.1. Taxonomy (NCBI): domain Bacteria; kingdom Pseudomonadati; phylum Pseudomonadota; class Alphaproteobacteria; order Hyphomicrobiales; family Nitrobacteraceae; genus Bradyrhizobium; species Bradyrhizobium sp. 147. Next base: position 211,146 of record NZ_JADPKL010000077.1, on the reverse strand, counting down.
AGGCGCGACCTTCGACCAAGACGGGTCTCCCCCGATTACCCGCACTACCTTTCCAGCGTGCCATGCCCATTACCCCGGTGAACCAGACAGGTGCATGTGTCGATTGCTTCCCTGTCCACACGGCCTTCCCCGCCATACGATCGGGTCGGCATTCACATCGTAACTTTCGAGGCGTGCTCAGACTTCACTCACGTTACGGCCCGCTGGATTGCTCGGCCGCCCAAGGCGACCTTTGTCACGAGGCTTCGGTCCGTCCGATTGCTCGTCCAAACCGCTCGTCAGCTACCAGATCAATCGACAATTCTCTGGGTGGATCCTTCCTCCACTGGTAATACGCGCCGTCGGGGCGCACCATAGGGCTTCACATACGCCGGCGGCATCAGCCGCACCTCATGGCCATAGCGGCTGATGACGCGCGCCCAATGATGAGCGCTGCCGCAAGCCTCCATGCCCACCAGGCAAGGCGGCAACTGCGCGAAAAACCTCTCGACCGCGGCTCGCTCAAGCTGGCGCCTCACCACCACAGCTCCCGACGCATCAACCCCATGAACCTGAAAAACGTTCTTCGCCAGATCCAAACCAATTGTGCTAATCTTCGACATGGACGGCTCCCTTTGTCTGGTTCGACTCAACATCACCAGTCTGGCACATCGATGCCGTTCGGGGGCCGTCCACCCCATCATTGCGAGCGTAGCGAAGCAATCCAGTCTATCACCGCGGAGGACTCTGGATTTGCTTCGCTGAGCCTGTCATCGGACCGCGCTTCGCGCGGGCCCGTGGCTCGCAATGACGGAGAATGCGGCGCTCTCACAGGCCGCGCTTCGCGCGGCATCAGTCCCCTACCGCGCCATCTTGATCTGCCGCACGACCGGGATCGTGGGCAGCGAGCCGGTGTGGTCCGTCTCGTCCTTGGCCTGCGGCGCGCTAGGTGCGCGGGCGGTGGCGTCGGGGAAGCGCTGCTTCATCTCCCGCAGGAAGCCGTCGAGCGTATCAACGCTGGCGGCAAGCTTGGCGATCTCGGCGAACTCGGCGCTCGAGGCCGCGGCGGGCTTGCTGGCGATATCGAAGGCGAGACGGTCGGCGCTCTCGCTCATCAGCGGGGCGTATTTCTCGCGGAAGCGCGACAGGCCGATCGAATCGTCGGCGAGCGCGTAGCCGACTGCGGCACGGATGATGTCGCTCTTCTCGACCGCATTGAGCGGCTTGAAGTCACGGAAGCGCTCGCCGTAATAGAGCTCGATCTGCTCGGCGGATTCGCGCCAGCGCCGCGCGGCCCAGAAGATATCGGAGCGCAGGCGCAGCACTTCGCGCCCGGAGACATTGGAGACGATGTCGAGCGCGAGATCGTGACGGCCGACGTCGCTCTGCGCCCGCCCTTCCAGGAGGAGGCGCTGCTGCCTGAGCTCACCGGCGAGATCGCTGATGCGGCTCGCGCGCAGCGCGGTGATCGCCATGTCGGGCTTGCGGTTGGCGAGATAGATCATGGCAAGGCGCGCGGCGACCTGGGCGCGGGCGGCGCCTTCGAGGCGGTGATCGACCTGGTATTGCAGAAGCTCGGCGGCCTGGTCGAGCAGATCGACCGAGGCGAGACGATCGGCGAGACGGCGGATCAGCTCGTCGCCGCGGCGGCCGATCGGTGTGAGCTCGCGGAACTCGTAGAACATCCCGAGCGCCTCGACCGGCGGCAGATCGTCGCCCTTTGGTCCTAAGAAGATCTGCGTGAACAGGTCGGAGGCGAGATCCTGCGCCTGGCGCGAGGCTTCCGCGTTCGGCTGGAGCTTCGTCGCGGTGCGCGCCGCCGTGAGCGCGTCCCGGTAGCGCCCGTTCTCGGCATAGAGCTGCGACAGCATCTGCAGCGTCTTGACCTCGATCGCATCGCCGCGCCAGGTCATCGATAGCGTCTCGAGCTCGCGCAGCGCTTCTTCCTTGCCGATCTCGTCACGCTTCTGGCGCAGCGCGACCTCGAGCTGCTTGGCCTCGGCCGCTGCCGGTCGGTCGCTCGAGGCAACCGCGTATTTGTAGTCGTCGAGCGCATCCTTGTCGTGGCCGAGTGCCTCGGCGAGCCGGCCCCGCAGCACGGCAAAGCCGGGCGCAGCTTCGGGCGAGACGCCGACCACCTCGAGCTCGCTGCGGCGCTTGGAGGCGCCGGCATAGTCCTTCACCTCGAGCGCGGCGCGCATCGCGTCCATCGTCACGATGCGCTGGATGTCGAGCGGCAGCGAGGCGATGGCGAACTCGACGTTCTTGAATTTCTCGCGCGCGTCCGCCCATTTGCCCTGGCGCGCATAGGCGAGCGCCTTCCAGAGCTGGGAATCGTGGCTGTTGCCGATCACGGGACTGGCGAGGTCCTTCAGGCCCTGCGCCGGCCGGCCGATCAGGATGTTCGCGATTGCATGCATGATCAGCGCGCCGCTCTCCTCCTTGTTGAGGGGATCGCTCAGCATCAGGTCCGTCACGGCCTTGGCTTCGTGATACATGGCCCGCGACATGTAGAACTGCGCGAGGTCGAGCCGCGGCAGCGAGCGCAGCGCGGGCTCGACCGCCGAGATCGCCGTCGTCAGCTCGCTCTGGCGGGTCCAGAAATTCTCCGACTGGCCCTTGCGCCAGCCTTCAGGACTGAAGATCGGGCGCACCGCGGTCGGGGCGCGCTCGGCCGAGATGTCCACCGGCGACAGCGTCAGCCCGCCCTTTTTGCCCAGAATGACCTTGTCGGCGCCGACCTCGACGCCGACCTCGTCGGAGTTCGGCCGGATCGCGATGCCGTGCGCGGATTCCAGCAGCGAGAGATCGACGAGGTCCTGCCGCTTGATGAAACCGCGCACCGGCCGCTGCGCGGTGACGACATAGAGCGTATCGCCGGCATCAGGGTCGGTGAGCTTGTGGAGCAGGCCCGGATTGGCGAAGGGGATCGCGATGTTGGCAAGCGCAGGATCGGTGATGTTGCGCGACATCATCAGCGGCAGCGGCGTCGCCTGGATCTTGTCGGCGAGCGTCAATAGCCAGTTGGTCTCCTTGCCGACCTCCTCGCTCGTCAGCGAGTAGACCAGCGGACGGGTGAGGCGGATGCGAACCGCCTGCCCCTTGTCGAGCGGCACGCAACCGACCTCGCCAATCATCGCCCCGCCCTTGCTGCGGATCGCCTCGACATCGATCGGCCTCAGTGTATCGAACACCAGCCAGACCGTATCGCCGCGGCGGAACGCCGCCGCAGGCGTTGCGACCTGAAGCGGGAACGTGACGCGCAGGCCGTCGCTGTCACGGCGCAGATCGACGCCGGCAATACCGGGCTGCACTGCCGCCGGCGCCTGCGCAGCAGCAGCTTTCGGAGCTTCCTTGACGGATTCCTTGGCCGGCTCTTTCGCAGCTTCCTTTACAACCTCTTTCGGTGCTTCGGCAGGGGCGGCTTCGGCAACGTGCGGCGCCGGCTTCGAGGCTTCCATGGGCGCTGCAGGAGCGTGCGCAGCCTCAGTCGCGTGCACCGGTTTCGGCCCTTCGACCGTCGGCATCGCGGCGAGCGCTTCCGGCTTCACCTCGGGCTTGACGTCGGGCTTTGCCTCTATTCTGGCTTCAGGCGCGATCGTCTCGGACGTCGGCGGCGCGATCTCGCGATGAGCGTCCTTCGGCTTCTCGGCCGCCGGCTTTTCAGACGCAGGCGCAGGTCCGTGAGGTGCGGGCTTGACCTGCGCGATCGCCGCCTCGGGGGTCGCCGCCGCTCTGCCCCTGTCCGGCTGGAAGGCGATGTCGACGATATAGTTCTTCTCGTCGCGGAACGAGTGCACGTCGGAATCGCCGATCAGAGCGATCTCGACACTGGTCTGGTCGATGTCGGCCTTCTGCTTGATCGAGGCGACGTTCGGCGGCGCAGCAACGACCGCATCCGCCAGATCGAAATTGAGGTTGGCGTTGAACGCGAGCGTGAGCTTCTGCTCGTTGAGCACGGAGGACACGCCGACGCCGTCGGGCATCTCGAACACGAAGCGGACGAAGGTCGGCTGCACCGAGGCGCGGACGCGGATCTGCGGACGCTTCTTGGCCTCGGCCGCGGCGCGCTGGGCGCGCAGCGCACGTTCGGCGACGCGCGCGCGCTCGGCCAGCTCCTTGACCACCTCCATCGGCAGGCTCGGCGGCGGCCCCTTCCAACCCTCCGGCAACAGGTCGATGAAGGTGCGCTCGCCGGCATTCATGGTGTTGACGGTGACCCGGCGCGCCAGCGACAGGCGGATGGCGCCGCCATCGGGATCGCGCCGGGCGGAGTTGACGTAGTCGGGCGCGCCTTCCGGAACGCGGTCGACGGGAACGTCGACGGACCGGTCGAAACGGATCACGAGAATGGAGCCGGCCGTCGTCACCTCGGAGGGAACGTCCTCGCCGAGCTTGATCACGAGACGGGCAAAACCGCCACCGGCCGAAAAGCTCGCTTCGCCCCTGACAGGATCGGCCGCCCGGGCGGGCGCAGCGAAACCGATCAGCAGGCAGGCCGCGAGCACCGCGTTGCGGATATGACGCGACAGCCCCAGCGCCAGGGCGCGGGCTCGCGATACAAATCCAGCGGCAGCCTTTCGCGCCATTGGCGGCATTTCTTCCGGTCTGACAATCCATGCCGGCAATCGCGCCGGCCGGTGCCGTCGACTGTAGGTCTCGCCAATTAAGGACTTGTTAATGCTATATCTTGATTTGCTTTGGAGAGAGCACGCCTCGTCAAATCGAGCGTGGGCGGTCCGCCAGCTTTGGATTTGAGACGCAGGCGGTTAAGGAATTGTTCACACCTGCACAACTGCGCTGCCGCCACCAGTCAATCGTTCGAGGGCACTCCATAGCGGGCAAAGTCCTCGCGGACTCCAGCGTCGATTCTTCTTGCCGCCGAAATATCGCTATCGCCGCCAGCTCTGTCGCCGAGCTTGAGTCTGGCAACCCCGCGGCCGTAGAGCGCGCTCGCAAGCTTGGGCATGAACCGCAGCGCCGAGTTGTAATCATCGATCGCCGCGGAGAGTTGCCCCATTTTCAGCTTTATCAGAGCTCGCGAATCGTATGTTGCGGCGTTGTTTGCTTCGAATCGAAGCGCTCTGTTGCAGTCTTCCAGCGCAGCCTGCAAAGCCCCGAGGACGGCCCGGGCCCAACAGCGTCCGCTCCACATCGCCTCGAGATTCGGATCGAGGCGAATTGCCTCGTCATAGTCCTGCGCTGCACGGTCGTACGCATTCCTCTTCAGGTAGGCCGCCGCACGGTTGGCAAAAGCAGCGGCATAGTTCGAGTTGAGCTTGAGCGCCTCCTCAAAAGCGCCAAGGGCCAGGTCGTACGCGCCCGTTCTTAGATAGGCCACGCCGAGGTTGTTGAAGGCTTTCGCATAATTCGGGTTAAGCCTGGTCGCTTCAACGAAATCCTTGATCGCGCGTTCATAGTTGTTTTTGGCGCTGTAGGCATTGCCCCTGTTGTTGTGGGCGACAGCGAAGCCGTTCGCGGTCCCATCGCCCGCATCGATAAAGGCCGTGCAAGCATCGATCCGAGCTTCGGGCGACACGCGGTCTGAGCCGTTACACAGTTCAACATTCTTCAGGGAGCTGCCCTTCTTCTTCTGCGCCCAGCCCGACGAACCGGACAGCACAAGAATAACAATGAGCATCACGGCCTTGATGAAACTGGCTCTTGCGGTCATTTCCACACCAGGCGTCCGACTCCGACAGCGAGCGAAGCGCTAATCCTGATCTCTCTGCCCGGCCGGCGCTGCGCGCGCATTACGCGGCCTCGGGCCAAGCAAAGTTCTCAGCATCCCCGACAGATGTTGAGCCTGCGATTGCTGCTTCGATCAGGCTCCGGCGCCGCGGATGTCGCCGGCTTCTTCAGGAGCTTACTTTTGCCCTCTTCGATCAGGGTCGAAAACTTGACCGACCCATCATCCGAAATCTCGATATGCGGCGTCGTGCCTCGGATTCCCAGCGTGGCGACGGGAGTCTCGACCTTCATGTCGCCGGTCTTTGCGACACTGCCAGCAACGAACGTGAACGTGCCCCTGGCGAGATTGAACAGGGTTGCATTGGAATTGCCGGCCGGCTCATACACATAATGATCCAACACCATACGGGCGTTGCTCGATAGATTGAACGAGCTGCCGTCGGTGAAGTTGATTCCCACTCGGCCATCGGCCCCGGTCAACACCACATCACCGAGATATACAGGATCACCGGTGTTGGCCCGGCCGGGCTCACTCGAGACATTCGCCTGAACGACCACTGCGCTCGCATGCTCGATGGTGACCGAGCCTGTGGCCACCACCACCTTTCCAATCGGTTTCGATGACGAGGTAGCAAGGGCGGGCTTGGCGGAATCGATTTGCCCTCGAGCCGCACTCGGCAAGAAATTGGCAAGCGCCAAAACAAGGCCGGTTGCCAAAGCGACCATCGTAGGTTTGCACATGATCCCCCCTTTCTGAGAAGATCTTGTCGGCATCGGCGGCGCATTGAAGCCGCGAACTCAGCACAACAAATATAATTGTTGTTTAATTCGTTTAATTGACTTAATTTATATCCAATATTGCGAAAGCGCCACCAATTTAAATCGTTTGTCAATGCAATCACTTTGGCGGGAGGGGCATGTCGGGAATGACAGTACGGCATCGCCGTCCCCGAGAATGCGTCTCTCTCTAGAGCGGATTTGATTCTTTCGGCGGGCAAGCCTCGGCTGCCAGCGCCTAGGATATCTGTCCCTTGGCGAGGGTCGCCCTGACAAGATCATGGCAGCACGCCGAGCCTGAATCGATCACCCAGGCGAGGTCGAGCCATGTTAGTTGCATCCGGCATCGAGGTTGGTAACGGGCCCGCCGTGGCCCTGCCCGTCGAAATCATCGGCCATATTCATAAAGTGATCGGTTGCGGTACGCTTACGCGAGCGACCGGCATCGCCACACAGGCGGCAGCTGGTGCGCTTGTCTACCGGGGCGACGCGCTGGAGACCGATGCCGACGGACAGATCACAATTGGCTTCCTCGACGGTACTTTCTTCAACATCGCCTGCGGCACTCGCGTCGTGCTGAGCGAGTTCGCCTTCGACGTCGAAGGCATGTCACCTGCAGCCTTGTTCGAGGTGACCCGAGGGAGCTTCAGTTTCGTACCAGGCCGGCTCGTAGAAACCGGGTCATTCCAGCTGGATACGCCCATCGCAGCCATTCGCGCCCGGAGCCACGCGGGCGGCTTCGGGATGCTGACGCTTGCAGCATTGACCTTCTCGACCGCGCACAATGCCGAGGCCGCGGATCCTGATGTCACATTCTTGGATGACGATTCCATCACTTACAAGGACCTCGCGCACGGTGCATTTGAGCTCGTGACCAAGGAACCGATCCCGCGCCACATCATCGTCGAGGATCCGGGCGAGACGATCGTCCTCAAGAAGGTGGGATCCACCATCAGCGTCAATCAGGTCGCGAACACGGCCGCTCGCATGGACGAGTTGCGCGCCGCGCAACAGGATGTGCTCGCCAATCTCACACAAGGGCAAGGGCCGCATGGCTCGAGCACCCCTCCCTTCGTCAAATCCCAGCCGCTGCAGCCGATCAACTTCGTTCCGCCTGATACGCCGGAGCTGCAGACTTTGCCGACTGTGTTGCCCTTCGCCACTCTGGAGCCTGTGGGACGTCTACCGCCGACGCTCAGCACCGGGGCTGGGCCAGCTGAACGCGACACGGTGGTGTTTGACACATTCACTGCGACAACAGGAACTTTCAGTGCCAGTAGCACCAACGGCGGCGGCCAGCTGACTTTCGGCGTCATCGGGGCGAACGCCGCTCAGACGGTCCTGGATGGGGTGACGTACGATCTGTCGAAGACAAGCCCCTACGGGATACTCTACGTCAACAGCACAAGCGGCGCCTATACGTTCGTGCCTAACGACGCTGCGATCAACGCGCTGAAGGCGCCCACGACTGACGGTTTCGTTATCACGGTCTCTGATGGATTCACCTCGGTCAATCAGACGTTCACGGTCACCATTAACGGTGTCAACGACGCTGCAGTCATCTCCGGCACCACGACCGGTTCGATCATCGAGGCTGGCGGAATCGCGAATGGAACGCCCGGCACGCCGATTGCGACCGGCACCCTTTCCGATACCGACGTCGACGATCCGCCCAACACGTTCACGGCCGTGAGCTCGCCAACGACGAGCGCCGGCGGCTATGGCACTTTCACGATGACGGCGGCCGGCGTGTGGGTCTACACCTTGGACAACGCCAACGTCGCTGTGCAAGCGCTCAATGCCGGCGAGACGCTGATCGACAGCTTTACGGTGACTACGATCGGAGGCACCGCCCAGGTAGTGACGATCACCATCCACGGAGCCAGTGACGCGGCGGTCATTTCCGGCACGACGACCGGCGCAGTGATCGAGGCTGGCGGCATCGCCAATGCAAATCCCGGCACGCCCACCGCGACCGGCACGCTCACCGACACCGATGTCGACACGACCGCAAATGCTTTCACGGCAGTCGGCTCGCCAACAGCGAGCGCAGCCGGCTACGGCAACTTCACCATGACGGCAGCGGGCGTGTGGACCTACACGCTCGACAACACCAACGACGCGGTGCAGGCGCTCAATGCCGGCCAGACACTGACCGACACGTTCACAGTGACCACGCTGGACGGATCCGCCCAAGTGGTGACGATCACCATCCACGGCAGCAACGATGCTGCCGTCATTTCCGGCACGACGGCCGGTTCGGTGACCGAGGCCGGAGGCGTTGCCAACGCCACACCCGGCACGCCGAGTGCAACAGGCACGCTCGTTGCCATCGACGTCGACAATACGTCCAATACCTTCACAGCTGTGAGTTCGCCCAAGGCAAGCACGAATGGGTATGGCACCTTTACGATAACCGCCGCCGGCGTGTGGACCTATACGCTCGACAACGCCAACGGCGCGGTGCAGGCCCTCAATGTCGGCGGCGCGCTCACCGACAGTTTCTCTGTCACAACCCTCGACGGCACGCCGCAGGTGGTGACGATCACTATTCAGGGCAGCAACGACGCGGCTATCATTTCCGGCACCACGACCGGCTCAGTGACCGAGGCAGGAACTTTCTCACCCGGCATTCCGATCGCGACCGGCACGCTCACCGATACAGACGTGGACAACGCGCCGAACACGTTCACCGCAGTCTCCTCGCCTGCTCCGAGCGACGATGGATATGGCACGTTCACCATGACGGCGGCCGGCGTATGGACTTACACCCTCGACAACAACAACAGCGTGGTTCAGGCGCTCGAGGTCGGCGACACGTTGACCGACACTTTCACCGTAACTGCCATGGACGGTACCACGCAGGCGGTGACCGTCGCGATCCATGGGGCCAGTGACGCAGACCCGAATGACTTTGATTATCTGGCCACCGGATCTGTCGTGATCTCCGATCCACCCAACGTGTATGGGACGCCGGGGCCCGAAACCATCGCGGGCGGCGGCGACACAGGTCAGATCATCTACGCGGGGGCCAGCGATGATACCGTCAATGGCACCGGCAAAGCGGACGTTCTCTATAGCGGCTCCGGCAATGACACGATCAAAGGTAACGACGGCGATGACGCCATCTACGGGGGCTCGGGCAACGATACAATCAACGGCAATAACGGCGGCGACACCATAACTGGTGGATTTGGTGCGGACCAACTCACCGGCAGCAATGGGAAGGACCGTTTCGCTTATTTGTTCGTAGCCGATTCCAACGCAAGCCAGTTCGACACCATCACCGATTTCGCATCGGGGTCCGACAAGATCGACTTGACCGCTCTTGGCGCGCTTGGGTTCGTCATCTTGGCCTTGAGCTCAACCAGCACGGCCGTGCCGGCACATACGATCGCCTGGCTCTATGACAGCGCGGCGAATGAAACCATCGTGTACGTCAATCCAACGGACCAGACCCTGCACATCGGCGATTCCGGTCTGCTCGAAATCCATTTGCAGGGGATCGCAACCATCGACGCGTCAGACTTCCTCGTGGCGCCGGTTGCGGCACCTGTGATGGCGGCTGCCAGCGAACCGCTCGACCTCACCGCAACCGCGCAGAGTGACGCGACCGCCGTGATGATCGCCACTTCCGAGGTCTCGTCCGATTCCGCAAGCGGCGACGGCACGCTATCCGCCCATGGGAGTTCCACAATCCCCTCAAGTGAGGCGACCTACAGCCTGCATTGGAGCTGGGACCAGATCGGACCGACCGAATATTCCAGCCTCTCCAGTTCAGACGACGTGCAAACGCACCTGACCGAACCGCCCCGCAATGACGCATTAGCTCCCGCAGCCAGCGGACTGTCTACGATCTTGCACCACATGGCCGCACCGACGGAGGTCACTTTTATCTTCGATCAGATCGATGTGGCCGACACAGGGACTATCATTGGCAAGAATGGCGAGCTCGCCGGAAGTGCCCACATGCCTGATGTTGCTCTTGCAGCACTGGACATGGCCCACAACCCCGCTGAACAGCACGCCGGGCTTGCGCTGGGGAGCGTTGCCGGGAATCATGGCGCCGCGAGGTCGGAAAACGCTGACAATGCCGCTCTTGCTCACGGCCACACCGGCCATGACGGCGTAGGCACGACGCCCAACCCGAGCCTGCTGAAATCGGCTGGCGGCGTCAATCATTCGCCCTCAAGTAAAGCGGCCGACGAGCAGCATGATCCGCACCATGCACCGTCTGGGTCAGCGCCTGCCGATCCCCAGCAGCTCGGCGAATCATTCGAATTCAAGGATGACACTTCACACGGCCGGCGGTTACTGCCCAACGCAGAGCTCGATGATCTTTCTAACCCGGCCGATCATCACGACCACGCTGGAGGGGCCCACGGATCCGAGCTGGTGGCTATGCCTGAACTGTCCCCGCCAAATGTTGATCCAACTGACCGGGCAGGTACAGCTCACGGCCACGTGCTGCACGATCTGATCGTGTGACGCCCAACTGCGTCTTCAGTGCTGTTTTCCGCTGCCATCCGGCGCGGAGGAGTTCTGTTGATCGGGAGAAGATTCATCATCGTTGCCGTCGTCTCCTTCGGGCGGCGCTGCATGCTGATGGCTTAGCGCCGATATCCAGGCGGACGTCATCGCCGCTATGAGGACCCGGTTGACGGCCTCAATTACGCGTTCTGCTGCGGACGAGTAGTTCATGGCCTCCTGCTCCCGCGCTGCTGATTGCGAATGGCCCAAGCCTACGACGATCCCTCGAGTGCCACTGTCCGCTGCTTCACACCCGCGCGCGTCAACTCACCGCAGTCTCAGAAGATGCCGCGTGCGGCAGCTGCAGCCGCGACGGGAGCTTGATGTTCTGCATTGATGAGTTGCTGAGCGCGCGCACTCACAACCTTGGGGGCGTTGCGCTTCGCACGCGACTCTGAATCAGATGTGATCTCGGCGATGCGAATCGATTGGTTAGCTTTGGGGGTAATCAATGAGCGGAGAAGCCGGTTGCATTGTGTGTAGCAGGGCAAGAGCGGTCGTAGCGATCGTTCCGATCGCCAGAGGATATGCCCTGAAAGTATATGAATGCTCCTGTTGTCATAGCACGCTGCAGCTCGTGACTCGCGTCACGAAGGCCGCGCTGATCAAGCAGCAGCTCAATACTCTTCCTCGCGTTGAGAAGCAGTTGCGCCCGCCTGTTCGCAGGGTGCAACAGGCGCTTGCAAACTAACCAAGCAAGGGCGTCTCGCTGGGCTGCAGTCGGACAACCGCGCGAACGCAGGTTGCCAAGGCACGCTTCGCCTCGCGCCCTCAATTCGGCTTTTGCGTCGGCTTGCCGTCGATCTTGGGCAGATCGCCGGCCGAGGCGGACTGATCTCCGCCGCCATTGGCCCGCCGGGCCATCTCGACGGTGAGCCGCTCGGCCGCCTCGGGCGACATCAGTCCGAGGATGTCCGACATCTTGCGCGGCGCGATGGCCGAGGCGATCTCGATCAGCACGCCCATCTCGAGCCGGTCGAACACCCGCGCGGCATCCTTCGGCTTCATGCCCTCATACATGGTGACGAGGCCCTTCATGCGCTGGGCTTCGGCCGCCTTCTGCTCGGCCTGGGTTGCGGAGATGCGGGTCTCCACCGCCTTCATCTCCTCGACCTTGTTCTCGATGCGCTTCTCGGCCGACTTCAGCAGGCTCTCGCGAATGTCGATCTCGCGCTGGCGGGCCTCGATCTCCTGGCGGCGCGCCTGCAATCGCTCGAGGATCGCGCGCTCGGCGGCCGAGACCTGCGGCTGGGCCTCGTCCATCTTGATCACGGTGCCTTCGGGCTTGCTTTCGGGAGCAGCCGGCTTCGGCGCCTCCTTGGGCGCGCCATGAGTCGATCCGGTGATGTCAGGATCCTCGCGACCGGTTGGGAAGTTCAGATTCTCCTGCGCCCAGGATTTCTTGGCTTGGTTCGGCTTGTAGTCGAACACATAGCCGCCATTGATCGCGAGGCCCGCGACCTTCAGCGTGGCGAGACCTGCGACGGCCACCAGAACGACGGGGATGACGCGGATGTTACGAAAGGACTTCATACCCCTGACTTCATGCGGCAAGGCCGTTGGATCGCCGGCGCTCGGAGAAAGCTTCAGCCGCCGCCGCGACCGCCTTCGCCGTCGTAGGCTTGGCCGCGGGGACGGCAACCGTTTCCTGATTGGTGACGGGACGCGCGGCGATCGCGATCTTGGACAGGCGCCGCACCACGTTGTCGGCCTCGCCGAGCTGCTTGTGGAGCTGGTCAGACATTTGCGTCGCTGCTGCGAGCTGGCTGCCGAGGTTCTCGTTGACGTCGCGCACGGCGAGCTTCAGTCCGCCGATCGCGCGCTCGGCGATTTCAGTCGCGGTGATCAGCTCGCCGATTACCGCCTTCAGCGAATGCTCGTCCGCCTTCAGCCGCGTCAGCCGCTTGTTGAGCATGACGCAATAGACGATCGTCAGCATCAGCAGGATAGCCACCAGCGACTCGATCGCCATTCCCAGGGAGTGGTTCATGGGGCCTCTATCATCTTGTTCTGCTCGTCAACCTTCTCGAACATCGCAAGTGTCGTACTTGGCTTGCGCAGGGGTTTCGTCACCCGGATCGCGACCCGGTCGCCGACCCGGCCCATCCGTCCTTCGGTCAGGGTGACGCTGCCGCAGCGCACCGACACGTTGGCATCCGCGCGCATCTCAAGCGGCAGCGTGTCGCCGACCTTGAGCCGCATCAGCTGCTTAAGCGGAATGTCGGCCTCGTAGAGCACGGCGTCGACGGCGATCTCGGCCTGCACGATCTCGGTGGCGAAATGCCCCTCCCACACCGGGTCGCGGCCGAACTTTTCGCCCATGAACATCTGGAGCAGGACGCCCCGGATCGGTTCGATGGTCGCGTAAGGCAGCAACAGCTCGATGTTGCCGCCGCGGTCTTCCATGTCGATGCGCAGGCGCACTAGGATCGCGGCGTTGGCGGGACGGCTGATCGCGGCGAAACGCGGATTGGTCTCGAGCCGGTCGATCGTGAAGGTCACCGGGGAGAGTGGCCGGAACGCCTGCTCGGCATCGGCCAGCACCACCTCGACAAGCCGCTTGACCAGCTCGGTCTCGATCGTGGTATAGGGCCGCCCCTCGATGCGGAGCTGGCTGGTGCCGCGGCGGCCGCCGAGCAGCACGTCGATCATCGAGTAGATCAGGTTGGAATCGACCGTCGCCATGCCGAAGTTTTCCCACTCCTCGGCCTTGAACACCGAGAGCACGGCCGGCAGCGGGATCGAGTTCATGTAGTCGCCGAAGCGCACCGAGGTGATGCGATCGAGCGAGACTTCGACGTTGTCGGAGGTGAAATTGCGCAAGCTCGTCGTCAACAGCCGCACCAGGCGGTCGAAGACGATTTCGAGCATCGGCAGACGCTCGTAGGAGACCATCGCCGAATCGATGATCGCGCGAATGCCGGAATGATCGTCGAGCGTGACATCGCCGACGGTGAAGCCGAGGAGATTGTCGATCTCCTCCTGCGACAGCACCCGCTCGCCGGAGTTCTTGCCGCTGCCGAGATCGCGGCTGCCGTCCTCGACCATCGCCGCCCATTGCAGGGCCATGGTCTCGGAAAGTTCGTTCTCGGCGGCAGCCTTGGCGGCCTCCGCCGGATCCTCCGAATCGAGCGAGGCCTCCCATTGGGCGGCAATCGCATCCTGGTCCATCTGCTCGGTGCCGGCCATGGCGCTAGCTCATTCCCCTCACTGCACCACGACTTCCTTGAACAGCACCGCGCTGACCTGGATCGGGGCGACCGCCGCGTTGACGCGCTTGGTCAGTTCCTCCTTGAGGCGGAAGATGCCGGCGGAGCCGCTGAGGTCGGAGGGGCGAAGCTCGCGCACATAGGTCTGGAAGATGTCGGTGACGCGCGGCATCGTCGGCTTGATCGCCTCGATCTGCTTTTCTTCCTTCAGCTCCAGGACGATCTTCAACCGCAGATATTGCACGCGCTCGCCGGGCGCGCCGGCGAGGTTGACCATCATGTCGGGAACGTCGACGAAAGCCGGCGGCTTCGGCGGCGGCGCCGCCTCGGCATGGTGCTCGTCGTCGCCATGACGGAAGAAGAAGAACCAGGTCGCAGCACCGCCGCCGAGGACGGCGAGCAGGCCGACGGCCATGATGATAAGCTTGAGCTTGTTCTTCGGCGGAGCCGCTTCCGCGCCGTCAGCGGCTGCGCCGCCTTCCGCTTCATTCTCTGCCATGATCGCCGCGCCCGGATCTCTCAAAGGGGTCGAAAGAGCGAAGCCTCAGACAGTGACGCGATACAAATGCCCCAGCGCGATGCGCTCCTCTTCATGGCAAACGCTACGGTAATAATGGTTAACGGAACCTTTCGATTGGGCGTCCGCTAGGAAAAATCTGCCGGGCAAACATGGCTAACAGAACCTTTCTGCCGCCCTCCCGCACCTCTCAAATTTCACCAAGTGCTTTAAATAACACGACTTTTAGAGTTGGCACGGCTTTCGCTGAGAAAGGGCCGAGACCCGACGGTTTGGGAGAACCAGACGGTCTCGTTCACGGGGTCCGCCAAGGCGCTTGGGAGAGCGAGGTGGCAGATCTCACTCAGGGGAGAATTCCGATGCAGAACGCGCTTCTGATCGGCTTGTCACGGCAGATGACGTTGGAACGGCAGATGGATGTCATCGCCAACAATGTCGCCAATGCCAATACCAACGGCTTCAAGGCCGACCATTCGCTGTTCGAGGAGTACCTCAACTCGAACGCGCGTGAGGACAATTTCCTCGGCTCCGACCGCCGGGTCTCCTATGTGCAGGACCGCGGCACCTTCCGCGACGTCGGCCAGGGGCCGATGGAGCCGACCAACAACCCGCTCGACATGGCGATCGACGGCAACGCCTATTTCGCGGTGCAGGCCAATGGCGGCGAGCGTTACACCCGCGACGGCAAGTTCTCGCTCAACAGCACCGGCCAGCTCGTCACCTCCGACGGCAACCTCGTGCTGGGCACCGCCGGCCCGATCACCTTCCAGCCGACCGACCACGACATCAACGTTGCACCCGACGGCACCGTCACCGTGCTCGAGGGCACGGCGAAGACCGACTCCATCCGCGGCAAGATCCGCATGGCCTCGTTCGACGATCCGGCCAAGCTGACCAAGCTCGGCGCCAACCTCTATGACATCGGCTCCGCCGTCCAGCAGGCCGACACCAAATCCAGCGTGCGCCAGGGCTACGTCGAGAAGTCGAACGTCAATGCGGTCGGCGAGATGAGCCGCATGGTCGAAGTCATGCGCAGCTACACCGCCATCGCCAGCCTGCTCCAGCAGCAGAGCGACCTCCACAAATCGGCGATCGAAAAGCTCGCCGACGTTCCGGCCTGATTGAAGGAGAACTGACATGCAGGCGCTTCACACCGCAGCGACCGGAATGGCGGCACAGGAACTCAACGTTCAGGTGATCTCCAACAACATCGCCAACCTCCGCACCACCGGCTTCAAGAAGCAGACCGCGGCGTTTCAGGACCTGATCTACGAGCACGTCCGCCGCGTCGGCGCGCAGTCATCCGACCAGGGCACCATCCTGCCGGTGGGCGTCGACATCGGCGGCGGCGTCAAGACGGTCGGCACGCCGCGCAGCATGACGCAAGGCACGCTGTCGCAGACCGGTAACGATCTCGACCTCGCGGTCTCGGGCGACGGCTTCTTCAAGATCCTGATGCCCGACGGCACCTACCAGTACACCCGCGACGGCACCTTCCAGATGGACAATCAGGGCCGCATTGTCACCGCACAGGGCAACCCGGTGCAGCCGACGATCACGATCCCGAACAACGCCTCGGGCCTGACCGTCAACGTCCAGGGCCAGGTCTCGGTGACCCTGCCGGGCTCGTCGACCTCGACCATCCTCGGCCAGATCGGCCTAACTCGCTTTATCAATAAGGCCGGCCTCCAGCCCGTCGGCAGCAATCAGTTCACCGAGACACCCTCCTCCGGCCCGCCGCAGGACGGCACCGCGACGGCCGAAGGTTACGGCAATATCACGCAAGGCAGCCTCGAGCAGGCCAATGTCGACGTCGTCTCGGAAATGAGCGACCTGATCGCGGCCCAGCGCGCCTACGAAATGAACGCCAAGGTGATCAGCGCCGCCGACCAGATGATGCAATCGACGACGGCGCTGTTCCGCTGAGGTGATGACCATGATACGGACCACCCTCGCCACGATCTTCGCTCTGCTCGCGCTGGCGCTGCCGGCAGCTGCGGCCGACGATTTCATCGCAGCGCCGACGCTGCGCGCGAGCATCACCGTGACCGCGGACGTGGTGCGGGTCGGCGATCTCATCGACAATGCAGGATCTGCCGCGCTGATCCCCGTCTACCGCTCGCCCGATCTCGGCACCACCGGCGCACTGCCGGTCGCGCAGGTGTTGTCGGTGCTCCGCGCAAAACAGGTGATCGGCGTCATGACCGGCGACATCAAGGAGGTCCAGGTCACCCGGCTCGCCCGCACGCTCGCCAGCAAGGACCTCGAAACCGCGGTCGCCTCCGCGCTCGAGCGCCGCTTCGGCCTTGGGGAAGCCGCCAACATTACCGTCACGTTCGATCGCGGCATCGCCGACGTGCGGTTGGATGCCTCCAACACCGGCGCGCTCCAGCCGGTTGCAACCCGCTATGACGCCCGCAGCGGCCGTTTCGACGTCGCCTTCGAGATCAACAACGACAACAATCCGACGCCGACTAAGCTGCGCTTCACCGGCACCGCGATCGAAACGGTGGAAGTGGCCGTGCTGACGCGCGACATCGACCGCACCGAGCTCCTGAAATCCTCCGACGTCGCGCTGGAGCGCCGGCCGAAGGCCGAGGTCACCGGCGAGCCCGCCTCGCGCGACCGCACTGTCGGGATGCAGCTGCGTCGGCCGATGCGGGCCGGCATGCCGATCCGCATCGCCGACATCGTAAAGCCTGATTTCGTGGTGCGCGATCAGACCGTCACCATCATTTACCAGGTGCCCGGCCTCCACCTCACCACGCGCGGCAAGGCGATCGAGAACGGCGCCGAGGGGGACACCGTCAGCGTGCTCAATTTGCAATCCAAGCGTACGCTGACGGGAACCGTCACCGGCCGCGGCCAGGTCACCGTCCAGGGCGCCAGCCAGTCCGCACCGATGACGCCCGCGATCGAGCAGACCTCGTCGATCAAGCGTGACGACGTGCCGGCGGCCGCAGCCCTGGCGCAGAGCCTGATCCAGGCGCCGGCGTCTCCCGCCCAGATCGCCCAAGCCCAGATTCCGCAAGTTCGCGTCTCGCAAGCTCCAGCCAAGTCAGAGTAAGTCATGTCTCCGTTCAGTTCGGCTTTCCACCTTCGTCGCATCGCGATCTCTGCCCTGCTGCTGGCGACTTGCGCCCTCGCAACCGGCTGCTCCTCGATCGACCGCCTGTCGCAGATCGGCGAGCAACCGAAATTGTCGGCGATCGACAATCCGACGACGCAGCCCGGCTACAAGCCGGTGCAGATGCCGATGCCGAAGCCGGAAGTCGCCTCCTACAATCCGAACTCGCTGTGGCGCAACGGCAGCCGCGCTTTCTTCAAGGACCAGCGCGCCCGCCAGGTCGGCGACCTCCTGACGGTGACCGTGAACATCACCGACAAGGCCAACCTCTCCAACGAGACCCAGCGCAGCCGCACCAACCAGGAAAACTCGGGCATCGACGATTTCATCGGCGCGAAGACCCTCGGCGTGCAGGCGCAGAAGGTGCTGCCCGGCCGCATCTTCGCCGCCGACTCGACGGCCTCCAGCGATGGCAAGGGCTCGGTCAACCGCCAGGAAGCGTTGCAGACCAACGTCGCCGCGGTAGTCACGCAAGTGCTGCCGAACGGCAACCTCGTGGTCGAGGGCAAGCAGGAAATCCGCGTCAACTACGAGATCCGCGAGCTCGTGGTCGCCGGCATCGTCCGCCCCGAAGACATCCAGAGCGACAACACCATCGACTCCACCAAAATCGCGCAGGCCCGCATCGCTTATGGCGGCCGCGGCCAGATCATGGACGTGCAACAGCCGCGCTACGGCCAGCAGGTCATGGACGTGCTGTTGCCCTTCTAAGCTTCTTTAAGAGCTCCCACATCGTGTTCGCGAACCTAGGCGCGAACGACGATGTACGACGCGGCCTCCGGTAGCTCCCCTGCCGGAGGCCGCATGTATTTTGGAGGTGGATGCTGGCGGGCTGTGAGTCAGGTCGCGCCATAGAAACGACGCCGCTGCCTCAAACACCGTTGCAATGACGAGCTTGGCCGGGTGCTATCTACTCTCCCCCCTGTCATCGTCCGCGAAGGCGGACGATCCAGTACTCCGAGGCCCTCGTTGCTAAATCGATGCGGCGCGGCGTACTGGACTCGCCGCCGTCGCGGGGAATGACAGCATAGAATGCCGTAGCCCCCTCACGTAAACTCCGCCTCCACCGTCCCCAATCCGTCCAGCTCCATGCGCACCTTGTCGCCGGCCTTCAGCCAGAGCGTCTTCACCAGGCTGCCGGTGAGCACGAGCTGTCCCGCATCAAGGCTCTTGCCTTCGGCCGCGAGATGGTTGGCGAGCCAGGCGAGTGCGTTGTGGGGATGACCGAGCACGTCGGCGCCGGTGCCTTGGCTCACCTCCTCGCCGTTGACGATGGCCCGCCCCTTCAACGCGTTCAGATCCGGCACCGACGAGCGCGGAACCAGGGGTCCCAGCACGCAGCCCGCGGCGAAGAAATCGTCGGCGATCAGCGTCGGCGCCCCCATCGTCTCCCACTTCACGTAGCGATCGTCGACGATCTCGATCGCGGGATGGTAGGCGTCGACGGCCTCGCCGACCCATTCGGCCGTGAACGGCGCCTCGCCGGCGGCAAGATCGCGCTTCAGCCGCACCGCGATCTCGCATTCGACGCCGACGCGGACATAGTTGGAGGCGGCGAGCTTGGCGCCGCTGTCATGGACGCCGTTCTGGAACACGCCGCCGCCGCAAGGGTGCGGGATACCGATGTAATCCTGCATCACCTGGCTGGTGCAACCGATCTTGTAGCCGACGAGCGGCCCGATATGAGGCAGCAGGAGATCGTGCAGCGCGCGCTGGACTTGATAGCCTTCGGCTTCGTCCGTAGGGGGGCGCTTCAGCGCCGCGAGCGGCGCATGGTTGCGGCGCGCCTGCGCGATCGCCTTTGCGGCTTCGAGAATCCTGTCCATCGGCGCCGCCTCCCACGCTACGCATTCGAGGGCGGCACTTCAGCATCCCCGCTCCGGCCTGACAAGCACGGCTGGCGGGCAGATTACGGCCTCGTGCCGGCGTTTAAGGAAATATTGATTTGGTCCAGGCTTCATGGGATGCACGCCCCATGGCGTCGCAGCAGGCCTGACCGCAGCGATGCTTGATGCAGCTCGATCAGCGCTTCAGCAAGCGAGTCGATCTCGTTGATGCGACTCGCAAAACCTCCCGCGCCTAAATTGAAAGCTGTTTCTCATCCGAACTCACGTGAGCTTGGAGGAACTGAGTCTAGCCCATTGAGCGCGATTCACTTTTCGCGATTGCGCAAGCGCGTTGAGGCGCGCGGCTTTCAAGCGCGAGGCAAAACGCCGACCACGACGCCAAACGGCGCGTTGCCTCCAAAAACAAAGAGCCGCAACTCTGCGGCTCGGGCTCTATTCGTCGCGATAGACCTTCTCGCGCTTCTCGTGGCGCTCCTGCGCCTCCACCGAGAGCGTCGCGATGGGCCGGGCCTCGAGCCGCTTCAACGAGATCGGCTCGCCGGTTTCCTCGCAATAGCCGTAGGTGTTGTCCTCGATGCGCTGAAGCGCGGCGTCGATCTTCGCGATCAACTTGCGCTGGCGGTCGCGGGCGCGGAGTTCGATGGCACGGTCGGTTTCAGACGAAGCCCGATCGGCGAGATCGGGGTGGTTCACGTTCTCCTCCTGCAGGGCTTGCAGGGTGAGCTTGGACTCTTTGAGGATCTCATCCTTCCAGGCGAGGAGCTTCAGACGAAAGTACTCCTTCTGCCGGTCGTTCATGAAAGGCTCTTTGTCGGTCGGACGGTAGTTTTTCAACTTTTCCAAAGGGCGGCCTATCTGTCTAAGCAACGACTCGCAAACGGAACGGGGTCCGTCGAGCGGGGCGTTATATAGCGGCCTCCTGTGACAGACAATATTTCCCTGCCGCCTCGGTCGCCGCCCCCAAGCCCTTGCACAGGAAAGGTTTATCCGCAAACGCTCGGGGGCGGCTGACGGCTCAGTAGCCGACCGTGAAACGCTGCCTCGGATGGGCCGGCCGCTCGATCTCGTCGGCGAGCGCAATGGCGTAGTCGGCGAAGGTGATCCAGCTCTTTCCGTTCGCATCTGCGAGAAGCTGGTCGGTCCCGAGCCGGAACTTGCCCGTCCGCTCGCCCTCGACGAACAGCGCCGACGGCGAGATGAAGGTCCAGTTCAGGTCCTTTTCCTGCCGCAACAGGTCCAGAAAGGCCCCGCCCTTTTCCGCCTCGGCCTTGTACTGGGCGGGAAAGTTGGAAGTCGTCACCAGTTTCACGCCCGGCGCCACTTCCAGGCTGCCGGCGCCACCGACAACGAGGTAGCGGCCAACCTTGGAGTCCTTCGCAGCGCCGATCAGCCTGGGGGGATCGCTGGCCAGGAAATGCACGGAACTCACGGCGACGTCGTGCCCAGCCCACAGCTTGGCAAGGCCGGCCTGATCGAGCACGTCGCCCTTGGTGGGCGTGACGTTCGGCAGGGCCGCGATCTTTTCGGGGTTGCGAGCAATGGCGGTGACGCTATGGCCGCGACGAGACAATTCCCTGGTGATTTCCGATCCGGCCCGGCCCGAGGCGCCGGCAACTGCGATTTTCATGGAGGCTCCTTTGCTTGGTTAGTAACTAGTGGCGACTAGATATCGCAAAGAATGCTGGTGTTAAGAGAGCACTTTGTGCTTACCTGATAACGCTGGAGTAACCGCCAAGCATATTCGCAAAGCACCAGGAAGGAATCCGAGGACTCGACGATGAAGCCAGACGTCTATGCAGCGAACTGTCCGACGCGCCAGATCCTCGATCGCGTCGGCGACAAATGGGCGGTGCTGATCCTCTTGCTGCTGCGCGAGCAGCCGATGCGTTTCAATCAGTTGCGCCGCACGATTGAAGGCATTTCACAGAAGATGCTGAGTCAGGTTCTCAAATCGCTCGAACGCGACGGCCTGATCAGGCGCCGCGCCATCGCGACGGTGCCTGTCACGGTGGAATATTCGATCACGCAGCTCGGGCTGACGCTGGCGGCGGCGGTCGATCCCCTGCGCGATTGGGCCGAGCAGAATCTGAAGGACGTGCTCGCCGCCCAGCGCCGCTACGACGCACAACAGAAACAACAGAAGGAGGAAGCGGCGGCCTAGGCGCTCTCGCAGGAGCGCGCTCTGCACCCCAACCTCTTTTGCTAGAGTGTTACGACGACCGATTGAATCCGCCCAGTACGCCGCGGCTTCTTGAATCAACAACGTCTATCTCTGGAATACTGGATCGCCCGCTTCGCAGGCGATGATAGCCTGCCTGACTTACGCCCGGCCGGCTTTCGCCAGTTCGACCTCCACCCGCAGCTCGATCTCTGAGAGTACGGAATCCAGTCCGGGATCGCCCGAAGACGATTTCAGGTTCGCCGCCGCGTCGCGCAGCCGCATCACGGTCGAGGCGTCGAGATTGCCGGACAGGAGCCCCATCTTGAGATCGTCGAGCACGTCGAGCGCAGTCTTGCCGCGCGCGACCGAGCGCTTGCGGCGCGCGACCGGATCTTCTTCGACGCCTTGCAGTGCGAGCAACGCATCGATGTTGGCGGCGGCTTTCGGCGCGGCAGCGCTGCGCGTCTCCTGCGCCAACGAGGTGTCGGGCAGGACGAAGGTGCCGGAACCCGTCCGCCGGGCCTGACTGGCCGGCGTTCCAAGCGTGGTGCCGTTCGGTCCGTAGATGCGCATCGCAGCAATCCGGGTGATCGATGCCTCACCTTCGCCGCTTTATGGTTAACGGCGCGTAAACGGCTCGGCAAAATCTGCCGACAGACGGCAGTTTCGCACCTGAAGGCGAACGCCGGCTGACACCGGTCGGAACAGATTTATTCAACCTATTCAGCCACCTACCCTGCTGCCCTCGCTTGGCACGGCGCTCGCAAGGAAAGCGCCGGACCAGCTCGTCATGGGAGTGTCGCAGACGGTCCTTTGATTTGAGGAGCCCTTTTTAGGGGACCTTTGGGGAGCAGAGGATGCCAGGCGTTCGTTGGGTGAGGATTGTTGGGGTGGCCTGTGCCGCGCTGTCGGCGCTGGCGCTCTCGGTCACGCCTGCAAGCGCGACGTCGCGCATCAAGGACCTCGCCAATATCGAGGGCGTGCGGCAGAACCAGCTCATCGGCTACGGCCTCGTCGTCGGCCTCAACGGCACCGGCGACACGCTCAACAACATCCCCTTCACCAAGCAATCGCTGCAGGCGATGCTCGAGCGCATGGGCGTCAACATCCGCGGCGCCACCATCCGCACCGGCAACGTCGCCGCTGTGATGGTGACGGGCAATTTGCCGGCGTTCGCCACCCAGGGCACGCGCATGGACGTCACCGTCTCCGCGCTCGGGGACGCCAAGAACCTCCAGGGTGGCACCCTGCTTGTCACCCCCCTGCTCGGCGCCGACGGCAACGTCTATGCGGTTGCGCAGGGCTCGCTCGCGATCTCCGGCTTCCAGGCCGAGGGCGAAGCGGCGAAAATCGTGCGCGGCGTGCCGACCGTCGGGCGCATTGCCAACGGCGCCATCATCGAGCGAGAGATCGAGTTCGCGCTCAATCGCCTGCCGAACGTCCGCCTGGCGCTGCGCAATGCCGACTTCACCACCGCCAAACGCATCGCGGCCGCCGTCAATGACTATCTCGGCGTCAAGACCGCCGAGCCGATCGACCCCTCGACGGTGCAGCTGTCGATCCCGCCGGAGTTCAAGGGCAACGTCGTCGCCTTTCTCACCGAGATCGAGCAGCTCCAGGTCGATCCCGATCTCGCCGCCAAGATCGTCATCGACGAGCGCAGCGGGATCATTGTGATGGGCCGCGACGTCCGCGTCGCCACGGTGGCGGTGGCGCAGGGCAACCTCACCGTGACGATCTCCGAGAGCCCCCAAGTGAGCCAGCCCAACCCGTTGTCGCGCGGGCGGACCGTGGTTGCGCCGCGCAGCAGCGTCACCGTCACCGAGGACGGGAAAAAACTGGCCGTCGTCAAGGACGGCGTATCGCTCCAGCAGCTCGTCGACGGCCTCAACGGCCTCGGCATCGGTCCCCGCGACATGATCAGCATCCTCCAGGCGATCAAGGCCGCCGGCGCGATCGAAGCCGACATCGAGGTGATGTGATGCAGATCGGCGCAATCAACACCCCGCGCGTCGCCAACGCTTCGGCCTTCTCGGTCGAGAGCCGCAACGGCCGGCCGGATTTCGAGCTCGCGAGTGCCTTGCAAAAGGTCTCGCCGCAACAGCAGGCCAAGGCGCAGAAGACCGCCACCGATTTCGAGGCGATGTTCCTCAACAGCATGTTCTCGCAAATGACCTCCGGCCTGAAGGGCGAAGGCCCATTCGGCGACACGCCTGGAACCGGGGTGTGGCGCTCGATGCTGACGGAGCAATATTCGAAGAACTTCGCCAGGGCCGGCGGCGTCGGCGTCGCCACCGAAGTCTACCGCACCCTGATCATGCAGCAGGCGAAAACGATCCGCACGGCATAAGGTCAACCGAGATGAACCATTCCCACGCCTCACGTCAGCCAGTGCAAGCGCAGCGCCCGAGCCCCGCGCATGGCAGCGCCGAGGCACGCAAGATCGGCGAGAACCTGATGGATGCAATGAGCGCCCTGCTCGGACTGATCGAGCGCGAGACCGAGCTCGTCCGCGCCGGCAACGTCCGCGAGGCGATGACGCTCGAGGGCAAGAAGCAAGAGTTGTCGCGCAACTATGTTGGCGCTGTCAGCCAGCTGAAAGCGAACCAGGCCCAGCTCGCCAAATCCGCGCCCGAGTTGCTCTCGACGTTGCACCGCCACCACGATGCGTTCCGCGCCATGCTTCAGGTCAACCTCACCGTGCTCGCCACCGCACACGCGGTGTCCGAGAGCGTTGTGCGCGGCGTCAATGCCGAGATCCAGAAGCGCAACGTGCCGAACACCTATACGGCTGCGGGTCGTCGCGCGGCCCCCGGCCCGCGCCACATCACGCCGCTCGCGGTCAGCCGCTCGCTCTGAGCGCCCGCAAGAACAAGAGACAATTTTACGAAAAAGCGCGCGGCGATGTCGTCGCGCGGTTAGGCACGTTTGCTTACCCGGTCTTCAGTCCTGGTGTTCCATGCTTGCGCAATGAGAGGGGTTGGGATTTGACTCAATACTAGGCAACCAGGAGGCTGCCAATGAGTACAGATTTCAGCATCAGGCCGGTGGGGATCCCGGCCCCCGTGCAGATCGTACCGACGTCCAACGCGGCGGCGAACGAGGCTGTGCAAACTGATCTTCCGGTGCGGCAGACGGTCGCCGCCAGCGATACGGGCGCGCCCGTGCGCAATGATCCGCCAAACCACGAGAACGTCTCGCGCCAGGTCGTGTTCGACCAGGCGGCCGCATCCTTCGTCTTCCAGGTCGTCAACGACAAGACCGATGCGGTGGTCAACCAGTTCCCCGATGAAGCGATGCTGCGCCGGCGGGCCTATTTCCATGCGCTGGATCTGAAGTCCGAACCCTCGCGCCCGCTCAGCACCGACCGCAGCGCCTGACGATCAAGCGTCGAGCGGCGTAACGGCAATATCGAAATAAGATCTGGCTTGCCACATCTGTCGGCGTGACCTTGGCCCGCACTCGACAGATTGCTCGACTGACGCAGGCGGCTTGCTGTCACGGCCTTCCGGACAGACCAGCTGCGATATTGCGGTTGATCTCGATCAGCGGACGGAAGTGATCGAACTGCGGGCTCATCTGCAGCGCGGCGGTCTGGCTCAGCACGAACACGCTGATGTTGGCGATCTTCTGCCGGACGTCGATCGGCTGCGGATTGTTGTCGCGCATCGCCTCGCTCAAGAAGATGGTCCAGAGCTTGCGGTTGAACATCAGGGCCTGCATGGTCTGCTCGCTAAGCGGATCGGCGTTGTTCACCGCATCCTGAAGCTTGTTCGCGGCCTTGAGCAGGGTTTGCGCCTCGATGTCGCGAGGAGATGCAGTGGTCGTTGCAACACGCGCGTAGGCCGAGGCAGCGGAATTCGACATCAATCACACCCTGGAGGTTACCTAGCGCGTTGAACACGCTTAAGGATTTCTTTTCCGACCCTAGGCAGCACCGCTTAAGATTTTGCTTACGTGACGAGTGGAAGGACTCCGGATTATTACGGTCGCGGAGTCCTTCGTCACCGCAAGGCTAGATGCGCGCACGCATGCTGTAAACACGCCTCGCACGACGCGCATCAATCTCGGCTAATCCTGCCTTAGCGATCTCCATAAAAAAGGCGGAGCGTGAGCCCCGCCGTGAAATCTTGAATGGCGATCTTGCACCGTGAATTAGCGGAGCAGCTGGAGCACGCTCTGCTGCGACTGGTTGGCCAGCGATAGCGCGGAGACTGCGATCGACTGCCGGGTCGACAGCGCCTGGCTGTTGGCCGCTTCCTCGTTGGTATCGGCGAGCGTCAGGTTCGACGAGCCGGTCTGGAGCACGTTGATCAGGTTTTTGGAGAAGTCCTGACGCACCTGCACGATCGAGAGGTTCGAGCCGAGAGCAGAGCCTTCCGAGCGTAGCGTGCTCGAGGCCGCATTGAGGCTCGCGAGCACCCTGTTGGTGGCGCCGTTGTCGATGAAATCGACGCCGTTGACGAGATTGGACAGGCCGAGGCCCGCCGCGTTGAACACGACGCCATTGATGCCGAGCGTCGAGCTGCCGGTCTCATTGAAGATCAGCTTCAGCGTGTCGCCGTTGAGCAGGTTGACGCCGTTGAAGGAGGCGTCCTGCGACGTCGTGTCGATCTGGGCCAGGATGTTGTTGAACTGGTTGACGAGGTTCGAGCGCGCCGTCTGCGCGACCGGATCCTGGATCGGCGGCTGGGCCGTCGTAAAGGCAACCGTACCGGTGATCGTACCACCGACGACGCCGCCGGCCGTCACCGAGCCGAGCGTCGAAGACGCGTATTCGTTCACGGTGGTGATCGTGAGCACGCCGTTGGCGTCGATTGTCGCCGTGAGGTGATTCGCCTGAAGCTGCGAGTTCAGCTGATCGAGTGTCTTGACGGTGCCGTTGGTGCCGTCGCCGAAGGTGACGTTGACCGCCGTGCCGCCGTTGAAGGAGGTAAACGTCAGGGTCTTGCCCGAGATGCTGCCTACTCCCGGCGCGCGTCCCGCGGTGAAGGCCGTGCCGGTGCCCGTGGGACCGGTCAGACCGAACGAGGACAGCGCGTTGCCGGTTCCAGTGATCGACAGATCCGCCGTGGTGCCGGTGCTGAGCTTGAGAGCGCCATTCACGACCGAGGACAGCGACGAACCGCTCGCCGCAACCACGGCGCCGCCGCTGACGATGCCGGCCCCCGAAGCCAGATCGATCGCGTTCAACGAATCCTGAACGTTTCCGCCCTGGAGATACACGACGGAGTTGCCGTTGTTGTCCGTCACGATGTTGCCGATCTTGGTGAAGCCTGTCGGCGCGGCAGCAGGAGCGGCCGCATTCTTGAACGTGACCGTCTTGCCATCCACATTGAGCGTGGAGCCGTCCTGAACGAGAGTGCCGAGCGTCGCCGAAGTCGTCAGGCGCGCCTTGGTCACATTGACATTGCCGGACCCGGTCGCGGTCGTCAGACCGAGTGCCTTGAGGAAGTCGGCCTTGCCGGTGATGCTGAGGTCGGCGCCGGTACCAGTGGTGAGGGTGAGAACACCAGAGGTGATGGAGGCGTTGGCGCCGGACGAGCTCGACAGCGTCGCGGTGCCGCCCGTGATGGCAGCCTTTTGCACGCCACTTGCAAGGTCGATCGCATCCATCACGTCCTGGACGGTTGCGGCCGGAGCGGCGTTTGTCCCGAGATAGACAGTCGAGTTGCCATTGCCGTCGGTGACGACGTTGTTGTTCTTGCCGGACCCGGCAGGAACGTTGGCCACCGCGGGCGCAGCGCCGGCCCTGAATGTGATGGTCTTGCCGTCCACGACGAGCACATCACCATCCGACGGAGCACCGTTCGCCGCGATAGTGCTCGCGCTGGGCGTGCCGAGCAGCGTCAGACCCGCAGCAAGGCTGGCGGCGGTGCCGGCACCATCAGGAGCAGCCGAACCGACCAGCGACTGCGAGATGCCGCCGAGCGTGGTCGTGGTGGTCGCCGGTGTCGTGCCGCCAGCGGTACCGTTGGTGACCACATTGCCGGTTGCCGTTGCGTATGTATAGCTCGTGGTGCCGCGCAGATCAGCCGGCGTCGCGCCAGGGATCGTGGTCGAGATGTTCGACTTGGTCGAGTAGCCGACTGTGGTCTGGAGCGCCTGGTTGGCGATCGACTTGGCGCTGTCGATCAGCTTTTGCAGCGAGGTGATGCCGGTGTTGGCGGCCTGCAGCACCTGCACACCGTTGTTGATGCCGTCGAGGAGATTGCTGATGTCGCTCGCCCGGTTGTCCAACCCCTGCGCGGTAAAGAAGTTGGTCGGGTTGTCGAGCGCGGTGTTGACCTTTTTCCCGGTCGAAAGGCGCTGCTGCGTCGTGGACAGCAGGTCGGCCGTCGACTGCAGCGACAACAGGTTCTGGCGAACCGACGCCGAGAGAACGATGTTGGACATTGGCGGGTCTTCCTTTTGAACCGGATACGAATCGTGGCTCGCCGATCTGGAAAGCGGGCTTTTGTCCAGTTTTAGGGGCTGTCCTTTAAAGTAAGGTTAACGCCGGTTTAAGGGACAAGGTTAATGCCGGGTTAGCGCCCCTCCCGGCTCGGAGCACGGGTTCGATCGAGCCCTTGCACGAACGAAAAAAGCGGCGGGGCCGAAGCCCCGCCGCCGGTTTTAGTTCCGTGATTTCAGTCGCTTATTAGCGAAGCAGCTGGAGCACGCTCTGCTGCGACTGGTTGGCGAGCGACAGCGCCGAGACTGCGATCGACTGGCGGGTCGACAGCGCCTGGCTGTTGGCCGCTTCCTCGTTGGTATCGGCCAGCGTCAGGTTGGACGAGCCGGTCTGGAGCACGTTGATCAGGTTCTTGTTGAAGTCCTGACGCACCTGCACGACCGAGAGGTTCGAACCGAGCGTCGAGGCTTCCGAACGCAGCGTGCTCGAGGCTGCGTTCAGCTTGGCCAGGACCCTGTTGGTCGCGGAGTTGTCGATGAAATCGACACCCTGCACCAGGCCAGCCAAACCCAGACCCTTCGAGTTGAAGGTCACGCCGGTGATGTTCAGGCTCGATTTACCGGTCTCGTCGAACACCAGCTTGAGTTGATCGCCGTTCAAGAGGTTCACGCCGTTGAAGGAGGAGTCCACCGACGTCGTGTCGATCTGCGACATGATGTTGTTGTACTGGGCAACCAGGTTCGAGCGGGTGGCCTGGGCAACTGCGTCGACGATCGGGGTCGTCGCGTTCGTCCAAGTCAAGGCTGTCGTGATCGTGCCGCCGATCGCACCGCCCGCGATGACGGATCCGATCGTCGAGGACGCATAGTCGTTGGTCGCAGACACAGTGAGCAAGCCGTTGGCATCGATCGTGGCCGTCAGGTTGTTGGCCTGAAGCTGCGTGTTGAGCTGATCGAGCGTCTTGACCGTGCCGCCGGTACCATCACCGAACGTGACGTTGACCGCCGTGCCGCCATTGAAGGAGGAGAAGGTCAAGGTCTTGCCCGAGATGCCACCCGACGCCGCGGCGCGGCTCGCCGCGAAGGCAGTGCCGGTGCCGGTGGAGCCAGTCAGGCCGAGCGCGGACAATGCGTTGCCCGAACCTGTGATCGACAGGTCCGCGTTCGCACCGGTCGAGAGGTTGAGCGCACCGGCCACGATCGACGAGTTCTTGGCGCCTGCGGTCGTCTGCAGAGCACCGGAAGCACCCGCCGTCTTGACGGTCTGCACACCGGTCGCGAGATCGATGGCATTCAGAATGTCGTTGACGTTGCCGGCCTGAAGGTAAACGGTCGAGTTGCCGTTTCCATCCGTGACCAAATTGCCGACCTGGGTGGAACCCGTTGCGACGGTGGTGGGCGTCTTCGCGTTCGAGAACGTGATCGTCTTACCGTCCACGTTCAGCGTCGATCCGTCCTGGATCAGGGTCCCGAGCGTGGTCGAAGCGGTCGAACGCGCCTGGGTGACGGTGACCTGGCCGCTGCCGGCCGCGCCCGTCAGGCCGAGGGCCTTCAGAAGGTCGGACCGGCCGGTGATGCTGAGGTCAGCGCCGGTACCCGTGTTCAGGGTAACCTTGCCGGCGGCGATGCTGTTAGCAGTGCCGCCGCCGCTCAGGGTAGCAGCGCCACTGGCGATCGAGACCGTCTGAGCTCCGCTGGCAATGTCGATGGCATTCAGCAGGTCCTGCGCAGTACCCGTCGCAGCCGTAGCGCCAAGATAGACGGTCGAGTTACCGTTACCGTCCGTGAGGACATTGCCGACGGTGCCGGATCCCGACGGGATATTCGTCCCGGTCGGAACGTCCGCGGCCTTGAAAGTGATCGTGTGGCCATCGACGGTCAGCGTTTCGCCATCGGTAGGTGCCGCGTTGGCAGCGATGGTCGTCGCACCGGCGGTACCGGCCAGCTTCAAGGCGCCGCTGAAGGCGGTCGTACCGTCGCCGGCAACTGCAGCCGAGCCGGTCAGCGCAGCCGAGACACCGCCGAGCGTCGTCGTTCCGCTCGCAACGGTCGCGCCGCCGGCAGCGCCGGAGAACAGCACGTTGGAGAGCGCGGTCGTGCTGGTGTAGGTCGTGGTGCCGCGCAGGTCGGACGAGGTCGCACCCGCGATCGTGGTCGAGACGTTGGACTTGGTCGAATAGCCGACCGTGGTCTGCAGCGCCTGGTTGGCGATCGACTTCGCGGAGTCCAGCAGCTTCTGCAGCGAGGTGATGCCGGTGTTGGCGGCCTGCAGCACCTGCACGCCGTTGGCGATGCCATCGAGCAGGTTGTTGATGTCGCTGGCGCGGTTGTCGAGCGACTGGGCGGTGAAGAAGTTGGTGGGGTTGTCGAGCGCCGAGTTCACCTTCTTGCCGGTCGACAAACGCGACTGGGTGGTGGCGAGGAGGTCGGCGGTGGACTGGAGAGAGAGCAGGTTCTGACGAACCGACGCAGAGAGAACAATACCGGACATAACTCTTACCCTTCTGGTTTACGCGTCTTCGTTCGATCGCTTCGGATCGAGTGACACGCGAAGGGTGCGTCGACATGGCTAACAAAGAGTGAAACGCAATCACGAACCGCGAGCGCCGGTTCACCATAAGGCGGCAGGAGCGCGTCGGCACAGGTGCCGATGGGCCTGAAACTACTCGCCTTTTCCTGGCGTTTGCTTCCGGTTAACCATAACCGGCGGTTACTTTCGGGAGCGGCCTGGTAGCCTCTCGATCGCCGGCGGCAAAACGGCGGGACCGAAGCCCCGCCGCCATGACTTGATTGCGATGTCAGCCGCTATTAGCGGAGCAGCTGGAGCACGCTCTGCTGCGACTGGTTGGCCAGCGACAGCGCCGACACCGCGATCGACTGGCGGGTCGACAGCGCCTGGCTGTTGGCCGCTTCCTCGTTGGTGTCGGCCAGCGTCAGGTTCGACGAACCGGTCTGCAGCACGTTGATCAGGTTCTTGTTGAAGTCCTGACGCACCTGCACGACGGAGAGGTTCGAACCCAGCGTCGAGGCTTCCGAACGCAGCGTGCTCGAGGCCGTGTTCAGCTTGGTCAGCACCTTGTTGGTCGCGGCGTTGTCGATGAAGTCGGTGCCCTGCACCAGACCAGCCAGACCCAGACCCTTCGAGTTGAAGGTCACGCCGGTGATGCTCAGGTTGGACTTGCCGGTTTCGTCGAACACCAGCTTGAGCTGGTCGCCGTTGAGCAGGTTGACACCATTGAACGACGCGTCCAGCGAGGTCGTGTCGATCTGCGACATGATGTTGTTGTACTGGGACACTAGGTTGGTACGGGTGGCCTGGGCAACAGCATCAGCAACAGGCGCGGTCGCGTTCGACCAAGTCAGGGTCGAAGTGATCGTGCCGCCGATCGTGCCACCAGCGGCGGCCGATCCGATCGTCGAGGACGCATAGTCGTTGGTGGCCGATACCGTGAGCAGGCCGTTGGCATCGATCGTGGCCGTCAGGTTGTTGGCCTGAAGCTGCGTGTTGAGCTGATCGAGCGTCTTGACCGTGCCGCCGGTGCCGTCGCCGAAGGTGACGTTGACCGCCGTGCCGCCGTTGAAGGAGGAGAAGGTCAAGGTCTTGCCCGAGATGCCACCCGACGCCGCGGACCGGCTCGCCGTGAAGGCGGTGCCGGTGCCGGTGGAGCCAGTCAGGCCGAGCGCCGACAGCGCATTCTTGGTGCCGGTGATCGACAGGTCCGCGTTCGCTCCAGTCGAGAGGTTGAGCGCACCGGCCACGATCGACGAGTTCTTGGCGCCTGCGGTCGTCTGCAGGGCACCGGAAGCACCCGCCGTCTTGACGGTCTGCACACCGGTCGCGAGATCGATGGCATTCAGAACGTCGTTGATGTTGCCGGCCTGAAGGTAAACGGTCGAGTTGCCGTTGCCATCCGTGACCAAATTGCCGACCTGGGTGGAACCCGTTGCGACGGTGGTGGGCGTCTTCGCGTTCGAGAACGTGATCGTCTTACCGTCCACGTTCAGCGTCGATCCGTCCTGAATCAGGGTCCCGAGCGTGCTCGTAGCGGTCGAACGCGCCTGGGTGACGGTGACCTGGCCGCTGCCGGCCGCGCCCGTCAGACCGAGGGCCTTCAGAAGGTCGGACCGGCCGGTGATGCTGAGGTCAGCGCCGGTACCCGTGTTCAGGGTAACCTTGCCGGCCGCGATGCTGTTAGCAGTTGCGCCGCCGCTCAGGGTAGCAGCGCCACTGGCGATCGAGACCGTCTGAGCTCCGCTGGCAATGTCGATGGCATTCAGCAGGTCCTGCGCAGTACCCGTCGCACCCGTCGCGCCAAGATAGACGGTCGAGTTACCGTTACCGTCCGTGAGGACATTGCCGACGGTGCCGGATCCCGACGGGATGTTCGTCCCGGTCGGAACGTCCGCGGCCTTGAAAGTGATCGTGTGGCCATCGACGGTCAGCGTTTCGCCATCGGTAGGTGCCGCGTTGGCAGCGATGGTCGTCGCACCGGCGGTACCGGCCAGCTTCAAGGCGCCGCTGAAGGCGGTCGTACCGTCGCCGGCCACTGCAGCCGAGCCGGTCAGCGCAGCCGAGGTACCGCCGAGCGTCGTCGTTCCGCCCGCAACAGTCGCGCCGCCGGCAGCGCCGGAGAACAGCACGTTGGAGAGCGCGGTCGTGCTGGTGTAGGTCGTGGTGCCGCGCAGGTCGGACGAGGTCGCACCCGCGATCGTGGTCGAGACGTTGGATTTGGTCGAATAGCCGACCGTGGTCTGCAGCGCCTGGTTGGCGATCGACTTCGCGGAGTCCAGCAGCTTCTGCAGCGAGGTGATACCGGTGTTGGCGGCCTGCAGCACCTGCACGCCGTTGGCGATGCCATCGAGCAGGTTGTTGATGTCGCTGGCGCGGTTGTCGAGCGACTGTGCGGTGAAGAAGTTGGTGGGGTTGTCGAGCGCCGAGTTCACCTTCTTGCCGGTCGAGAGACGCGACTGGGTGGTGGCGAGCAGATCAGCGGTGGACTGGAGGGAGAGCAGGTTCTGGCGAACCGAGGAGGAGAGAACGATACCGGACATACTGTTACCTTTCTGGTAGCTACGCGTCCTGTCTGACCGAGATTGATCAAACGACCGGCGGACGGTGCCTCCGAGCCTCTAACAATCCGTGAAGTGAAACCTCGGGTTTGTCCGCGTCGCGCGCAAAATGTCCTCGGGCGAACTTTCGAACCTCTCCCTTGTCATCGCGCACAGTATTGACATCATTCGGCTTTTTAGCGCAGAGGTCGGTGTTTACGATCCGTTAACCACATTCGGCAAGGATTGGACCCAAATCAGAGCCGGCAGCCGCCCTGACTGGGCGCGCGCGCCACTCGGTTACAAAAGCGTTGATGGAGAACAGGCATGGCCCTCAAGGTCGAGCTCAGACCGCACGAACGCATCATCGTCGGTAACTGCGTGATTACCAACACCGACCAGCGCGCCCGCCTCCTGATCGACGGCGACAACGTGCCGATCCTGCGCGAGCGCGACATCCTCACGCCGGAGACGGCAAACACGCCCGCCAAGCTGGTCTATCTGGCGGTCCAGCTCATGTACATCTCGCCGGATCCGCAGACCCAGCACGGCACGTATTTCAACCTCGTCCGCGACATCGTCACCGCGGTGCCGAGCGCCTGGCCGATCATCGAGGGCATCAACAACAACATCATGAGCGGCGATCTCTATCGGGCACTGAAGGAAGCCCGCAAGCTGATCGCCTACGAAGACAAGCTGCGTGAGCAGTTCGAGGCCACCCATCCCAAGGACGAGGTCAAGGGCGATGTCAGCTCGGCCGCCTGAGCGCTTCGCAACATCTGAAGCAAAAACGCCCCGGACCAGGTCCGGGGCGTTTTGTTTTGAAGGTTCCTGATGCTACTGCGCCGTGAGCGGCGGCGCCTCCACCTCGATCACGCCGCCACTGCGCCGAGCGCCGAACTCCAGCACGGCCGCGACCAGCGCATCGATGTCCCTCTCATCGGTGCGGTGATTGACGATCGCGGCACGGATCGCAAACCTGCCATCAAGCGTCGTGCTCGACGGTGCCGCGACGCCCGACTCCTGGATGTCGGCGACGATCTCGCGATTGACCGCGTCATCGGCGCGATAGCGGAAGCAGACGATGTTGAGATTGACCGGCGCCAGCAATTCCAGCCGCGGCTCGGCCAGGATGCGCGCCTCCAAATATTTTGCGAGCGCGCAGCTTCGCGCGATCACCGCACCGAGCCGATCGGTGCCGAACGTCTTCAGAGTGAACCAGGTCTTCAGCGCACGGAAGCCGCGCGACAGATCAGGTCCGAGATCGCAGGGCCAGACCGCACCCGCCGCAAGTCCCCTCGCCTCCCGGCGCAGATAGGCCGCGGGCTGCGCAAACGCCTGCCGATGCTGCTCGCCGTCGCGCACCAGCAGGAAGCCGGCGTCATAAGGCACTTGTCCCCATTTGTGGAAGTCGAGCGCAATGGAATCCGCGAGCTCGATGCCGCCAAGCAGCGGTGCGAGCTCGGGTGACATGATCGCGAGCGCTCCGAAAGCACCGTCAACGTGAAACCAGATCCCCTCCTCGCGGCACAGCTCCGCGACGGCCTTGAGATCGTCGATCGCGCCGACATCGACCGCGCCCGCCGATGCGACCACCAGGAACGGCTTGAATCCGACTTCGCGATCAACAGCGATCTGCGCGCGCAGCGCGGCAACATCGATGCGATGATCGGCATCGACACCGATCTTGCGTAGCGCGTCCGTACCGAGCCCGGCAATGTCCATCGCCCGCGGGATGCAGCCATGTGCGGCGTGCGACGTATAGGCCGTGAGCAGCGCGCCGTCATTGCCGATACCATGCTGGCGCGCGAGCGCGCCGAGCGCGTTCGTACGTGCCACTAGCACCGCCATCAGATTGGCCATCGACGTGCCCGTGACGAAGATGCCGCTCGCGTCGTCCGGAAACGCGAACAGGCGGCGCATCCACGCGACGATCTGGCGCTCAACCTCGATCGGCATGTGGTCGCGTCCGCCAAGATTGGCATTGAGGCCGGCTGCGAGCATCTCCGCGAGCATGCCGACCGCCGTGCCACCACCATGGACCCAGCCCATGAAGCCCGGATGGACGTTGCCGGTCGCATAGGGCGCGACATGCTCGGCAAAATCGCGATAGACATCGGGGAGGCCGCTCGCCTGGCGCGGCACGTCGGCCTTGAATGCCGCGCGGACCTCGTCGGGGATCGGCTGCCAGACCGGACGCGCCCGAATGTTGGCGACGCCGTCGATCGCCTCGTCCAGCATGCGATGGGCCAGCGCGCGAAACTCGCTCCAGTCCTGCGGATCGAGTGATGTGTGGGTGACCGAGCCGGGCGTGTTGCGGATGATCTCGTTCATGCTGCGCTCTCCTTGCCCGCGCATGCATGCCGCGACAGCATCGCCGTGAACGCCGCAAATATCTTGCGCATCTGCGGCGGCTTGTAGGGAAACACGACCGGCGAATCCATGTTGTGCACGACGGCGGTGTTGTCGGCTTCGAAGACCAGGAGCTCACGGTCCTGGTTCTCGGCGCAATCGACGATGAAATAGTCGAGCCCGACGCGTCTGCTCATCTCCTCGAGCGCGCTCCTGTGGCGCACCGCGAAGGTGTGGTCGAAGTCGAGCATGAAGATGGCCTCCTCGGCCCGCTTCTCCTCGCTGAATGCCATGTAGGCGTTGAGATACCAGATGTCCCAGCGATCGGCGATCGCCATGTGGCAAGCGTAAGGCTTGCCGTCGATCATGGCGAGGCGATATTTGCGATAGAGCCCGTCGGGGCTGACATAGTCGACGAAGCGTGCGACGAAGAAGTCCTCCTCCTGCCGTTCGCCGAGATAGGCCGATAGCGCCGCCGCATCAGCGAGCTTGGCGAGCCCGACGCCGGCATGCGAGCCGCGCGGTCGCGCGATCATCGGAAAGTGCAATTCTTCCGCGATGGAATTGCAGGCGATCCGCCCCAGCGCGAGCTCCGACAATTGCGCGCGCGTGGCGTGGAGGGTCGCGGGAATGTCGAGGCCGGGCACACCCGTCAGCAGCCGGTACAGCTTGTCGCGATCGAGGTTGCCGATGAGATCGGGGCGATTGAGCAGCGGCCGCGGCCAATGTGGCGCGGCCTTCTCGATCAGCGCGAGCGCGTCCCGGCATTCCTCGGAATCGGATGCAACCACGATGGCGACGTCGTGCTCGGGCAAGTTCTCCGGCAGACCGACGCCCTTGACCACATAGAGCGTCAACAGCTCGATGTCGGACCCTTCGAGCAGGAAGTCGATCGGCGTGTTGCCGCCCATGTCGATGTCGGCTGCAAGCGCGAGCACGCGCAAGCCCGGCTTCGGGGCAGCGCTGGGCGTACGAAACAACTGATGGAAGGTCAGCACCTCCGACTGGATCGCAAGCCCTGCCTCCTTGTCGCCAAGAAGCTGGACGATCAGCGACAGATCCAGGCCTTCGCCCGCCTGCGCCGTCCCCTCTCTGATCCGGACCACGAGCTGGTCGCGCAACGGCTGCAAATCGACACCTTCGAAAGCCTGGCGCGTCAGCTGCGCAAAGCCGATACGGTCGGCGTACGCGCCGGCGCTCATCCCGAAAGGCTCACGCCGCATGGGCCGCCGCCGCTGTGGGCGCCGGCGCGAATTGCGAGGCGATATCGCCGTGGAACACCGACGGTCCAACGTGATCGAGCGAACTCTGGATGTCGGCCCAGATCTCGCCGCCGATGTCGGTCCAGCGCTTGCAGAAGGCGAAGTCCTCGGACAGATACGTTCCGGTCGCTGGATCGATCATGCATTCGAACAGCGCGAACCGGTTCAGGCTCGCCGCCAGCGTATCGTGCGAATGCTCGCGGAAGAATTGCAAGTTGGCGTAGTCGGGGTGGCGGCACATCGCTTCCAGCACGTGGCGCCGGATCATCAGGAAGCCGGTGCCGGCATAGCGCACGCGGGTGAAGCCGTTAACAACCACGATGCGGTCGGGATCCTCGATCTCCAGCACATAGTCGAGCGCGGCCGCCGGCACGTCAGCGCGGCCGGCCTCAATCGCATGCTTCGCCTTGTCCCAGTTGACCCGCTTGATCGGATAGCAGCCGGCCACGACGTCGGCGCCGCATTCGATCAGCCGGAACACCTGCTCCGGCCTAAAGCCGATGTCGGCATCGATGAACAGGAAATGCGTCGCCATGGGATCGTCCAGGAACAGAGCGACCAGATTGGCCCGCGCGCGCGTGATCAGCGCGTCGCCGTCGCGGAAGTGCACCTTGAGCTCGAGATTGGAGATGCCGTGGACGGCGCGCTGGAGCGCGAAGATCGAGCTCGCATAGATGCTCGACACCTGCCCGCCGAAGCATGGCGTGGCCACCACCAGTTGCATCTTGTCCGACATCCCCAGCTCCGCCCCGCTCCAATCCTCACCAAAAGGTAAAGAGGCATGGTTAACGGCGCCTTAACGCGTCCTTACAGGAACTTGACGAGCGAGAGCTGCGCCAGGTTCGAGGTCACCTGGTAGGACGCCTGGAGCGCATTCTGCAGCGCCAGGATCTCGCTCGCGACCTGGTCCGGCGAGGCCGACTCCGCCTGGTCGATGATGCTCTGGAGCTGCGCCTTGGCCTGGGTCTGGCGCGTGGACGCATCCTTCATCGTGTTCTGGGCCATCGCGATGTCGGTCTGGATGTCCTCGATGCGCTGCTGCCCGGGCTGCTGGGTCAGCGCCTGCGTCACCCGCAGGCTCAGCGCGGAAACCTGCCCGCCCGAATATTGGCCGGTCGGCGAGGTCGAGAAAGTCCCGAACACCGCGATCGCCTGCAATTGCCGGCGGATCGCATCCTCATTCGCCTGGGCGCCATATTGCACCGTCACGGCATCGTCGACCCGCGCCATCGCGGTCGAGCGCGGCGAGCCCGGCCCGTCGTTTCCCAAGTACCATTTCACTGTACTGGCCGAGCCGTTCACCAGCGTGGTTGCCGAACTCGCCGGCGACGAGCCGACGCGCAGTGGCGGTTGCGTGGCGGTCACGGGCGTCGAATTGAAACCGAGCGAACTCAGCGCGCCCGTATTCGAGCTCGTGATGCCGAGGCTCGCCGCATCGTCGGTGTTGATCGTGATCGAGCCGCCATGGACGGTCGAGGGCTTCGACGTCCCCGTGATCTGGTCGATCCTGCTCAAGAGGGTCTGGATGCTATCGGTGACGTTGAGCTGGTTGCCGGTCGCGCCGGAAGCGACAAAGGTCAGCGTGGTGCCGTTGACGGTGATGGTGTCGCCGGCGACGAAGCCCGGCGAGATCGAGTCCGAGGGGCTCGCGCCGGACAGTGCCGTCGCGCCGGAGACAGGGGCCGGCGGCGTCGCCTGGTTATTGACGGGCGCGCCGATTGCAGAGCTCGCGCTGTTGAAGAAGTTGTCGCCGGCGACGACCGCGGATGCCGCCACCAGCGAGGTGTTGGCGAGCTTGGTGATCGCGGTGTTCAGCGCCGTGTTGAGGTTCGCGGCCGTGTTGTTCGGATTGACGGGGACGCTTGCATCGATCGCGAAGTTGCCGAGCGGGGTCGGCGTCGCCGTCGAGGCGGTCAGGTCGATCTGCTCGGTCGTGCCGTCCGGCAGGGTGAACTGGACGCTCAGCTTGTCGCCGTTGTTCGGGTTGACGCCGTTGAGATCGACCGAGAACGACACCGGCGAGCCGCTCGGGCCGGTGACGGTCGCACCGGTCAACGTCGAGGAGACCGACTTGATCTTGAGCCCGAACGGTGACCCGGCGGCGTCTTCCGCGACTTGCACCGAACTCGGCGTCGGCTGCGTCTGCACCAGACGGCCCATGCCGTTGGCGCCGAGGTCGGCGGCTTGGCGCTCCGCCATGACGGTCTTGAACCCCGCCAGCGTCGTGGTGCCGTTGATGATGTCGCCGGCATCGGCGACCGATTGGGTGTTGACGGCCGTTCCGGAGAACAGATAGCGGCTGCCGGTCTGCGTGTTGAGAACGCCGACCATTGAGCCGAACTGGGCGGCCGCGGTGTTCTGCGCGACCGTCTGGCCGTTGACGTTGAGATCCTGCGCGGTGGAGGCCGAGCCCGTCTGCACCGTGCTGCGGATCTTCGTCAGCGACTGCAGGGCGGTATTGGCGAGGTTGATGCTGACATTGACGTTGGTGATCGTGTCGGTATAGGCGGCGATGTTGGAGAGCTGCGCGCGCCCGGCGATCGCAAAACCCTCGTTGGTGCCCATGCCGGAATAGTTCTGCGACAGCTTGCCGGTCGAAAGCTGCGTCGACAGATCGGTGAGCTGCTGATTGATGTTGCGGATCTGCGAGCCCAGAACCGACGACGAGTAGTTGATGCTGCTGATCGACATGTTTCAGAGCCCTGTTACTTGTTACCCTTGAGCCTGGAGCAACGTGTTCATCATGCTCTGCACCACCGACATGACGTGGGCGTTGGCGGCATAGGCATTCTGAAGCTGGATCAGGTTCGACATCTCCGAGTCCAGGTTGACGCTGGAGGTCGAGTTGAACTTGGCCTGGAGCGTCGAGACCACGACGCTCTGGCCCTGCTGGAGCTGGGTCGCCTGGGTCGCGGCATTGGCCTGCACGCTCAGGAACTGCTGGAGGTAGTTCGAAACGCTGCCGGTGAAGGGCTGGCTCGCCGAGCCGAGCCCGCTCTGCGGCGAATAGGAGAACACGGCATTGGTGAGCTGGGAATAGAGATAGTCCGAACGCGTGGTGTCGCCCGCGGGCGTCACCGGCGAGGTGTTGTAGACCGACAGCCGGGTCGGATCGGAAACCAGCTGTGTGTTCACGGCGATGCGCCCGGCAAGGCCGGTCATCTGCGAACCCGACGCGGTGATCGCGCCGGTGTAGAGCGCCTGGCCGCCGTCGGTGAACAGCGGCAGTTGCGGGTTGCCCGAGGTCAGCGACGAGATCGTCTTGGTGGTCGAGGCCGAATTGACCTTGGCAAGGCCGGTGTTGTCGTCGGCTAGCCGCAGCGTCGTGGCCGTCGCCGGCGACGGGGCGGCGGCGAACGACAGATGCGTGCCTGATAGCGCGGTGTTGAGCGCAGAGGCGATCGCGCCCATGCCGCCGGCGAAGTTGATGCCGATCCGCATCGGGTTGGCATTCGTCGCGTTCTGCAGCGGCAACGCGGCCGGATCGGTCACGTTGACCAGCGTGATCTGGCGCTGCGTGTTGGTGGTCGTGTCCGTGTAGGCGATGTTGACGGTGTTGCCCGGCGCCGCACCGGCGAGGTCGAGATCGAATCCGGCCGGCGGACCGGAGACCGTGCTGCCGGCCGTGGTCTTGTCGGACAGCGCGCTCGACATCGTGGCGGCGAGCTGGTCGATCTGGTTCTGCGCCTGCACCAGCGTCTGGTCGCGCAGCTTCAGGTCAGCCGCGATCTGGCCGGAAGACACCACGTTGTTGGCGACGACGTCGACCTGCGAGCCATTCGGCAGCTTGATGTTGAACGCGCCGACGCCGGACTTGGCCGGATCGATGTTGTAGAGCGAGGTCGCCGACAGCGCGCCCGCGGACGCAAAGGAGAATTCCGAGGCGAGCCCGGCGCCGACGAGCTGAATCCCGGTCGTGGTGTAGATGTTGGCCTGGTTCGAGCCGTCCGTCGTGACGCGGACGTCGACATATTTCGACAGCGTGTTGATGGCCTGGTCGCGCTGATCCATCAGCGTCGCGGCGGAGGGATCGTTGGCCGACAGGCCCTGGAGCCTGGTGTTGATATCGGCGATCTGCCGCATCGCCGCGTTGGCGGCTTGCGCCGAAGTGCCGAGATCCTGCTCGACGTTGGAGCGCAGCGACTGGATGCCTTTGGTCGTGACGTTGAGCTGCTGTGCCAGCGCCTGGGCCGCGCCGAGGGCCACGGTCTGCGCCGACGACGCGCCCGAGCTTGTCGACAGCGCCTGCAGCGCCGTGGTGAAATTGTTCAGCGCAGTTTCGAGCGTGCCGGAATTGCCGGGCGTGCCATAGACATTCTGAAGCTGCTTCAGGATGTTGGCCATCTGGTCGGCGTAGCCGCTGCCGCCGGTCTCGGTCCGTAGCTGGTTCAGCACGTAGCTGTCGAGCTCGCGGCTGACACCGGTGGTCATCGCCGTCGAGCCGAAGTCGCCGGTGGTTACCTCGATCTGGTTCGGCGTCTGGACGACGTAACCCGGCGTCTGCGAATTTGCGACGTTCGAGGAGACGATCGAGAGCGCGGCCTGGTTGGCACGCAGACCGCTCATCGCACTGGCGAGGGCCGAACTCAAACCCATGTTACTAGCCGCCTTTGGTTAGGTTACGCGCCGATCAGCGCAACACGTTCAAGAGGTCCTGCACCATCGAATTCGCGGTCGTGATCACCTTGGTGTTGGCCGAATAGGCCTGCTGGGTCACGATCAGCTTGGTGAATTCGTCGGCGATGTCGGTGTTGGATCCCTCCAGCGACGAGCCGCTGATGGTGCCCGAAGCGCCATCGATGGCGTCTCCCGACTGTTCAGTCGCGGCATAAGCGCCGCCGTCGAGCGCCTTCAGATAGTTTGTGCCGTTGAAATGCGATAGCTGGACCTGAGCGAGGTTGAGGTTCTGGCCGTTCGAGAAGGTTCCGACCACGATGCCATTGTTGTTGACGGCAACCGAGCGGAGCTGACCGGCGGAATAGCCGTTCTGGGTGATGGTGTTGATGGTCACCGCGCCGCTCGTGCTGGCATATTGCGTTAGCCCGCCCGAGGAGATGTTGAAGGCGACGGAGCCGAGCGACTGGCCGCTCACGCTGACATTGTTGATGGTGATGCCCGAGCCGCTCGGCGAGGTCAGCGAGCCGTCCGAGGCAAAAGTGAAGGCCTGGCCGGTATTGACCCAGCCGACCGTCGTGCCGGTCGCATTCGGGTCGGTCTGGTAGAACAGGTTCCAGGTATCGGAATGGCCCGCGCCCAACGAAGCGCTGTCGGTCTTGGCCCAGCGCAATTGCAGATTCACCGGCGTGCCGGCGGCGTTGTAGGCGGTCACGGCACCGCCGCTGATCGATTCCTTGGTGAAGGTGGCGATGTCGTTGCCGATCACACCGCCGGTGCCGGCGGTGCCGCCGCCGTCGCGATTCTTGGTGATGGTCGAGGTGAAGCCGAGCGCGGCAAAGGCCGCGCTGTTCGAGCTCGACACTGTGAGATTAGAGACGGTGCCGGTATTCAGCGTGATCACGCCACCGCTGCTCACCGACGACCCCGACCCGCCGGAGAGTGCATCGATCTTGCCGAGCAGGGTCGTGATGTTGTCGGTGATGTTGATCTGGTTCGGGCCCGAGGCACCCGAGGCGACGAAGGTCAGCGTCTGACCGTTGACGGTGATCGTGTCGGCGGGCGGGCCTGCGGAAAAACCCGACGAGAGCACTTGGGCGCCGCCGGCGGTCGCCGTGCCGCTCAGCACCGTTGAGCCCGAGATCGCGGGCGAGGACAGCACGTTTCCGCCGCGCGTCACGCTGCTGATGCCGAGCGCGGTGGCTGCCGTGCCGCTGCCCACCGCCACGTCGGTGCCGGTACCGCTGGAGATCACGATGTTGCCGCTGGCGGAGAGGGACGCCGTGACACCGGCGCCGCCGGCGGTCTGGATCGCGTTCAGGATGTCCGCCACCGTAGCCGTCGTACCCGCACCGAGACCGATCGTGGTGTTGCTGCCGACCGTCGAGACCGTCGTGCCGGCGTTGAAGGTGACCGTGTTGCCGTTAATGGTCAGCGTCTGGCCGCTCAGCGCGGTGAGAATGCTAGAGGCGAGATGCGTACCTACCGTGTTGTCGAGGGACGTGGTGGTCGAAGCCACGGCGGACGAATTGTTCTGAAGCGCAACCGTACCCGTGCCCGTGGTCGACGAGTAGGGCGAGCGGACGTTGCCGGTCGCCGCCGCGCCGGAGACCTTTGCGTTGGCATAGGGTGCGGGCGGTGTGCCGACGGGCAACGGATTGGCGGCGAAGTCGGATGGGTTCAGTCCACCAGCGGCCAGCAGCGTGCCCGTCGCCGCCGTCGTGCTCGCCACCGTGTTCGGCTGCGTCGGCAGGTTCCCGGCGTACTGGATCGAGGTGGTCGCCTGCGCCGGAATGAAATTGTTCTGGAATTGCAGGACGGTCGCCACGTTGCCCTGCGGATTGCCCGTCTTCGGGTCGACCGTGACGCCCATCAGGTAATAACCGGCGCCATTGACCAGATTGCCGTTGGCATTGAGCTGGAAGTCGCCACGCCTGGTGTAGTAGGTGACGCCGCTGAACACCGGTACGTTGTCGACGACGCCGGTCGCCTTCTGGATCGAGAAGAAACCGTCGCCGGTGATTGCCATGTTGGTGGCGACGGTGGACGACGAGATCGTTCCCTGCGTCGTGATGGTGGCCTTGGCGTTGGCCGTCACGCCGCCTGCGACCTGCTTGCTCGGCACGGACGAGTCGGGAATGAGATCGACGAAGCTGGTGCCGATGCCCTTGTAACCGGTGGTCGATGAGTTCGCGATGTTGCCGGAAATGTTCTGAAGCGCGAACGACTGCGCCTGCAGGCCACCCACCGAGGTGTTCATTGCATCGAAGATACCCATAACTTTGTCTCCAAATCCGATCCCGGCGGCCGGTCGAGCCTGGCCGCAGTCGGAGGAGACAGTCGCAAAGGCTATGCCAATGCAGGTATCTTCAGGAAATCAACGACTTAAATGAACATGCCCCAGTCGGATGACCGGGGCACAATTGCCGGGCCGGCAACAATTGCCGGGATGCCATAGCGTTTTCGAGCGAAGTGGCTACCGGTTCGCGTGAAGAAGACGCCTCAAAAAAAGCCCTACGTCGCCGACGCCGCCGCGGGATGGAAGACCAGCCCGAAACCGTCGATGCAGTAGCGCAGACCGGTTGGTTTCGGACCGTCGTCGAAGACGTGGCCGAGATGGCCGCCGCAGCGGCGGCAATGCACTTCGGTGCGGACCATGCCGTAAGCACGGTCCTCTGTCTTGCCGACATTGCCCTCGATCGGCTGGTAGAAGCTCGGCCAACCGGTGCCGCTCTCGAACTTGGTGTCGGAGCTAAACAGCGGCAGGTCGCAGCCGGCGCAGGCGAAAATGCCCTTGCGATGCTCCTTGAGCAGTGGGCTGGAGCCGGGCCGCTCGGTGCCGTGATTGCGCAGGATCTCATATTGCTGCGGCGTGAGCTGGGCACGCCATTCGGCCTCCGTCTTCACGATCTCGAACTTTTCCGCGGCCTTCTCGCCAGCCTCGGCCGGCGATGCCCTCAGCCAGCGGAAGGCCGAAAGGCCGAACAGCCCGGCGGCAGTCGATAGCAGGATGCGGCGATCAAACATCTCATTCTCCGTGCGGGAGCGTTCACGCCCTGAGATACGGGCTTCTGACGGCCGATGTTACACTTCCGGGCGGAATTATTCTCGGGTCTATTGCGAGACGCTGTCCTCCTGCGGGGCTGGTTCCGCGGCCTGGGCCGCAGCTCGTGGCGGCGGTGCCGGCCGTGGCCGGACCCCGGGCGGCGGACGGC
The DNA here is from genome assembly GCF_023073935.1 of Bradyrhizobium sp. 147. NCBI lineage: Bacteria > Pseudomonadati > Pseudomonadota > Alphaproteobacteria > Hyphomicrobiales > Nitrobacteraceae > Bradyrhizobium > Bradyrhizobium sp. 147. The sequence goes on along the minus strand of NZ_JADPKL010000077.1, from coordinate 166,423 downwards.
GCGGACCGGTGCCAGCCGCCCGGTTGGCTTCGGCGAGGCGCGCCTCGCGTTTCCCGTTCTTGACCCGCGCCCGCTCGCGGTAGCGGGCGAGCGAGCCGGCGGCCGCGGAACTCGCCCTGCCCCAGAGCCCGACCAATTGGCCGGCGACCCGTCCGGTCATCCCTCCCGCCCAGACCAGCTCGAAGGGCGAAAACAGGCGCCAGCGTTCATCACCCCGCAGGATGCTGCGCGCGATCAACTGTCCGGCCATGGCCGAGGTGTTCATGCCCTGGCGGCCGAACCCGCTCGCCACCCACAGGCCTTTGCGCAGTTGGCCGATCTGCGGCATGCCGTGCACCGTCTGGCCGGTGGCGCCGCCGAACATATCGGTGATCTCGACATTGCCGAGCTGGGGAAAGATCGTGCGGATCCGCCGCCTGACCGCGCCGGCGAAGCGCTGCGGACGCGCCGCCCAGGTGGTCTGCGGGCTCTCCCACATCAGCCGGTCGCCGTCGACGATACGAAAATGGTCGATGCCGCCGGAGTCCATCACCGATCCCTTGAAGGCGGTGATCTCGTGCACGCGCTCGCCAAGCGGCGCGGTGATGCCGGCATAGCGCCAGACCGGAAGCAACGTCTCCGACAAACGCCGCAGGGGCGCGCCGAGATGGATGTTGCCGGCGAGCACGATATGGCTCGCGCGCAGCCGCGCCGAGGGCGTGACGATGCGCTTGCGGATGCCGGAATGATCGATGCTGACGACCGGGGTATCCTCGAAGATGCTGGCGCCTGCCCGCCGCGCCAGTGCCGCAAGGCCGTGCACATATTTGCGGCCGTCGACCTGGAACGCGCGGGGATAATGGATGCCGTGGAAGTATCGATCGGTCTTGAGCACCGCTCGGACGCGATCGACCTGCCAGCCCTCGACCTCGGTATCGAAATCCTCGTGCAGCATCTGCAGCCGGCTGATCAGCCGGTCGCCGTCATGGACATTCGACACTTCCAGCGCGCCCTCGCGGAGGCCGATCCCCGGCATGTTCTCTTCGGTGGCGTTGGCGCGGACGAACTCGGCGCCCTGCTTCGACAGCGTCCACAATTCGCGCGCGTCCTCAAGACCGACGCGCTCGATCAGATCCGCGAGCGACAGTGCAAAGCCCGGCATCACGGTGCCGAGCTGGTTGCCGGAGGCGTTCCAACCGATATGGCGGCCCTCGAGCACCGCGACACTGGCCCCGAGCCGGGCCGCCTCCAGCGCGACCGAGAGGCCGGCAAGCCCCGCCCCGATCACGCAGATGTCGGCATCGAGATCGAACGTCAGCCGCGTCCGCTCGCGAAAGCCGGCTTCTTCCTGGGACACGCTTGTGAAAGTCTCGCTCATGTCGTTTCTTAACGGAGCCATCAGGCGCTTGTCACCTTGTCCTCAACCCGCGCCTGTAGATTATCGTGGACGCGTAACGATTCGAGAATGCCATGCGCCGTTTGATGCTGCTGCGTCACGCGAAGACCGAGACCGACGCACCGAGCGGCCGTGACCAGGATCGCCGGCTCGACGACCGCGGCCACAGGGATGCTGCGCAGATGGGCGACTGGATCGCCGCCCATCCGCCCTTCCCCGAGACCGTGCTGGTGTCGCATGCCGTCCGGGCCCGGCAGACCTGGGACATCGCCTGGGAGGCAATGAAGGACCGCGTCGCTGCGCCGCAGGTCGAGGTCCTGCCGGAACTTTATGGCGCCGATCCCGCGCAGATCCTGGACGCCATTCGCACTGCAACCGCCCCGGCCGACCCAAAGCAATTGCTGCTGGTCGGCCACAATCCCGGCATGCACGAGGTCGCGCTCATGCTTATGGGCGGCGGCGATCCGGCCGGCGCGCGGGCACTCGGCGACAACCTGCCTACCGCGGGGCTTGCGATCTTCGACTTTGACGTCAAGGATTGGGGTGACGTGGCCTACCGCCGCGGCAAACTGGTGCTGTTGGTCAGCCCCAAGCTGCTTCGATCGGGATGATCGCGCGACGTACCGCCAAGACGTGCTGACCGAAAGATTGGAGGCGCAGATGTTCAAGTCCATCCTCGTGCCCATTGACCTCGCTGACACCGATCTCGCCAAGCCGGCGATCGCAACCGCGGCGACGTTGTCGCAAACCTGGGGCGGCGTTGTACGCCTGCTCAACGTGCTGCCGATGACGCCGGTGATGCTGGCCGAATACGTGCCGGCCGATTTCGACGAGCAGCAGCGCCAGACCTCGGAAGAAGCGCTCGCCATCGTCGCGCGGGAGTCCGGGATCGAACCCTCCCGCATCTCCAGCGTGGTGCGCCAGGGCGGCATCTACCACGAGATCCTGGAGGAAGCGGTGCACATGAAAGCCGACCTGATCGTGATGACCTCGCACAGGCCGGCGATGCGCACCTATTTCCTCGGCTCCAACGCCGGGCACGTCGTGCGCTACGCCAAATGCTCGGTGCTGGTGGTCAGGCACTGAGCTCAGAGCAATGTCGTGAAGCAATGGTGGCGGAGATGGACCTATGAGGTCCCGCTTGCGGTCGGCGACGCACTATGGGAGGTGCTGGTCGTGCGGCTGGCCGCGCTGCTGGACAGACTGACGGTGCGGAAGTTGATCGCCTCCATCCCCGTCGCGATCATTGTGCTGGCCTACTATCACAGAATCCCGATTCCGCCGGAGCTGATGCTGGTCGGCGACTTCCTCGCTTATGTCGACATTTTCTCGGTGCTGTTCCTGGTAGGTATGCTGAGCCGCGTCACGACGGTCATGTTCTTCGTCAAACAAGCGGCAGCACACGTCGCCCAGCTCACCGGCGGTGTCGTCGCACATATGCAACGTCTCGATATCCGGCATCGACGTGAACGGGGCGCCTGGTCGAGACCACACCGCAAATCCGACCGGCCCGAGCACGACCTCACGGCCTTTGAGCGCGACCGGGCTCAGATCCAGCAACGGGCGGTTTTGCGAGAACCGCCCGTTTGCACATTCTGGCAGATTTCCCAGACACAAGAGCGCGACATAGGCCGTTCCAACCGTCCGCGCAGGGAAGGCCGGGATGTCTCCGGTTGCCCTGTTGTCCGCTATGCATGAAGCACACGCAATCTGCTCTTGGCATGGCGGTCCATGGAAGCCAACCGGCTCCCGGTCTTCCCCCCGTCTTCCCTGCCCCTCTTTCAATTATGAGGGCAAGGCACCGAAGCAAAGCTCGGGCGAACAAGCCGCGAGGATGCGAAGGTGTGTCTGCCACCACACACTCGCTGTCATCGCCCGGCTCGACCGAGCGATCCGGTACGCCGAGACGGCAGTGATTGAACAGAGACGCCGCGGCGTACTGATTCCCCGCCGGGGCCTGTCATCGGGCTCGCCGAAGGCGAGACCCGGTGGCGGGGAATGACGGCGTCACCTGGAGAATCAGGCCGCCGCCTCTTGATCGTCATCGCGAGGAGCCCTTGCGACGCAGCGCGTCCGGGACACGCGAAGGGCGAACGCCGTCACCCACCCTTCGCCATTGTCATCGTCTCACAAATACCGCGTCAGCTCGGCCTTGAACTGCCCGTAGACGGCGTCCTCGATCTGGCTGCGCGTGATGCCGATATCGCGCAGGGCGCGGTCGTCGAGTTGGTTCAGCGTCTTGACGGCGGAGCGGCGCTCGAGGCGGTCGAACAGCGCATAGGTGGCGGCGACGAGCGTGCTGAAAAATCCGCGTGATGAGGAGGGGCGTAAACTCCGCTCGGCAGTTTGCGAGATCGTGGTCATTGTTCTTCTCCGGCATGCTGTCCCGCGCGGCGAAGCCGATGCCGTTGGCGCAGACGCTTCGAGCGCTTGCACCTCATTTGCCGCGGGATTGCTCTCGCTCTCCTCGGCTCGCGGAACTTGATGGAACTTAAATGCTTCAGTACACTGATCGGAGCAAGTAAAACATTGCTCTCGGTGCAATAATGTCCAAGTTCGAGTACGTGAAGCTCGCCGATTCCATTGCGGCCGATATCACTAACGGCACGTTAAGGCCTGGCGACCGGCTGCCGCCGCAGCGCAATTTTGCTTATGACCGCGGCATCGCGGTCTCGACCGCGAGCCGGGTTTACACCGAATTGCTCCGTCGCGGGCTCGTCGTCGGTGAGGTCGGCCGCGGTACCTTCATCTCCGGCGATGTCAGGCGCGAAGTCGAGACGATCAGGGAGCCCGTGGACGCGCGCATCAATTTCGAGGTCAATTATCCGCTGCTGCCGCAGCAATGGGCGATGATCGCCAAGAGCCTTGCAGGGCTCGAGCGCGTCGACGCGCTCGAATCCGCGCTGCGCGTCTCGACCAGCACCGGCACCAAGAGCGCGCGCGTTGCGGCCGCCGCCTACCTCGCACGCAAGGATTTCGCGCCGCAGGCCGAGCAGATTTTCTTTACCGCCAACGGCAAGCAGTCACTCGCGGCCGCGCTCGCAGCGCTCGTCCCCACCGGGGGCCGCTGCGGTGTCGAGGCGCTGACATATCCTTACGTGAAGAGCATCGCCGCGCGGCTCGGCGTGACGCTGGTCCCGATCCCGATGGACGAGCACGGCGCGCGGCCCGACGCCATCCAGAAAGCGCATCGCGAAGCCCACCTGTCGGCGCTGTATCTCCAGCCCATCATCCAGAACCCGCTCGGCGTTACCATGAACGCAACGCGGCGCGCCGATATCATGCGCATCGCCGAGAAGCTCGATCTCACCATCATCGAGGACGCCGTCTACGGCTTCCTCGCCGACGACACGCCGCTCGCAGCGCTCGGGCCCGACCGCTGTATCGTGCTCGACAGCCTGTCCAAGAAGGTCGCGCCCGGCCTTGCGCTCGGCATCCTGGTCGCGCCGCCGCATCTGCGCGAGAGCGTGATGAGCGCGATCCGCACCGGCGGCTGGATCGCCTCCGGCCACGCGCTGGCGTCCGGGCAGCGGCTGATGGCCGACGGCACCGTCGCCGAGCTGACAAGGCTGAAGCGCATCGACGCCGCACGCCGCCAGCAGACCGCAGCGAGGCTCTTGGCCGGCTACCAGCTCGCCGCCGATCCGCGCGCCTATCATCTTTGGCTGACGCTGCCACCGCATTGGCGTTCGCAGACCTTCGTCGCCGCGGCAGCCCGGCGCGGCATCGCGCTGACGCCGTCCTCGACCTTCGCGATTGCTCATGGTCATGCACCGAATGCGGTGCGGCTCGCGCTCGCGCCGCCCTCGCCCGAGCAGCTCGATTCCGGCCTGCGCACGATCGTTTCGCTGCTCGGCACCAAGGAAGAGGATTTTGACTCGACGGAGTAGCGATCTATCTATGGCAGCAAGGACCGGGGTAGTTGATCGAAGCTGTAGCTCCGCGGCCGGTTGCGCCGGACGAAGCCGCCGACCCGCCAGGCGAACAGCGCGGCAAAGCCGAGAATGAACAGCGCGCCCGCGAACTCGCCGATCATCAGCGCGCGGATCAACAGCACCGCCATCGCCACCGTCAGCACCGCAAGGAAGACCAGCACCGCCGCATAGGCCATGCGGCCGAGGCCCGCGCTCAGCGTCGCCCGGCTGCCGGCCTTGGCCATGCGTGCATGCAGCGCGACGATGAACTGGCGAAAACCGCTGTCCTGCGGCGCCATCAGCGCGGCCGTTTGCCAGCTCGTCGACAGGATCGCGATGCGCCGACCATCGGCGTGGCTGACGTCGGCGCGAAAGCGGTGCTGCTGCATCGACACTGGGCGGAACGACAGCCGGATCGCGCTGATCTCGTCATAGCGCCACAGCGCGGAGCGCCCGGCGATGTGCCAGGACAGGCCCTCGTCCGTCAGCTCGAAACGGTGGGCCGAACCGATCAGCGAGGCCTTATAGGCATAGCTCGTGACTGCGTCAGCATCCGAAACCTGCATCTCGACATCGATCCCGTCCTCGCGATCCCGTCAGCGATCCGCTTGCGCGAACGCCCTCGCCCATCCTACAAGCGGGGCATGGCTGAGACGACCTTTTTTCCGCGCCGCCTGATTCTCGGCGCTGCCCTGATCTCCGGCGTGCTGCTCGCGCTCGCGGTGCATATGCTGGGCGCGCGCTACGGGCTCGACCTCGGCGGTCTCTGGCGCGCCGACACGCATGAGTTCATCCCGGCCGGCGCGGCGATCGCATGGTGGCTGATCGCCACCGTCGGCTTTTCCGGCGGCTATTTCACGGCATCATTGATGCAGAGCGCCGTCTCCGGCCAGATCCCGCAACGGATGCGCCAATTCCTGATCGCAGTCGGCGTGCTGCTGCTCGCGGGCGCGGGCCAGGCGGCCTCAGCACCGAGCCCGATCCCAACGGTCTCGGGTGTCCTGGCCGGGCTCGCTGCGCTGTGCCTCGGCGCTGTGATGGCATTTTGCGGCGCGCATTTTGCGTTGCGCCGCGGCTAGGCCATCACGCCGACGCGAGTAGCCGCGGCCGATCCAGCATGATCGCGATATCGGAAGCAGGCCGCGGCTTGCTGAACAGATAGCCTTGCGCCTGGGTACAGCCTTCACGCCGGAGCAGCTCGAGCTGCGCGTCATTCTCGACACCTTCCGCCGTGGTGACGATACCGAGGCTGCGGCCGAGGCCGGTCACAGCGCGGATGATCGCCATGGAATCCTCGCGCGTCGCCAGCTCCGACACGAACGAACGATCGATCTTGATCTTGTCGAACGGGAAGCTGCGCAAATAGCTCAGGGACGAATAGCCGGTGCCGAAATCGTCGAGCGAGATCCGCACGCCCATCGCGCGCAGCTCGTGCAGGGTCGTCAGCGTCGCCTCGCTGTTCTGGAGCAGCACTGATTCGGTGATCTCGAGCTCGAGGCGGCGCGCATCAAGTCCCGAGAGGGCCAGCGCCTCGGTCACCGATGCGATCAGGTTCGGGCTCTTGAACTGCACCGGCGACAAGTTGACGGCGACGTCGACATCGTCGGGCCAGGTCGCCGCGTCGGTGCAGGCGGAGCGCAGCACGAACTCGCCGAGCTGAACGATGAGCCCGGTCTCCTCGGCCAGCGGGATGAAGCTGATCGGTGCGATCAGCCCGCGCTGCGGGTGATTCCAGCGCAGCAGCGCCTCGAAGGCGACGACGCGGCCGCTCGCGACGTCACGGATCGGCTGATAATACGCCACGAACTCGTCACGTTGCAGCGCCGCGCGCAGATCCATTTCAAGGAGGCGCCGCGCCTGCGCGCGCGCATCCATGCCGGTCTCGAAGAAGCGATAGGTGCCACGGCCGTCCGCCTTGGCGCGGTAGAGCGCGAGGTCTGCGTTCTTCAGGAGCTCGTCCGGATGGCTGCCATCCTGCGGCGATAGCGAGATGCCGATCGAGACGCCGATCACGATCTGGTGGTCGTCGATCTCGTAAGGCGCCGAGATCACCTCGACGAGGCGCCCGGCAAGCGATCTCGCAGCGGTTTCCTCGGAACGTCCGATCTGGACCACCGCAAACTCGTCGCCGCCGAGCCGCGCCACGGTGTCGTGCTCGCCGACGGTGGCCTTCAGCCTGCGGCCGACTTCCTTTAGCAGCGCATCGCCGATGGGGTGGCCGAGCGAGTCGTTGATGTCCTTGAAGTGATCGAGATCGAGACAAAGCACCGCGAGCTGCTCGCCCGACCTGGTCCGGCGCAGCCCATGCTCGAGCTGTTCGTGGAACAGCACGCGGTTCGGCAGGCTGGTCAGCGCATCATGGCGCGCCATGTGCGAGATCTTGGCCTGCGCCTCCAGCCATTCGGTGATGTCCTCGAAAGTGGCGACCCAGCCGCCGCCCTGCATCGGCTGGTTGACCACCCGGATCGAGCGGCCGAACCGGTTGACGACGTCGGTCGTGGTGCGTCCCTCCCGCGCGTCGGCGACGAGGCGGGCGAAGAATTGATCCGCGTCGCCCTGCCACTGGCCCTTCGCCTGCTCTTCCCTAAGCACGTCGACCAAAAGGCGGCCGGTGAGCAGGATGTCGGTGCGACGGAGCATCGCGGCATAGCGCTCGTTGAAGAGGATGATCTTGCCGTTGGCGTCGAACATGCACAGTCCTTGCGACATGTTCTCGAGCGCGCTGTCCAGCACGATCTGCTGGCGCCCCAATTCGCCCTTGGCGCGGCGGTCGAGCAGCGCGGCCACGAGCGCAATCGCGATGATCGCAACCGCAGCGCTGGCGGTGAGGAAGGACAGCGAGGCCGGCGGGATGGAGAGCCCGCTGATCGCGCGGGTCGGGTCTGGCGTCAGCAGCACCGCGCCCATCGCGGTGAAATGATGCGCGACAATGGCAAGCGTCAGCAGCGCAGTCGCGCTCAGCGCATGGGAGAGGTCGTCGCGCCGCGCGGCGATGAACAATGCGAAGCCCGCAAAGACGATTCCGAACAGCACCGAGGCGGCAACCGTGCTTCCGATCCAGGCCACCTGCGCCGGAATCTCCAGCGCCGCCATGCCGGTGTAGTGCATCGCCGCGACACCAGAGCCGACAATCGCGCCGCCGAGGGCGATCCACGCCGGGCGCGAGGACGATACCGCGATGCTCAGCCCCACGAAGGTCACGGAGATCGCAAGGATCAAGGAGAGGAGCGTCACCGGGATGTTGTAGGCGCCGGCACCGCCCGGCCCGTAGGCGAGCATCGCGATGAAATGCGTCGCCCAGATGCCGCATCCGCTGACGACGGCATCCAGGGCGATCCAGACCAGACGTCCGGGGCCCTGCGTCGCGCGTGCGCGCTGGAACAGGCTGATTGCCGCCGCGCTGGCGAGCAGACACACCGCAGCGCCAAGCGCGACCAGTCGCCAATCGTGCTCGTCGGTGAGACAGAAGAGAACTTGATACATCGCCGGCCCCTATCGACCGGCACTTGAGCCGACAGAGATGGACGATTGGTAACTGGCTACAAACCTGCTCCGGGAATGGTGAATGGGAGATGTGTGCGTTCGCTCAATTGTTCATCCTCGCGCCGGCGCACCGACACCGATCACGGCGGCGGCAATCAGCAAGACCGCCGCCGAGATGACCAGCGACAGATGCAGCCCGGTCATGAACGCACGGTCCGACGCCACCAGCGAACCGAACAGGGCAACGCCGAGCACACTGCCGGTCTGCCGCGTCGCGTTCAGGACGCCGGCTGCGATGCCGGAGCGCGCCTTCTCGACGCTGCCGAGCAGCGTTGACGTCAGCGGCGGCACCAGTAGGCCGAGCCCGCCGCTGATCGCGATCGTCTGCGCGCAGATCGCCCAATAGCTGGTCCCGGCTTCGATCCAGAGCAGGCCGAGACAGCCGAGTGCCGATATGCAGGCGCCGAGGACGATGGTCGGGCACGAGCCGATGCGCTCGGCTAGGCGCGGCGCTAGCAGATTGACCGGCAGAACCGCCGCCATCATCGGCACGAAGGCAAGCCCGGTCCACCACGCGGACAGCCCGTTGATCCTCTGGAAATACAGGCTGAGCACGAAGATCAGGCCGTAGATCGCGATGTTCACCAGCAGTCCCACGAGTGAGGTCAGCGTGAACAGCCGCTGGCCGAACAACGACAGCGGCAGCATCGGCTGCGCCGCGCGGCTCTCACGCCAGACAAAGAGCACGGCGAGAATGGCGGCTCCGACAAAGGCTGCGATCACGGCCGGATGGTCCCAGCCGAGCGCCCCGCCTTCGATGATTGCTCCGGCAAGCGCGCCCAGCGCACCGATTGCAGCCAGCTGTCCAAGCAGATCGATCTCGCGCGAGCGTGCCCGCGTGGTCTCGCTGGCATAGCGCCAGCTCAGCCACAGGCCGGCGAGCCCGATCGGCAGATTGACCAGGAAGATCGCGCGCCAGCCGACCAGCGTGATCAACGCGCCGCCGACAAACGGGCCGGCGGTGAGTGCAAGACTTGCTCCGGCGGCCCAGACCGCGACGGCGCGGCCGCGCTCGCGGTCGTCCGCATAGGCATGATTGAGCAGCGCAAGAGAATTCGGCACCAGGATCGCCGCCGCCAGGCCCTGAACCAGCCGTGCTGCGATCAGCACGACCGCATTGGGCGACAGCGCACAGGCGAGCGAGGCCGCGGTGAAGATGGCGAAGCCCGCCATGAAGACGCGCTTGGCGCCGATCCGGTCACCCAGCGCACCGGCCGTGAGGATGAAGGCGGCAAACGCGATGGTGTAGGCGCTGACCACCCATTGCAACTCGGCGACCCCGCCGCCGAGCGCCCTCCCCATTGCATCGAGCGCGGTGTTGACGATGGTGACGTCGAGCTGCACCACGCCATAGCCGAGGCTCATGGCGGCAAGCGTGAGGGAGGTTGCAAGATGCGAGCGGGCCCGCGGCGCAGCACTCGCGTTGTCAAAGGTTTGGTGTTTGATAATGCTTGCTCGCATGCTGCCACCTCGCTTGCAGCCCCATGCGAAATATACCCGTCCGGCGTGCCGCCATGTTTCGACAATGGCCGAATGATGGATGCGGATGCGCCCGGCCGCCACGCGTAAAGTACATCGCCCGTCTTGTGCGCAGTGGCGCACTGGGATGAGGACGGAAATAAGAAGACGCCGCGCGGACCATCGCGCGGCGTCTTCATCTTAGCTCCGTCTTGCCTCAGCTCGCCGCGCGCAGATTCACCTTGCTCTCGGCGAGTGTCGTCAGCTTCTTGTCGGTCGCCTTTTCCTCCTCAAGCGTCTTGGCAAGCACCGCCGCGCAATCATTGCGGCCGAGCTGCTTGGCCCAGGCGATCAGGCTGCCGTAGCGGGCGATCTCGTAATGCTCAGCGGCTTGGGCCGCATTGATCAGCGCCGCGTCGAGCACGGCCTTGTCGGCAACTTCGCCCGCCGTCTCGTCGGCTTCCTCGATGATGCCGTCGATCGCCGGGCAGTCGATCGCCTTCACGGCGACGCCGTGCATCTTGAACACTTCCTCGAGACGCGCCACGTGCTGCTTGGTTTCTTCAAGGTGCGTCAAAAAGCCCTGTTTCAGCTGCGGATCGGTGGCCTTGCTGGCCATTTTCGGCAGCGCCTTGGTGAGCTGCTGCTCGGCGTAATACACATCCTGGAGCTGGTGCACGAACAGGTCGTTCATGGTTTTGATGTCTTTTGTGAACAGTCCCATCGTTCCGGTCCTCTCGGTTTCGGGAACACGGCGGCATCGGCCTGCAGAAAGGCCGCCTGTTCCGCCATGTCCGGTTGCTGATGGGGCCTAACGAGCACGCGGCACCGACGTTCCAAGACACCCTCCGCCTGCGCTGGAACAATGCCGACGGCGCCAGGATTGAAACCGTCCTCCTCAAATACGAATGCGCTTTCCGAACCGCACGTCGGGACTCATATGCTTAACGCGCGTCGGATGTGAACCACATATGACAAAGTGGCTGGTCCAACGCAGAACCTATTGTTGTCAAGGGCTGCACAAGCCGCTGTTTTTGCCTTAAATGAGCTGGATCATGCCAAGCGATCGACGCCTGCCCTTTGGCCGTCATCGTACCCGCACTGGCCAATGCCTGGCCGGATCGGTCTTGCCCCCCGCCGGGAGGATGAATGCACGGACTGCTGCCCGCGCTGAAACGCGGCTTCAACAGATGGATTGGCTGGCGACGGCTCGGCATTGCCGCGAGCGTCTTCATCATCGCCTTCGCAATCACCACGCTGGTGCGGACCCTCAAGGGCATCGATACCGGAGTTATCTTGACGGCGTTGACCGAGATTCCTCGCGGGAATATCGGGCTGGCGGCGATCTGCGTTTTGTTTGCGTTCTGCACGCTGACATTCTACGACTTTTTCGCACTGCGAACGATCGGCAAGAAGCACGTGCCCTATCGCATCGCGGCGCTCTCCAGCTTCACGTCCTATTCGATCGGCCACAACATCGGCGCTACCGTCTTCACCGGCGGAGCGATCCGCTTCCGGATCTATTCGGATTACGGGCTGAACGCGATCGACGTCGCCAAAATCTGCTTCCTGTCGGGCCTGACCTTCTGGCTCGGTAACATCTTCGTGCTCTCGATCGGCATGGCCATCCATCCGGGTGCGGCGTCGTCGATGGATCAGCTGCCGTCGTCGATCAACCGGTTGATCGCGCTCGGCGGCCTCGCCTCGATCGGCGCTTATCTGGTCTGGCTCTGCATGGGTGAGAAGCGGCGCGAGCTCGGCCAGAAGGGCTGGAAGGTGGTGCTGCCCTCGGCGCCCCTGACGCTGGTGCAGATCCTGATCGGCGTGATCGATCTCGGCTTCTGCGCCACGGCGATGTACCTGCTGATGCCGGCCAATCCACCGATCGACTTCATGTCGCTCGCCGTTGTGTTCATCCTGGCAACGCTGCTCGGCTTTGCCAGCCATGCGCCGGGCTCGATTGGCGTATTCGATGCCGCCATGCTGGTGGCGCTCCCCGAATTCGGCCGCGAGGAGCTTCTGGCGACGCTGCTGGTGTTCCGCATCCTCTATTTCGTGATCCCGTTCGGCCTCGCCATCTCCATCATGGGCACGCGCGAGCTCTGGATGAACGTGGTCGCGCCGTGGCAGGAGCGGCGGCGGCTGGCGGAGGCCTGCACCCAGGCCAACCTGCCCAAGCAGGTGGCCGCGATGGAGCGCGAGCGTGCGCTGCGGCAGGCCGGCAAGCGGTAGGCCACTCAGACAAAGGTTGCGGGCGGGCAGCGATCCTCTCTTATTTCCGCCTCAACTTTGCCGTTGAACACGCGGGCCATGATCCCTCCCTCCTTTCGTACCCTCTCCGCAGGCGCCCTGCTGCTTGCCGGGATTCTGACCGCTTTGCCGCTCGAGCGCGCCGCCGCTCAAGACGCCGGCGCCATGCAGATCAGCTGGGAGGTGCGCAACCGCTTCCGCCTGTTCCGCGAGGAGCGCGATTTCCTGCTCCATGTCGAGAATGCGCGCAACCGCAGCATCCTGGCCGCCGAGCAGTCGCTGGAGCTCCAGAGCGAGGGCCGCGGCTGGGCCCGCAACATGGTCAACCGGCTCTGCATCGATCTCCAGGGCCGGGTCAACCAGCCCTGCACCCGCGACAACGTCAAGGAGAACTACATCACCCCGATCGATCATCCCGTCACCGTGCGCCTCGTCGGCACAGTGCCGGTCGGCGCCACCTGCGCCTGGTCGTTCGATGACGGCGACGGGCCGCAAGCGTCGACCTTCGATTGCGCCGAGCCGGTCAATTTGCGCGTCCGTTACGGCAAGCAGACGGTCGCGACCGTCGACGTCTCCTCCGGCTCCGATCCGACCCAGCGGGTCCAGGCCGAGATCCAGGTTCGCGACATTTTCGTCGCCGGCCTCGGGGACAGTATCGCCTCCGGCGAAGGCAATCCGGACCGGCCGCTGGCGCTGTCGGACGAAGGTTTCTGCTTCCGCTCCTATCTCGGCACCGCCGGCGCGCAGTACTATCGGCCGAGCCGCGCCGGCTTCAAAGGCGGCCGCGCCTGCGAGGCGCCGGACACGCTCGCCAACTGGCAACGCTACAGTGCGCTCTGGTTCAACGCGCCCTGTCACCGCTCGCTCTACAGCTATCAAGCCCGCACCGCGCTGGCGCTCGCGGTGCGCTACACCCATATCGCCGTGACCTTCCTGCCGCTCGCCTGCACCGGCGCCAGCATCGGCGACGGACTGCTCGGCTCGCAGCGCGCCCGCGAATGCCCGCCCGGCAAGACCGGCGTCTGCAACACCAGCGTGAACGCGCAGGTCGCCGAGCTGCGCGAAGCGCTCACCGCGGCGAAGAAGCGCCAGCCCGACCGCACGCTCGATCTCGTGCTGCTCTCGGTCGGCGCCAACGACGTCTATTTTTCCGGCCTCGTCGCCGACGTCATCGTCGACACCGCGACCGAGCGCGCGCTGTTCCGCCGCTCCGGCGTGATGGCGAGCGTCGACGATTCCCGCGATGCGCTGGCGCGCGAGCTGCCGCAGAATTTCGTCAAGCTGCGCGAGGCGCTGAAGCCGCTGGTCGGCGGCGACCTCTCACGTGTGGTCTATGTCTCCTACGCCAACCCGGCGCTCGCCGATGGCGGCGTGCCCTGCCGCGGCGGCCGTGGCGGCTTCGACATCCATCCATCCTTCAATGCCGATCCGCAGCGCCTCGCCCGGGTCTCCACCTTCGTCGACACCGAATTCCTGCCGCAGCTGAAGGGCCTCGCCACCTGCACCCGTGGCGCGCTCTGCCGCGATCCCGAAGCCGATCGCATGACCTTCGTCGATGCGCACCAGGCCGCGTTCGCCGATCACGGCTTCTGCGCCCATTCCGGCAACGATCCCGAATTCGACCGCACCTGCTTTGCCGAGAACGGCCAGAGCTTCAATCCCGACATCGTGACGGCGGCGAGTCAGCCGATGCTGTGCGGTCGCGGCGCCTCGGAATATCGCGCCTACCTGCCCCGTGCCCGCTGGATCCGCGACGCCAACGACAGCTATTTTGCTGCGATGACCTATCCGCAAGGATTGCCGGCCGCGAGCCAGCCGACCGACATCCATGACGCCACCTGGGGCGTGCTCTCCGCCGTCTATGGCGGCGCCGTGCATCCAAGCGCCGAAGGCCACGCCGCGATGGCCGATGCCGCACTGCCTGCCGCGAGCGCCGTGCTCGGGCTGGATGCAGTACCGCCAAGCGTGACGCGCGGATTTCTGCCGCAGCTATTGCCGAGCGCCCGGCAGTAAAAGCAAGAGCGAGCTCTCTCCACACCGTCATTGCGAGCGCAGCGAGGCAATCCAGAGTCCCTCTGCGAAAGAGCCTGGATTTGCTTCGCTGCGCTCGCAATGACAAGTGCGGGGCTCACGGCTCTAATCTCCTCGCATCGTTCCCCTCATCTGCCGTTCCATCAATCCAAAAACGGCATCGATCGATACTCCCTTGAACTTGGACACTTTGCCGCGCGCGCCTCTAGGAGTCGCCTTGAGGAAATGTTCGAGTTCTAAGGAGGCGCGTGATGAGCGCAGTGGTGTCCGCGGCGGACGTGAGGAGGTCTCGCGTCAGGCTGTTCATCGTGACCATGTTGTTCCTGGTCACCACCGTCAATTATGCCGACCGCGCAACGCTGTCGATCGCAGGCCCCGCACTCTCCAAGGAGCTGCATCTCGATCCGGTCGCGATGGGCTACATCTTCTCGGCGTTCGGCTGGTCCTATGTGATCGCGCAGGTGCCGGGCGGCTGGTTGCTCGACCGCTACGGCTCGCGCCTCGTCTATGCCTTCAGCATCATCGTTTGGTCGATCTTCACGATGATGCAGGGCTGGGTCGGCTTCTTCAGCGCCGGCACTGCGATCGTCGTGCTGTTCGCGTTACGCTTCCTGGTCGGCATCGCCGAAGCGCCCTCCTTCCCCGCCAATGCGCGCATCGTCGCGGCCTGGTTTCCGGGCAACGAGCGCGGCACCGCGTCGGCGTTCTTCAATTCGGGGCAGTATTTCGCGACCGTGATCTTCGCGCCGCTGATGGGCTGGATCGCGCACGCCTACGGCTGGCGCTTCGTGTTCTTCGTGATGGGCGCGCTCGGCATCGTCATGGGCCTCGTCTGGATCAAGACCATCTACGGCCCGAAGGAACATCCTTCGATCAACGATGCCGAGTTCGACTACATCAAGGAGGGCGGCGCGCTCGTTGATCTCGACGCGCCCAAGGACGATCTGAAGCAGGAGCGCGCGCCTCAATCCGGCTCCGGGTGGGACCACATCCGCCAGTTGCTCTCCAACCGCATGATGCTCGGCGTCTATCTCGGCCAGTATTGCATCAACACGTTGACCTATTTCTTCCTGACCTGGTTTCCGGTCTACCTCGTCAAGGAGCGTGGGCTGTCGATCCTGCAAGCCGGCTTCGTCGCGACGCTCCCGGCGCTGTGCGGCTTCATCGGCGGCGTGCTCGGCGGCATCATCTCCGACGCCATCCTGCGCAAGACGGGCTCGCTGACCCTGGCGCGCAAGATCCCGATTGCCGGCGGCATGCTGCTGTCGATGTCGATCATCGCCTGCAATTATGTCGACGGACAGGCATTCGTGGTCGGCTTCATGGCGCTCGCCTTCTTCGGCAAGGGCATCGGCGCGCTCGGCTGGGCGGTCGTCTCCGACACCTCGCCGAAGGAAGCCGGCGGCGTGTCCGGCGGCCTGTTCAACACGTTCGGCAATCTCTCCTCGATCACCACCCCGATCGTGATCGGCTACATCCTGGCCGCAACCGGTTCGTTCAACGGCGCGCTGGTGTTCGTTGGTCTCAACGCGCTGGTGGCGGCGTTCGCCTACCTCGTGATCGTCGGCAAGATCGAGCGGGTGGTGCTCAAACGTTCCTCCTGAGAGCTCCGAGCAATCGGAGCGGACCAGGCAACTCAACGGCGGCTTAATCAGCCGCCGTCTTTGTTTTGGGGGTGATCGATGCTAGAAGTGCCGGGGAAACGCCTTATCCATCTAAGGCATGTATCGATGTTCGACCTCAACCAGCTCCGCTGTTTCGTCACGGTGGCGGAGGAATTGCATTTCGGCCGCGCCGCCGCGCGGCTGAACATGACCCAGCCGCCTTTGTCGCGGCAGATCCAGGTGCTCGAGCACATCATCGATGCGCCGCTTCTGGAGCGTACCAGCCGCTCGGTGCGCCTGACGCCCGCGGGGCGCAGCTTCCTGCCGGAGGCGCGGCGCATTCTCAAGCTTGCGGAAAGCGCCTCGCAGGTCGCCCGCCGCATCGCGCTCGGCAAGACGGGCTCGCTGAAGATCGGCTTCACGGCCGCCGCGGCCTACGGCTTCCTGCCTGAGCTCGTCGCCGCCTGCCGTGCAAAGCTGCCTGAAGTGGATTTCTCGCTGAAGGAGATGGTGTCCGGCGACCAGTTCGAGGCGCTGACCTCGGGCCAGATCGACGCCGGCCTGCTGAGGCCGCCGATCGCGCGTCCGGAGCTTGCCAGCCGCCGCGTCGTTGCCGAGCCCCTGCTCGCCGCGATCCCGAAGAAGCATCCGCTGGCGAACGCCGACAGCGTCACCATCAAGGATTTCGACGACCAGCCCTTCGTGATGTATTCGCCTTACGAGAGCCGCTACTTCCACGATTTGCTGGTGGCGCTGTTCACGCGCGCCGACGTGCTGCCGCGCTACGTCCAGCATCTCAGCCAGATCCACTCGATCCTCGCCATGGTGCGCGCCGGGCTCGGCCTCGCCATCGTGCCGGCGGCGGCGGCGAGCCTGAAGATCTCCGACGTGCGGCTGCGGCCGCTGAAGCTGCGCACCCGCCTTCCGGTCGAGCTCTTCATGGTCTGGCGCCGCGACGACGAGAATCCGTTGCTCTCGGCCCTCGTCAAAATCGCCGGTGAATTGTCCTCCGCGGAGGTGATAGAGGATTGATGCTCAATCTGCATCAGTCGATATAGGCTTTGGCTTGGACGCGCATCGAACGGTTTCCTAAACACCGGCCCATGGACGCGCAGGCTTGCGTCCTCCACAACACGCAAGAAGGGAGCCGCGCCCATGAGCAAGATGACCCCGCCGGAGATGGCCCAGAAGATCGGATCTGGCCTCCTGTCCTTCCCCGTCACGCCGTTCAGCGCTGACTACTCCTTCGACGAGGCGACCTATCGCGCTAACATGGACTGGCTGTGCGGCTATGACGTCGCCGGCCTGTTCGCCGCCGGCGGCACCGGTGAGTTCTTCTCGCTGACGCCGACCGAGGTTCCGCAAATCGTCAAGATCGCCGTCGAGGAGACCAAAGGCCGCGTGCCAGTGCTCGCCGGCACCGGCTACGGCACCGCAATCGCCCGCGAAATCGCCCTTGGTGCCGAGAAGGCCGGCGCCGACGGCCTGTTGCTGCTGCCGCCCTATCTCACGCATGCCGAGCAGGAGGGTCTCGCCGCCCATGTCGAGGCAGTCTGCGCTGCCGTGAAGATCGGCGTCATCGTCTACAACCGCGACAACGCCATTCTCCAGCCCGACACGCTGGCTCGCCTTGCGGAGCGCTGCCCGAACCTCGTCGGCTATAAGGACGGCATTGGCGACATCGAGCTGATGACCCGCGTCTATACCAAGCTCGGCGACCGCCTGACCTATATCGGCGGCCTGCCGACCGCGGAGACCTTCGCGCTGCCCTATCTCGACATGGGCGTGACGACCTATTCCTCGGCCGTGTTCAACTTCGTGCCGGAATTCGCCACCAACTTCTACGCCGCCGTGCGCAAGCGCGACCATGAGACGATCCACGCCGGCCTGAAGAACTTCATCCTGCCGCTGATCGCGATCCGCAACCGCAAGAAGGGCTATGCAGTCTCGATCATCAAGGCCGGCATGAAGGTGATCGGCCGCGACTCCGGCCCGGTCCGTCCGCCGCTGACCGATCTCACCGAGCAGGAGGTGGCGGAACTGACCGCGCTAGTAAAGAATCTGCCCGCCATCCGATCGACACAACAGGCAGCAGAATAGCGAACGACAATAGAGAGGAGCGTGCGATGGTCCAGACGGAGATCTCTGGCGCACCGGTCGTCACATCGATGCAAGTGATCCCGGTCGCGGGCCGCGACAGCATGCTCCTCAATTTGAGCGGCGCGCATGCGCCGTTCTTCACCCGCAATATCGTCATCCTCACCGACAATTCCGGTCATACCGGCGTCGGTGAGGTGCCCGGCGGGCAGAAGATCTGGCAAACGCTCCAGGACGCCCGCGATCTCGTGATCGGCAAGACCGTCGGCGCCATGAACAACATCCTCGCCGACGTCCGCACCACTTTCGCCGACCGCGATGCCGGCGGTCGCGGTAAGCAGACGTTCGACCTGCGCGTCATGATTCACGCGGTCACAGCGATCGAATCCGCACTGCTCGATTTGCTCGGCCAGCATCTGGGCCTGTCCGTCGCGGCGCTGCTCGGCGAGGGCCAGCAGCGCAACAGCGTCGAGACGCTCGGCTACCTCTTCTTCGTCGGCGACCGGCGCAAATCCCGCCTGCCCTATGTGGAAGGCGAGACCGGCAAGGCGGAATGGTTCAACCTCCGCCACCAAGAGGCGATGACGCCGGAGAGCGTGGTGCGGCTCGCGGAGGCCACCCACGACCATTATGGCTTCGCCGATTTCAAGCTCAAGGGCGGCGTGCTCCGCGGCGAGCAGGAGATCGAGGCCGTCACCGCCATCGCAAAACGCTTCCCGAACGCGCGCGTCACGCTCGATCCCAACGGCGCCTGGTCGCTCGATCAGGCTGTCCGGCTTTGCAAGGACATGCACGGCATCCTCGCTTACGCTGAGGACCCCTGCGGCGCCGAGGCCGGCTTCTCCGGCCGCGAGATCATGGCCGAGTTCCGCCGCGCCACGGGCTTGCCGACCGCGACCAACATGATCGCGACCGATTGGCGGCAGCTTTCTCATGCGCTGCGTCTCGGCGCGGTGGACATTCCGCTGGCCGATCCCCATTTCTGGACCATGCAAGGCTCGGTGCGCGTCGCCCAGACCTGCCGCGACAATGGCCTGACCTGGGGCTCGCACTCCAACAACCATTTCGACATTTCGCTCGCCATGTTCACGCATGTCGGCGCCGCCGCACCTGGCAAGGTCACCGCGATCGACACCCACTGGATCTGGCAGGACGGCCAGGCGCTCACCAAGGAGCCGCTCCAGATCAAGGGCGGCAAGATTGCCGTCCCGGACAGACCTGGTCTGGGTATCGAAATCGACAGGGCCGCCATCGACGCCGCGCATGACCTCTACAAGCAGCATGGACTTGGCGCCCGGGATGACGCTATTGCCATGCAGGACCTGATCCCCGGCTGGACCTTCGACGACAAGCGTCCCTGCCTCGTTCGCTAAGAAACTCAGGCATGATTCCGGAAAAGTGGGTACCGGTTTTCCGAGAGGGATCATGCCCCTAATGACTTGGAGGAATACATGACTGCGATCCTGAAGAACTTCATCGGCGGCGAATGGGTCGACGGCTCCGGCGTCACCAGGAATATCAACCCCTCCAACACCAACGACCTCGTCGGCGAATATGCCAAGGCCGACAAGGCGCAGACCGAAAAGGCGATCGCCGCCGCCAAGGCCGCCTTCCCCGCCTGGGCGCGTTCGACGCCGCAGGAGCGCTATGACGCGCTGAACAAGATTTCTCTCGAAATCCTGGCCCGCAAGGAAGAGCTCGGCCGCCTGCTCGCGCGCGAGGAAGGCAAGACGCTGCCGGAAGGCATCGGCGAAGTCGCCCGCGCCGGCCAGATTTTTGCGTTCTTCGCCGGCGAAGCGCTGCGCCTGATCGGCGAGAAGGGCGCCTCGGTGCGTCCCGGCCTCGACGTCGAGCTCACCCGCGAGCCGATGGGCGTCGTCGGCATGATCACGCCCTGGAATTTCCCGATAGCGATCCCCGCCTGGAAGATCGCGCCCGCGCTCTGCTACGGCAACACGGTGGTGTTCAAGCCGGCCGAGCTGGTGCCGGGCTCGGCGCACGCGCTGTCCGAGATCATCACCCGCTCCGGCATTCCCGCGGGCGTGTTCAACCTTGTCGTTGGCTCCGGCTCCGTGGTCGGCCAGACGCTGCTCGAACACCCGGACGTCGCCGCGATTTCCTTCACCGGTTCGGTTCAGACCGGCCGCAAGATCGCGCAGGCCTGCGTGCTGTCGAATCCGATGAAGAAGTTCCAGCTCGAGATGGGCGGCAAGAACCCGCTAGTCGTGCTCGACGATGCCGACCTCAAGACCGCCGTCGAGGTCGCCGTCAACGGCGCCTATTTCTCGACCGGCCAGCGCTGCACCGCTTCCTCCCGTCTGATCGTCACCGAAGGCATCCACGACCGCTTCGTCGCCGCGATGGCCGAGCGCCTGAAGGGCCTGTCGGTGGACGACGCGCTCAAGGCCGGCGTGCATATCGGCCCCGTCGTCGACCAGAGCCAGCTCGATCAGGACCTGCGCTACATCAAGATCGGCCAGGACGAGGGCGCCAAGCTTGCGTGGGGCGGCGAGCTGCTCAAGCGCGAGACGCCGGGCCACTACCTCCAGCCGGCGCTGTTCACCGAAGCCAACAACAATATGCGCATCGCGCGCGAGGAAATCTTCGGACCCGTCGCCGCCGTGATCCGCGCCAAGAACTACGAAGAGGCGCTGGCGATCTCCAACGACACCGAGTTCGGCCTGGCTTCCGGCATCTGCACCACCAGCCTGAAATACGCCTCGCACTACAAGCGCAACAGCGAGTCCGGGATGGTGATGGTCAATCTGCCGACCGCCGGCGTCGACTATCACGTGCCGTTCGGGGGGCGGAAGGGCTCGAGCTACGGCGCCCGCGAGCAGGGCTCGTACGCGCGCGAGTTCTACACCACGGTGAAGACGGCTTATACCTTCCCTGGCTGATAGGCCGGGATCGCGTCGCAAGCGTAGGTGCCCACCTCTCCCTTTGGGAGAGGTGAGCGAAAGCACGGCTTCTCCCGTTCTTGAGGAAAGCGTATGGACCAGTCAGTCGCAGCGAAAGAGCAACCCCGCTACATCAAGCTCAACGAGCGCGACAATGTTGCGATCGTCGTCAATGATTTCGGGCTTCCCGCCGGCACCCGCTTTGCCTGCGGGCTGACGCTGCGCGCCTTCGTGCCGCAGGGGCACAAGACGGCGCTGGTCGACATCGCGCGAGACGCGCCGATCATCCGCTACGGCGAGGTGATCGGCTACGCGCTGTCGCCGATCCTGGCCGGCGAATGGGTGGATGAGGCGCGCATTCGCATGCCGGAAGCCCCTGCCCTCGACAAGCTCGAAATCTCGACGGCCGTGCCCGCGCCGCTGCCGCCGCTCGAAGGTTTCACCTTTGAGGGCTATCGCAATCCCGACGGCTCGGTGGGCACCAAGAACATCCTCGGCATCTCCTCCTCCGTGCAATGCGTCAAGGGCACGATGGAATATGCGGTGAAACGCATCCGCGCCGAGCTGTTGCCGAAGTACCCGAACGTCGATGACGTCGTCCCCCTCACCCACGCCTATGGCTGTGGCGTCGCCATCACCGCGCCCGACGCGGTGGTGCCGATCCGCACGCTGCAGAACATCGCGCTCAATCCGAATTTCGGCGGCGAGATTCTGGTCGTCGGGCTTGGCTGCGAGAAGCTCGCGCCGGAGCGGCTGGTGCCGGAAGGCGTCAGCGATGCGATCGTGCGCATGCAGGACGAGGCCTTCGATGGCTTTGGTGCGATCGTCGATGCGATCATGACCCAGGCCGAGGCGCGGCTGAAGGTGCTCAACACGCGCAAGCGCGAGACCTGCCCGGCCTCCGACCTCGTGATCGGCCTGCAATGCGGCGGCAGCGACGCGTTCTCCGGCGTCACCGCCAATCCCGCCGTCGGCTTCGCCGCGGACCTGTTGGTGCGTGCCGGTGCCACCGTGATGTTCTCGGAAGTCACAGAGGTGCGCGACGCCATCCAGCTGCTCACGCGACGCGCCATCAACGAGGACGTCGGCCGCGCGCTGGTGCGCGAGATGGCCTGGTACGATTCTTATCTTGCCCGCGGCGGCGCCGATCGCAGCGCCAACACCACGCCCGGCAACAAGAAGGGCGGCCTTGCCAACATCGTCGAGAAGTCGCTGGGCTCGATCGTCAAGTCCGGATCGTCCGCCATCACCGGCGTGCTTTCGCCCGGCGAGAAGGCGACTCAGAAAGGCATGCTGTTCGCGGCAACTCCTGCCTCCGACTTCATCTGCGGCACGCTCCAGCTCGCCTCCGGCATGACGCTGCAGGTGTTCACCACCGGCCGCGGCACGCCCTACGGCCTTGCGGCCGCCCCCGTCATCAAGGTCGCAACCCGCAGCGAACTCGCGCGGCGCTGGAAGGACCTGATCGACTTCGATGCCGGCCGCATCGCCACCGGCGAGAAAACCATCGAGGAAACCGGCTGGGACCTGTTCCGCCTGATCCTCGACGTCGCCAGCGGCCGGACAAAACCGTGGTCGGACCGCTGGGGCATCCACAACGATCTCACGCTGTTCAATCCGGCGCCGGTGACCTGAAGAAAGCGATCGACGAAACGATCTTGAAACCGAACCCTGAAGCGTTTCGTCTTCCTTTCACCGCCGCTACCCATCGAGGACTTACCTCGTTCACGTCATGCTGCCCGGCATGAAGCAGCGCACGCGCGGATGGCCGTCGATATAGTGTTTCCACACCATGGTGCGGCCGATCTTGTTCGGCACGGTGATCACCGCGCCGTCGGGCACCACGACCCATTCGTTGTCGATGCGCACGCGGTAGCGGCCGCGATCGGACGCCCAATCGACGTCGGCGATGACGTAGCCGTCGGCGTCGGTGCAGCATTGTCCGAACTCGCTGTGCAGGCTTTCGAACCAGGGTTTTAGCGGCGAGTTGGCGTAGCGCCCGTCGTCGCGCGCCAGCGCCGATGTGGCCAGCAGCGTCATAAGGCCCAGCAGCGGGGCCGCACGCGATGTTGCAGATCTCATGTCGTCTCCGCGGATCGAAATCATCGCCGCGAGGGACAACGCCTGCCGTTCGCCTTTCGCGGCTCGGCGAAAGGCGTGAAGGACAGCGACTCACCCCCCAACAGCTTTGCGGAGGCTATGCAATTCCAGCGCCAGCACGCATTCCGGGGAACTACTGGCGGAGGGCGGAATGATCGACGCGTTGCGGCGGATGCGCACCATCATCGGGCTCGCCGAAGGCGAGACCCGGTGGCGGGCCGATGACGCCAGTGAATGGGAAAGCAGCCGGGATGATACCCAGCGTGAAGCGCCCTTACTGCTTGGGCGCCGGCGCCACCATCGCGCCGCCCTTCTTCGCCGCAGGTGCCGCCGGCTTCGCGGCGGCGGCCTGCGCAGGGAGATATTTTGCCACGATGGCAGGATCAATCTGCGCGATGTTGGCATCGGGCAGCCGCGTCCAGGTCTCGTCCTTACCGAGCAGCGCGATGCCAAGATAGCCGCGCAGCGTCAGGGTCTGGCCATCGGGACTGATCTTCATGTTGGCTTTCCAGATCTGGCCGTCGCGCGGATTGAGCACATTGCCGCCTTCGTACTTCAAGCCTTCGCGCTTCATGTTGCGGACGAAGGAGATGCCGAGCACCGGCGCGTTCTTGCGGTCGTCCGTGCACTTGCTGCAGACCTCGTTCGGATCGTCGCCGGGCCGCGGGAAGGTCTTCGCGATCACGCCTTCGAAGATGCCGTTGCGGTCGATGAAGAGAAACCATCCGACCGTCTTGCCGTCTTCGACCTTCTGCCAGAGCCCCGCCGCCGTGGGCTCGGCGGTCTGTGCCGCAGACGGTGTCACCGCAAGAAGCGACAACGCGAGCGCGAGGAAGGGGAGCAGCCGAGAGCTGGAAAGAAGATTCTGCATTAGATCACCTTGCTATGCCAATCACTTGCTAGCCAGGACTGGATGGCCACAGAGTACGGCGATTTCGCGAACGGCTCCAGCACCAGAAACATGGGACATGGCCTTCCGGCCCCAACCGCTCAGTTGACGCCGAGCTTCTTTTGCAGACTGGAGGACGAGGTCGTGTACTGGAACACCAGCCGCTTCTCCGGATAGACGTAGCGATGGGCTTTTTGCGACATCAGCGCCCCCTCGTGGAAGCCGCACAGGATCAGCTTGATCTTGCCGGGATAGGTGTTGATGTCGCCGATTGCGAAGATGCCGGGCACGTTGGTCTCGAACGCGGATGTCTCGACCGGCACCAGATTGTTCTCCAGCGCGATGCCCCAGTTCGCAACCGGCCCGAGCTTCATGGTCAGGCCGAAGAAGGGCAGCATGGTGTCGCAGGCAATTTCAGTCATGGTGTTGTCGTTGCCCTTGATGGTGGCACCAGAGAGCTTGCCATCAATGCCGGAGAGCGCCGTGACTTGGCCGAGCCGCAGATCCATCTTGCCGCCTGCGACCAGCGCGCGCATCTGCTCGACGCTGTGGGGCGCGGCGCGAAACTCGTCGCGCCGGTGCAGCAGCGTGATGCGCTTGGCAAGTGGATGCAGATTGAGTGTCCAGTCCAGCGCGGAATCGCCGCCGCCGACGATCAGCACGCTCTTGTCACGAAATGTCTCCATCTTGCGCACGGCGTAGTGCACTGAAGTGCCTTCATAGGCCTCGATCCCCGGGACCGGCGGGCGCTTGGGCTGGAACGAGCCGCCGCCGGCCGCGATCACCACCACCTTGCATTCGAACACCTTGCCGGCATCGGTGGTGCAGCGGAATGCAGGATCGCCGATCTTCTCCACGGTCTCGACCATCTCGCCGAGATGGAAGGTCGGATGGAACGGCTTGATCTGCTGCATCAGCGCCTCGGTCAGCCCCTGGCCCGAGACCTGGGGAATGCCGGGAATGTCGTAAATCGGCTTTTCCGGATAGAGCTCGGCGCATTGGCCGCCGACCTTGTCGAGAATGTCGACGAAATGCGCCTTCATGTCGAGAAGGCCAAGCTCGAAGGCGGCGAACAGACCGCACGGGCCGGCGCCAATAATCAGCACATCGGTTTTGATCACGTCGCTCATGTCGTCTCTTTTATCGGTCGTTACCGGTTGGACGGCGTCCCTTAGGCCGAGGGTGACCCTGCCTGTCTAGCCAACGGGGATGGATCAGGGAAGGCATAAAAGCGGGAGCGCCCCGCAGCCGCACCCACTTGCCGGGTCAAACTAACTGGGCTGTAACGAGCAAGGATATGACGGAGATCAATCGGTGAACGCACCAAGCCACCTCGATACGACGCCGCGCCTGGAAGACTACCCATATCGCCTCAGCGACAACGTGCGCTTCGGCGATCTCGATCCCAACCAGCACGTCAACAACGCCGTCTACGCCACCTATTTCGAGACCGGCCGTGTCACGCTGATGAAGCTCCCGGAATATGGGCTGACGCCGCCGGGTCTTGCCTGGATCATGGTGCGGCTCGACATCCATTTCCGCGCCGAGCTGCACTGGCCGAACACCATCGAGCTCGGCCTCGGCGTGGTCAAGCTCGGACGAACGTCGGTGACCTTCGAGCAGGTCGTATTCTCGCAAGGAAAGTGCATCGCGTCGGCGAATTCGGTCGGCGTGATGATCGACGAAGCGTCGCGGCGGCCGACGCCGCTCACAGCGGAAGTGATCGCAAAGCTGAGACCCTGGCACAAGCGCGGCATCGAGGTCGCGCCGGCGAGGACATAGTTACCTAATCGAGTGGATCAGGCCTGGCGTTCCGGCGTCGCGACGACGAGCCCGTCGAGTTCGTCGGAGACCTTGATCTGGCAGGACAGGCGCGAGTTCGGGCGCACGTCGAAGCCGAAGTCGAGCATGTCCTCTTCCATCGGCGTCGGGTTGCCGACCTTCTCGCGCCAGGCTTCGTCGACATAGACATGGCAGGTCGCGCAGGCACAAGCGCCGCCGCATTCGGCCTCGATGCCCGGAATGCTGTTGCGGATGGCGGCTTCCATCACGGTTGCGCCGTTCTCGATTTCCACCGTGCGGGTTTCGCCCTTGTGGTCGACAAAGTGAATCTTGGCCATGTGTGCTCGTGCTGCCGCGGTGCTTGGAATGAAGGAGGGGTCCCGGCCTGTCCTATAACGGGTCGGTCAGCCCGGCGCCATAGCGTTTTCGGCGCGCGGTGAATCCCGCTTCGCGGGAAGAAAACGCGTCAAAACAAAAGAGTAGAACCCGGTTCTGACAGTACGCGCCTTAAGGCTTCAGCATCGCCTCGATGGCGGCGCGAGCCTCGGTGACCGCCTCTTTCAAGGCAGCAAGGGCGTGGGGCCGACCATGGCCGGTGCGGATCGCGGTCTCCAGGCTGCCTGCGGCATCGGCCACGGCAAAGGCGCCGATCCCTCGTGCCGAGCCTTTGAGCTTGTGGGCCAGTGCGCCCGCCTCGGCCGGCAGCGCCGTCATCGCTGCAACCAGGCGGACCGCCTGCTCGGCGAACATCGCCAGCACTTCCCGTTCCAGCTCGGCATCGCCGAGCGTCATGCGGGCAAGGTGATCGAGGTCGAGCGGACTGTCGATGGGTGCAAGCGGGGGCGAGGGCATCCAGTCCATCCGTTGCAGTTCAGGCGTCATGACCCAGGCCCCGGCAGCGCGCGATCGTCCCGCCGGTCCGGCGGTCAGGTTCCTCCCACCCAAGCATGAAAATGGTTAACGAAATGTTTGGGCCGTTTTACGCAATTCCGCCGATTTGTTGACGAGAAGTTGCCGCAATCGGCCGCGTTCGGTGGAGAATTGCATTTAGTGCTAAGGCGTTACGGCGCGATCCTGTTAACGATGATTAACATTGTCTTAATCGCAGCCATTTCATTCGCGACGCTCTGCCAATAGGATGTTGCAGAAATTGGCGGACAAGCCGTCCGGGTGGGGACGGCTCGGAGATCCGCGCAAGCGGCATGATCCGGTCTGTGGGCTTGCGTATCGCGCAGGGCTCGCGGGGGGACGCGTACAAGTAACGAGGGCTCGGACTGAACATGGCGAACACTCCGAAAAAGGCCAAAGACCCCACAGAAGTTGCGCTTTCTGCGATCCAGGAAGCCCTTAACATTAGTGACACCGCTGCGGATACCAGCCGCAACGCCGCGATGCGCAACGAGACGGTGCCTCCGGTGGGGCCGCCCGCGCCTCCGGTCTTCGACGAGCCGAGCTTCGAGTCGCGCCCCGCCGCCAACGAACGCGCAACTGCGTTCGACCCGATCGAGGAGCCGCGCACCTCCCGCCGCGCCGCCAATGATGACCGTGAGACCATCGGCCAGTTGCTCCAGGCGCTTCAGAGGGGCCGCCCTGCCCGCAACGTCTACACCTTCGCCACCATCTTCGCCGGCGTCTGGCTCGCCGCCTGCGCCGCGCTGACATTCGGCTTCCTGCCCTCGATCCAGGCCGCCATGGGCCAGAGCGGCGGCGTGCTCGTCGTTGCCGGCCTGATCGCGATGTTCTTCGCGCCCATCATGCTGTTCTACTTCCTGGCGAGCCTCGTTTGGCGCGGCCAGGAAATGCGCATGATCGCGCAGGCGATGGCGCAGGTCGCAATCCGCTTCTCCGAGCCGGAAGGCTCGGCCTCTGACTCCATGGTCACCGTCGGCCAGGCGATCCGCCGTGAGGTCGCAGCGATGGGCGACGGCATCGAGCGCGCCATCGCGCGCGCCGGCGAGCTCGAGACGCTGGTCGCCAACGAGGTCGCGGCGCTCGAGCGGGCCTATTCCGACAACGAGGTGCGCATCCGCGCCCTGCTCCAGGACATCGCGCATCAGCGCGACAACCTGGTCGGCCAGGCCGAGCAGGTCCGCAGCGCCATCTCCGGGGTGCAGATCGACCTGCGCCACGACATCGCGCTGATCTCGGACGCGATCGCCTCGCGCGTCGACGAGGTCGCCAAGTCCATCACCGGCGCGCTGGAAGAGCGCGGCGCCCACATCACCCAGGCCCTGAGCAATGCCGGCGACAACATGATCCTGGCGCTCGGTGAGCGCGGCGGCGACCTGCTCGATCGCCTCGAGGAGGCCAGCAACGAGACCACGCGCGCCGTGCTCGACGCCAGCGAGCGGCTGACCACCAGCCTCAACTTCAAGACCGGCCACGTCCACGACGAGTTCGTCGATCTCGCCGACCGCGTCCACGAGATGCTGAACGAGCGCATCGACCGCATCACCGGCGAGTTCGAGCAGCGCTCCGCCGCGATCGTCGACGGCATCTCCGAGCGCACCGAGCTGGTGCATGATTCCCTGAAGAATTCGTCGGACTCGCTCCTGCTCGAGCTTGAGCTGCGTTCCAACGACATCTCCGCCAAGATCGACGATGCCGGCAACCGGCTCGCCGGCCAGATCATGACGAGCGGCGACAAGGCGAGCGAGGCGCTGGACGCCACCGTCAACAACCTGGTCGCCAAGGTCGTCAGCCAGACCGAGACCGCGCACGACTCGCTGTCGCTCCAGATGAGCGCCTTCGACGAGCTCGTCAGGAACCAGGGCACCGAGCTGGTCGAGAAGTTCGCCCGCGATTCCGGCACGCTCGGCGCGCTGATCACGCGCCACATCTCCGAGTTCGACCGCACCGTGAAGACCTTCGGCGGCGAGATCGTCGAGCGCATGGGCCAGCGCACGCAGGACATCGCCGAGACGTTGAAGACCTATGTCGACAATTTCGACACCCGTTTCACGTCGAACGGCGGCCAGATCACGGCCGTGCTCGACCAGCGGCTGGTGCAATTCGAGACCACGATCGGGGAACGTGTCAGCAATCTCGACGCCTCGCTGGACGGCAAGATCGCCAGCCTCGACGGCACGATCGAAGGCCACATCAGGACCTTCGACCAGCAGCTCGTCGGCCGCGTCGCCGCGCTCGAACAGTCGTTCGACACCCGCGCCAGGTCCATGACCGAAACCATCGATGGCCGCATCAATACGCTGGCGACGTCGCTGAGCGATGGCGCCGTGCAAGCGATCCAGTCGATCGATAGCCGCCTCACCCACCTCACGACCTCGCTGACCAGCGGCGCATCGCAGGCCATCGAAACCCTCGACGCGCGCCTTAACCACCTCACCACCTCTCTGACCGACGGCGCATCGCAGACCATCCAGTCGATCGACACGAGGCTGACGCATCTCACGACGACGCTGACGGGCGGCGCCTCGCAGGCGCTCGAATCCATCGACTCCCGCCTCACTTACCTGACCTCCGCGGTGACGAACGGCGCCTCGCAGGCCGTGCAGTCGATCGACACGCGCCTCACGCTGCTGACCTCGACCCTCACGGACGGCACCGCGCAGGCGATCGAGGCGGTCGACCGCCGCATCACCGGCGTCACCGAGGTCATCGACGGCCGCACCGTGCATCTGACCGACACGGTCACGGCGCGCTTCCAGGAGATCCACCACGCCATCGAGACCAAGGTCGGCTCGGTCGCGAGCGACATCGACGTGCGCGTGGCGCAGTTCGAGGACCTGCTCGGCTCGCGCGTCGAGGCGGTCGCCGGCCGCATCGAGAGCAGCGGACGCCAGGCCAGCGAGGACATGATGTCCCGCGCCGAGATGATCTCGACCGCGATCCGCTCGCATGTCGAGGACGCCGAACGTTCGCTCACCAACCTCGTCGTCAACACGAGCGAGACCATCCAGACCGGCGCGCGCACCGCTCAGCAGTCGCTGCTGACGGTCTCCTCCGATGTCAACGCCCAGCTCAAGATGACCTCGTCCGAGGTCGAGCGCGCGCTGACCGCGGTCGGCACCGGTGCTGCGAACTCGATCCTGACCAGCGCCCGCGAGGCGCAGTCAACCCTGGTCGCCGCATCGGGCGATGCCTCCAATCAGATCAAGGGGCTCGCGGCCGACGTCGAACGCACGCTGTCCGCAGCGGGCTCGGCGACCGCGGCCTCGATCCTGGCCGGCGCCCGCGAGGTGCAGACCACGCTCGTCACCGCCTCTTCGGATGCGGCCAACCATGTCAAGACGCTCACCGCCGACGTGCAGCGTTCGCTGTCGCTGGCCGGCACCACCACAGCGGAGGCGATCGTCGCCGGCGCCCGCGATGCGCAGGGCGCGCTGATCGCGGCTTCGACCGAGACCGCCAACCAGATCAAGGCGCTGTCTTCCGATGTGCAGCGCTCGCTCTCGATGGCGGGCACTTCGACCGCCGAGACCATCATGAGCGGCGCCCGCGAGGCCCAGAGCACGCTGGTCACGGCGTCCTCGGATGCAGCGAGCCAGGTCAAGTCGCTCGCGGCCGAAGTGCATCGTTCGCTCTCGCAGGTCGGCCAGTCGACCGCCGAGACGATCACCACCAGCGCCCGCGACGCCCAGAGCACCCTGCTCACGGTCTCGGCCGAGCAGACCAGCCAGGTGCGTTCGCTCGCGGCCGAGATGCAGCGCGCGCTGGCAACCGCTGGCGGCGCCACCATCGAAGCGCTCACCAGCGGTATCCGCGAGGCCCAGGGCACGCTGATCTCCGCCTCGACCGACGCGGCGAGCCAGATCAAGTCGCTGACCACGGATATCGAGCGCACGCTGACCGCGGTCGGCGCCGACACCGCCTCGACAATCCTCAACAGCGCGCGTGAGGCGCAGACCTCGCTGACCTCGACCTCGGCGGATGCCGCGAGCCAGATCCGCACAATCTCGACCGAGATCGAGCGTACACTGAGCGCAGCCGCCGCGAACGCGACCAACGACATCCAGACCAGCGCGCTCAGCGCCCAGAACGCGCTGATATCCGCCTCTAACGAGGCCAGCTCGCGGGTCAAGTCGAGTTCGGCCGACGTCGAGCGCTCGGTGCTCGCCGCCAGCAGCAGCTTCGGCCAGGCCATGACCGGTAAGACCGACGAGATCGTCACCTATGTGCAGCAGCAGGCCGACCGTCTGTCGAACATGATTGACGCCAAGCGCGGCGCCCTGGTCGACGCGATCGGCTCCCAGACCAACCAGCTCACGCTCGACATTGATCGCGTCACCTCCGACGCGCTGAAGTCGATCGAGACGCGCGGCCAGGCCTTCTCGCAGACTATGATGGGCGACGGCTCGGAAGTCGCCCGCGCCATCAATACGGCGAGCGAGATCGCCACCGGCGCGGTCGGCAAGTCGCTCAAGGACCTCGAGCAGGCCTCGCGCTCGGCGATCGACCAGTCGCGCCAGGTCTCGATCGCGGCCGTGACCGAGATGCAGGAGACCAGCAAGATCCTACGCACCGACACGGTGGCGCTGTTCGAGCGGCTGCGCGAAGGCAACATCCTGCTTCAGGAGGTGCTGACCGGTGCGCACGACAACCTCAACTCGCTCGAGCGGGCGCTGGTGACGCGCGTCGCCGACTTCGTCTCGGCGATGAACGACGTCACCTCGCGCAACGGCGCCGCGACGCAGAACCTGGAAGACCAGCTCAACGTCTTCAACAGCAAGACCACGAAGGCGCTCCAGGACCTCGGCGAGCTGTCGACCCAATTCGACAAGCATGGCAAGGCGCTTGTCGAGGCCGCGCAGGTCGTCGAGCAGAGTAACAAGAACACCACCGCCTCGCTCGCCGAGCGCAAGCAGGCGCTGGAATCGCTCGTCACCACAATCGACCTGCGTACGGCCGATCTCGACCAGCGCCTGTCGCGCTTCACCGGCCTGCTCGATGAATCGCTGGCCGCAGCCGAAGAGCGTGCCCGCGACATCGCCCGCGTCGTCGCCGAGACCGCCGGCGCAGGCTCTGCCGCAATCACCCGCCAGTTCGAGGCGGTGCGCGCTGCGTCCGAAGAGGAGCACCGCCAGACCATCGAAGCCATGCACGACATCTACCGCCAGACCACCGACGAGGCGGATGCGATGTTCAAGCAGTCGACCGAGCGCTTCAGCAATCTGGTCGCAAGCATGAAGCAGATGGCGCTCGAGATGCACAACGAGCTCGAATCCACCCGTAACGAGCTGCGCCGCGGCGTACTCGAGATGCCGCAGGAGGCCGCCGAAAGCACCGCGCAAATGCGCAAGGTGATCGTCGACCAGATCGAGGCGCTCGCCGAGCTCAACCGCATCGTAGCCCAGCATGGCCGCGGCCTCGACGTCACCACGACGAGCCGCGGCAGCGTGCAGCGCCAGGAAGAGCCGGCGGTGCTGGCCGCAGTCGCAGGCCGCGCCACCGAGACCCGCATGCGCGACACCGGCAGCGCCTCGACGCTGCCGCCGCCGGATCTCGGCATGCCGGCTGCGCGCCGCACCGAAGCGCCGTCGGTCGCGCCTGCCGGCAATGACCAGGGCCGCGACGGCTGGCTGTCGGACCTGCTCAACCGCGCCGACACGGGTCCTGCCGCCTCGGCCGGCCGTGAGGCTCCCCGCGGCCGCGCGGCACCCGCTCCGCAGCCGCAGGCGCTGCAAGGTGGTGGCAATCCGCTGGAATCGTTGTCGCTCGACATCGGCCGGCTGATGGACCGCAACCTCGCCGCCGAGATGTGGGACCGCTACCAGCGCGGCGAGAACAAGGCCTTCACCAAGCGCCTCTACACGCCCGCCGGCCAGAAGGCCTTCGACGAGGTCGCCCGCAAGTATCGCGCCGACCGCAACTTCAAGGGGACGGTCGACCGCTACATCGCGGAGTTCGAGCGCCTGCTCGACGAAGTCGCCCGCGACGGCCGCGGCCCGCAGGAGCTGCACAGCCACCTGACCTCGGAGACGGGGCTGGTCTACACGCTGCTGGCCCACGCGGGGGGACGGCTCGGGTGAGCGGCTCGTAGCGTCACCGATTAGCGGATGAAAACGGAGGCCTCACGGCCTCCGTTTTGGTTTTGGGCGGCATCCTCGCTGTCGTGCCCCGGACGCAGCGTAGCGCCTCTTCGGCGGTGCGCTGCAGAGCCGGGGCCAATGTCGCACATCACACCGTGTTGCCTTCTGGGTCCTGGCTCTGCGCAGCAACGCTAAGGTCGTTGCAGCGCGTCCGGGACACGAGACCTGGCGCTCACAATACGATGGTGAGCGACACGCGAACGCCTCGCCAACTATCGTCTGCGCTCGCTCGCCGTCGGCTTTGGCGGCTCGGGCGGCGGGGCGGGTTGCGATGAGTTGCTGGCGCCGAACAGGACGCGGGTCGGGTTGCGGTCGAAGTTGTTCACGGCGCGGCTGATGTCGCCGAGAGTGCGGCGGCCATCGCTCATCAGCGCGCCGGAGCGCTTGTCGAAATCCTCGGCCAGTTCGCGGATCGACTTCACCGCCTGGAACAGCTCGCCGCCGTCCTTGCCGCCGGCCAGCGTGTTGAGGCCGAGCATGAGATTGTCGGCCTTGAGCATCACGCCGTCGACCTTGGCCATCACGCCATCGATCTTCTCGGAGTTGCGGGCGAGCGAGTTGGTGAAGGTCTCCAAATTCTTCAGCGAGTTCTTCACCGATTCCTGATTGTCGGCGACGATCTTGTTGATGTTCTGGAGCGTGCCGCGGATCGCCTCGGTGACGTCCTGGAGCTTGTTGGGATCCGCCGTCAGCGTCGGGATGCCGTCCTGGTCGAGCGGCGGCGGGGCCGCGTCCTCGTCGCCGCCCTTGAGCGAGATGGCGGCTACACCGGTGAGGCCCTGGAATTCGAGCCCGACCAGCGTGTCCTTGCGGATCGGGGCGTTGTTCTCGATCATGGCGAGTGCGACAACCCGCCGCGGGTTGTCCAGCTTCACCGAGACCACCTCACCGACCCGAATTCCGTTGAAATTGACGCTGCCGCCGTTGCGCAAGCCCGCCGCGGGGCCCTCGAACACGACGCGCAGGGGGCTGCGCTGCTTGGTGGTGTGCAGCGACTGAAACCACAGCACGAAGCCGATCGCAGCGGCGATCACCGCCAGCGTGAACGATCCGATCAGCACGTAATTTGCGCGCGTTTCCATCAGCTACTCCGGCACCTCAGCCCATCACCGCGCGGGCGCGCTTGCCATGGAAATATTGTCTCAGCCAGGGATGCTGCGAGGCCTGCATGTCGGCGATCGACCCTGCTGCAATGATCTTACCGTTTCCTAGAACGGCGATGCGGTCACATGCTGTGTAAAGGCTATCGAGGTCGTGCGTTACCATGAAAACGGTCAGTCCCAAAGTGCGCTGGAGCGTCCTGACCAGCTCGTCGAAGTCGCCGGCGCCGATCGGATCGAGGCCCGAGGTCGGCTCGTCCAGGAAGACGAGATCCGGATCCAGCGACAGTGCACGGGCGAGTGCCACGCGCTTGATCATGCCGCCGGAGAGCTCGGACGGGAAGCGCTCGGCAACTTCCGGCCTGAGACCGACCATGGCCAGCTTGGCCATGGTGATCTCGTCCATCAGCCGCTGCGACACGCGCAAGTATTCGCGCATCGGAAACTGGATGTTCTGCCGCACCGTGAGCGAGGAGAACAGCGCGCCCTGCTGAAACAGCACGCCCCAGCGCCGCTCGACATTTCGCCGTTGCGACGTGCTGGAGGAATCGAGGTCGACGCCGAACACCTCGATGGAGCCTGCGACCTTCGGCACGAGGCCGATGATGGTGCGCGTCAGCACCGATTTCCCGGCGCCCGAGGGACCGACGAAGCCAAGGATCTCGCCGCGCTTGACGTCGAGGTTGAGGCCATCGAGCACGCGCGTTGCGCCGAACTGCACGGTGACATCGCGGACTTGGATGATGGGGTTCTGGATCTCGCCTGCCATCGTCACATCCCGATCGAGGCGAAGAAGATGGCGAAGATGCCGTCCATGACGATGACGAAGAAGATGCCCTTCACCACCGACGCGGTCGTGTGCTGTCCGAGCGATTCCGCGCTGCCCTGCACGGCAAGCCCTTCGACGCAGGCGACGATGCCGATCACCGCGGCCATCACGGGTGCCTTGACGATACCGACGATGAAATGATCGATCGAGATGGCGTCGCGCAGCCGCAACAAGAAGGCCTCCGGCTGGACACCGCCATAAAGCCAGGCGACGAGCCCGCCGCCATAGAGCGCGGCCATCGCGCCGAGGAAAGCGAGGATCGGCAGCGCAATCACGAGCGCCATCATGCGCGGCAGCACCAGCACCTCGATCGGGTCGAACCCCATGGTGCGCAGCGCGTCGATCTCCTCGCGCATCTTCATCGAGCCGAGCTCGGCGGTGTAGGCGCTGCCCGAGCGGCCGGCGACCATGATCGCGACCAGCAGCACGCCGATCTCGCGCAACACCAGCACGCCGAGCATGTCGACGACGAAGATATCGGCGCCGAACCTGCGGAAATGGAAGATGCCTTGTTGGGCGATGATGCAGCCGATCAGGAAGGTGATCAGCACGATGATCGGCACCGCGCGCCAGCAGACCTGCTCCATGTGGTGCACGGTCGAGGTCAGGCGGAACGAGCGCGGGTGGATCAGGACGCGAAAGCCCGCGGCGAGCACCGCGCCGAGCATGTCGACGAGGCCCGCCATCGTACCGGCAACGCCGGCGACCGCCCGGCCGATCTGCTCCAGCATGCCGATGATGGTGATCGTGCTGCCGTCGACCACGGGCGTCGCCCTGACCCGCCGCACCTCGTCCACCAGGCTCGAATAATTGGCGGAGAGCCCCGCGATCTGGGCCTCGACAGGTCCTTTCGTCAGGCTGCGGCGCAGCCGCTCGATCAGCCAGGCGCCGAACGTGTCGAGCTTGGCGACCTCGGAGACGTCGATGAAAATGCTTTGGGGGTTGCCGGCGAGCTGCTCGGCATCGGCCACCAGCCGCTCCAGGACCGGCGCGAAGCTCGCGGTCCAGGTCCCGGTGGCGCAGAGTGCAAGCGCATTGCCCTTGGCAACCCGTTCCAGCTTCGGATCGCCGCTCAAGATGTCCGCTCCCCTGCCGGGACGGAGGAAAACAGAAGGTTGCGCACGCGCCCTTACCTAGAGAAGGTATCCCCAACTGGCCACTATTAGTTGCTACAGGTAACCAGCAGGTTCAGATTTCGCCAGAGTTCAAAATGACTTCCAGCAAACTTGTCTCCCTGGCGGCACGAATCGAACGCTTTCCGATTGCCGGCAGCTTTACCATCAGCCGGGGGGCCAAGACCGAGGCCGTGACCGTCGTGGCGGAGGTCAGTCAGGACGGGCTGACCGGCCGCGGCGAGTGCGTGCCCTACCCCCGCTACGGCGAGACTCCGGAGGCGACGCTCGGCGCCATTCAGGCCATGCAGCAGGCCGTGGCGGGCGGGCTGACGCGGCAGGCCCTCCAGGCGGCAATGCCGCCTGGGGCGGCTCGTAACGCGCTAGATTGCGCCCTGATTGACCTCGAGGCCAAGGTGGCCGGCCTGCGCGCCTGGAACCTGCTGGGCCGCCCGGAGCCCGGCGAGCGTACGACCGCCTACACCATCTCCCTCGGCACGCCCGAGAGCATGGCCGCGGCAACCGCCAAGGCCGCACACCGGCCGCTGCTCAAGATCAAGCTGGGCGGCGAAGACGATCCGGCGCGGATCGCGGCGGTGCGCAAGGCCGCCCCCGAATCCGAGCTGATCGTCGACGCCAACGAGGGCTGGAGCGAGGCCAATCTGGAGCACAATCTTGCCGCCTGCGCCGACGTCGGCGTCACGCTCGTGGAGCAGCCGCTGCCCGCCGGCAAGGACGAGGCGCTGGCACGGATCAAGCGTCCGGTCACGGTCTGCGCCGACGAGAGCGTGCACGACCGCTCGTCGCTCGAGCCCCTGCGTGCGCGCTACGACGCCGTGAATATCAAGCTCGACAAGACCGGCGGCCTCACCGAGGCGCTGGCCATGGCCGATGCCGCGCAGTCGCTCGGCTTCGAGATCATGATCGGCTGCATGGTCGCGACCTCACTGTCGATGGCGCCTGCGATGCTGGTGACGCCGCAGGCGCGCTTCGTCGATCTCGACGGCCCGCTGCTGCTGGCGCGCGATCGCGATCACGGCCTGCGTTATGACGACAGCCTGGTTTACCCGCCGGACGCTTCGCTCTGGGGATGAGACTTGAGCCGGTGCCGCGCCGACCAGATCACCAGCGCACCGGCAGCGGCCATCGCGGCCATGACGTAATACAGGCCGTCGCCGATGCGGGCGTAGATCGCGCCTGACGCGATCGAGGTCGTTGCGCCCAATAGACCGTTGCACGCGGCGTAGTAGCCCTGTCCCCGCGCGATCTGGTGCGGCGGCACGCGCTGCACCAGGAGATTCATGGTGCCGACGATGGTCATGCCGAAGGTGAGACCGTGGCCGAGTTGCACGATCGCGAGCAGCGCCAGCGGCGGCTCGTTGGCGGTGACGATCCAGCGCACCACCGCGCTGAGCCCCCCGATCGCCATCATCGTGGACGGATGCAGCGAGAAGCGCGGCGAAAGGGCGAACACGACGATCTCCGCGATCACACCCAGCGTCCACAGGGCCGCGATCGTCAGCCCGCCGAGACCCTGGAGCTGCCAGTTGATGGCCGAGAAGGTGTAATAGGCGACGTGGCTGCCCTGGATCAGCGCCGCCGAGGCGATGATCGCCCAAAAGCCGCCATCGCGCAGCAAGGCCTTGCCGGCATGCGTCTCGGCGGTCCTGCGCCTGACCTCGTCGAGCGGCTGAAGCAGCAGGCTGGCGAGAACCGCGACTACGGTCCATGCGACGATGACCCAGATCAGATCACGCGGCGCGATGCTGTCGACGAGATAGCCGCAGGCGAGCGAGCCTGCGGCGAACGCCGCCGAGCCCCACAGCCGCAACGGCCCGTAATCGAGCCCGTAACGCGCGACACCGCGCAGCGCGTAGGCATCGGTCAGCGGCATCGTCGGCGTCCACATCATGCAGGTCAGCGCATAGATCAGGAACAGCGCCAGCGGCTGCTGCTGCAAGCCGACCGCGGTAAAGCCGATCGCCGTCACCAGCACCGATACCATCATGGCGGCGCGAATAGCCTGCCGCTTTTCGGCAAAGGCGGTCACTTGCGGCAGCGTGGTGAAGCGCGTGATCGCCGGCAGCGCGTTGATGAGGCCGATCCAGGCCGCGTCGACGCCGATCGCCTTCAGCCACACCGGGAAGAACGGCAGATGCGTGCCCGAGACCGCGAAGACGGCCGAATAGAACAGGGCGAGGCTCACGGCGAATCGCCGCTTCTTGGCTTCCGCGATGGGGATTTGTGATTCGCCTGCCATCAAACCAATTGCGATTCGGTCGATATCGTGGTGATCGTTACAGTAACGCGCGGTGATTTGCGCGACGAGATTGTCATGGCCAACGAAGCATTCGCCCTTTCGCCCATGTCTGCCCGCGCGGCCGAGCCGAACGAGCAGGATTACGACGCGATCCGCGAAGCCTTCATGGAGACCGCGCGCGGCCGCTGGTTCCTCGGCGAATATGCCAAGCGCAACCGCAATGCCGACACCCGCATGGTGCTCGATGCGGTTGCGAAGATCGAAGAAACCCTTGCGGCACAGCGACAACCCGTCGTCGAGGACCGCCTGCCCGAGGCGCTGGTCGATATCCGCCGCGCCATCCGCGAGGCCGAGACGATTGCGATCGCGGCGTTCGATCCCGCCGCGATCGAGGCGAGCCTCGCGCCGATCCCGCGCGGGGTGCGTATCATCAAGGAGATCTCCTGGCGCTGGCGCGAGATCGGCGCCGACGGGCGAATCTGCGACCTCATTGATTCGCAGCTCGCCTCGATCGAGGCGGCCTGCGGACAGATTTCGACCATCGACCCCCGCGTCGAGCTCCAGGCGGCCTTCGATCTGCTGAGGGATCGGCTCGAGCAACTCGACGGCGGCGCAACGCCCCAAGCGGCGCCTTACGAGCCGGCTCCGAGGCAGGAGGCGCCGTCGTCTGCGGCAGACCTGCCGCCTGCCGAAGTCGCACCTGGCGCGATGGCCAGCGAAGCCCCCGTGGCTTCTACGGAGGCGCCGCAGGACATCGCAGCCACTCCGGAGGTCGAAGCACCTGGCGTCACTGAGACGTCGGCCGTTGCCGAGCGGGCCATGGACACCGCAGTCGCGCCGGAGATCGTCGCCGAAAGCCAGATCGCTCCCGAAAGCGCTGCGCTCGACAATGTCGTGCCTGATGATGCCGAGCTTGAAGGCGCCTCGTTTGAAGAGCCGGCCACTGAACCGGCCGCCTTGACGGAAGCAACCGATGCGTTCGCGCTCGATGCCGCCGCGGAAGCCGAGGACGAAGCCATCCTCGAGGCCATCGCGCTGGAGATGGCCGCGCCGGATTCCGACTTCGAGGTCGCAGCTCCCGTTGCGGCGGAGTTGCCGGAGCCGATCGCGCCAGAGCCGGTCGTCGCAGCGGTCGAGGAAGAGCCCGCAGACGCGCCGATCGCGATGGAGTCGCTCGCGCGCCTCACCGACGCCATCGCGGAAGCTGCCGCCGAAGTGATGGAGCAGCAGGCCCCGGCCATGGCGGCCACGGCAACATTCGCGGCAGCGCCAACCGCGCCGCTGCCGATGCCCTCGCCGCTGTCCGCGTCCTTGCCGGAGCCCTCGCTCGGCGCCACCATCCTCGCCAGCGGCATCTTGCAGAAGCCCCGCGCGCCGGCGAACGACCCGCTCGCGCCCATCCGCCGCATGACCCAGGCCGAGAAGATCGCGTTCTTCTCGTAAACCTCAGCACCCCACTCCCGTGTCCCGGATTAGCAGCAACGCCCTTTGCGTTGATGCGCAGAGCCGGAACCCAGAAGCCACGTTCCCCGCTGCTACATGGGCGCCGACTTCGCGATCTTGTACGATCTCGTCTGCCGATTGCGAGCAAGCGTCGCGTCAGGCTGCCACGGCCGTACTTGGAACAAGCCGCAATCAACGCGTCCACATCGGCCGAAGCGTAGGTAGCTCCGCGACAACCGTTTCGCTGTTGATGCTCTCGGCTTGCGAGGTCAGTGCACATCTTGGCGGCAGCGCAATGCCATCTCCTGGTGCGAGGAGATTAAGCTTGTGACTATCCAGATCGTGAGTGCGTTTGCGGCGTAGGACAGCAATTCGCAGACACATTCGATAAGTTGATCTGTTCCATGTCGAGCGAAACTGGGATTGCTCAATGCGCAACAGTAAACGAAGCATGTGGAACACTGGGATTCCGTCTGGCCGTAGGGTTTTACCCATGCGCATTTTGCAATTGCATTGCTGCCCGCGGTGCACTTGCATCGAAATCGTGGAGTTGCGCGGTTGAGCGTTGAGATTGTTGTTGAGAGCGAAGGCGTCTGGAAAATGAATTGGATATCAGTGCGTGTAGAGAAAGCAGACTTAAACAAATGTTGAGATCGCTGTTCGGTGCCGCTTCGAATGGAGGAAGCGGTGCAAGCGTTACCGCGGCTTCGCTGTGGTAATGGCTTCCGGCGGATTTGGTAACCGCCTTCTTGCAACACTTCCGCGATCAGACTTCGATCTGCTGGCGCCCGAGCTGGAGACGGTCGTCCTCGATCACAACGCGGTGCTCTCGCGAGCGGGCGAGCAGGTCGATTACGTCTTCTTTCCTCATGCCGGCGCCATCTCGCTGATGGTCGACATGGCGGATGGCCGGACGGTTGCAACCGCAGTGATCGGGCGTGATGGGGTCGTAGGCAGTCTTTCGGTGCTGGGGCCGTCGCCTTCGGCCATTACCGCCATCGTTCGGGTGGCGGGCACCGCCTCTCGGATTTCCGCGTCGCGATTTCACGCCGCTTTTGGCCGGAGCCCTGCGATCCGCCACGCAATCCAGAGCCACGTTAGAGCGATGCTCATCCAGTTTCAGCTCGGCTCGGCCTGCCATGCGCTGCATCCGGTCGAAGCCCGCATGTCGCGTTGGCTGCTTCAGTTGCGCGACTGCGTCGACCAAGACGTCCTTCCGCTCACCCAGCAGGAGCTGTCGCAAATACTCGGTGTCCGACGAACGACGGTGACGCTCTTGATGCGCAATCTGCGCGCGTCCGCTGCGATCATCTCTGATCGAAGAGGCCAGATCGAAATCGACCGGTCCCGACTGGCGGCGGCCGCCTGCGAGTGCCACGACACCATGCGGCGCGAAATCGAGGAGGTGTTCTCGATGGGGATGGGCCGATCACGCGAAACGGCCGTTTCGCGTGATCGGCGAATCCTGACCAGCGAACCCGGCGGCGCTGGGTAAGCTGCTTTCAATTGGGTCGAGACACGCCGCAACCTTGCACGATTGCCCTCCTCCTTCCGAGGAAGTCAGGAGGGCGCTGGTGAACTAAAAGCCAGTTGCCGGAGAGAGAAGGACGGAGCGGCGTCGAACCTGATCACGTTCTCTCGGGTCGATCACTGTCCCCTGCAGGTTTGCATTGCGCCTCGATTTTCGCAAGCTCGCGCAGCACCGCCGCCACCTCGCGCAGTTCGTTGCGCGCGGGGCCCGGCTTCAGTCGTCGTGCTTCGTCAAGAAATTCTCTGGCCTGCATCAGGAAGACGGAGCGTGCATTGGTTGTTTGCGTCCCCGCCATCGTGTCCCTCCAGATTACGATCCACGAGCTGTGGGGTCGGTCAGGCCGTGTGCCACGGCTGCGGCGCTGCGCGAGCGCTCGGCTCATCCACCCAGCCTTCCTGTGCAAACCAGGCGTGATCGGCCTGACAGATCGGACAATGGGTGCGCCTGAAAAACACAATGCTGCGCAAAAAACTCTCGCGATCGGCCTTGATGCCGGTGGGGATAGCGCGGCCGCTTCGCGGGCATTTGATCATGACCATTCCCATGTGACCTCCCTTTGCACGTCAGCTTGCATTCCGAAACAAAGGCCGGCCCGTCAGATTGCGCCTCTTATTGGTGCGGCTACTTGGGGGGCATCGCGCACCTGGCCATTATTGGTCGAGCATGTGGGGGCATGTTCGTGGCGAGGCTTGTTCCGACGGGCCGGTTTCCCTGCTGAAGGACTCCTGGACGAGAGCTTTTTAGCTGGCCGGATGCAGGACCTTGGCGAAGTACTTCTTGATCGGCTCGCCGGCTTCTTTCGCAAGCTTCTCCCCAAGCCCCCACAATTCCTTGTTCTGGGCGGACGCGGTGTCGAAGGTCTTGCGCGCTTGCGCAACGGACAAGGTGAAAACATCCGGGACTGACTTACTACCC
The DNA here is from genome assembly GCF_023073935.1 of Bradyrhizobium sp. 147. NCBI lineage: Bacteria > Pseudomonadati > Pseudomonadota > Alphaproteobacteria > Hyphomicrobiales > Nitrobacteraceae > Bradyrhizobium > Bradyrhizobium sp. 147. The sequence continues at coordinate 124,241 of NZ_JADPKL010000077.1, read as the reverse complement.
AGGGCCTGCGCGAAGAAGTCGATCGCAGACACCGTATTGGCGTTCGACATTTCGATCAGCTTGGCCGCGTAGTCGGTTGCGCCCTTGGCATTGCTCGAATACGTCTCACGCAGCGCTTCCGCCATCTCCGCCGACGCGACCTTGATCTTCTCGCAGCCTTGCTGTGCGCTGGCGACCCCCTGCTCGGCGAAACCGCCGATCGCGCTAGACAGCGGGATATTCGGGAACCCGAATAACGGAATTGCGTAACCATTCGTCCCGTTCAGTCCAACTTTCACTTCGCGTTCACTCACGGCACCATCCTCGTTCTCAAGCGGCATCATTTCCCGAGAGGTTGACTTGCCTCATGGGACTGGAGGCGAGGACATGTCCCCGCTTCCATGTTCGATCAGATTCAAAGGAGCTCTTAACCCCGGCCCTGAGATGCCATCATGCGCGAAGCAAGCGGACGCTGTCGGTTCGATGTGCGACTCTCGGTGAAATTTTTCTCTCAGATGTCAAGACACGCAGTCGTCATATCTACAGGAATTGTGCTGTGCGGTGGGAGCCTCGTCAGGGGTGTGAGGCACTCCGCGCGAGCGCGCTCTGAATCGTTCCTGCGTCGGTGGCGGGCGTCGCGCCATTTCGGAGTATGCTATCGCCGCCAAAACCGGCCAGCTCTCCGACCCAGTCCAGTTGAAGCACTGTCGCCGTAATGCAAATCGCCGTGGCGAAGGAACTAGCGGCGCGCCATTCTACCCTCGGGCACGCGTCTCGCTGCGACGCGGCCCGGCCTTGGCGCGAGCCGACCTTGTCGTTAGGCGCAGGCCATCGGAGTGCGGCTCTGAGATTCGGGTCCAACTGCTCTCGCCGCCAAAGGCAAGCGGCCATCCACACGCAGCCGACTGTGACCAGTAGTCCATGCGCCATGCGGAGGGGCTGCGCGCCAAAGAATTGCGGAACGTATAAAGGACATCCCGATGGCAACGGACGCCGCTTGCCTTCGGAGAGCGACAGGAGCGCCAAAGCGCCGTTGTGGTCCCATTTTCATCGGCCGCGGTGCCCCGGCTCTGCAGCGCATCGCCGAAGGAGCGCTGCGCTGCCTCCGGGGCGCGAGAGCGCCGCGCGAGCAATCACCCGCAATTCCAGATCGGCCCGATCGGCGTCCGCGTCCAGCACGGCCCGAAACTGCCGCCATTGTAGCGGCCGCCGCCGAAGCCGGGGCGGCCGAAATAGTGCCACTCGCCGTCCCAACGGTAATACTGAGGAACCGGATCGATGTACCAGTGGCGCCGGTCGGCGCGCGACAGGCGACGCATCGCGTCCTTCTGGTTGTAAAGCGGGATGCTGTTGCTGAGCGGCTGCCGATAGCCCGGCAGAAAGCCGTAGCCTTGCCAGACCGGCTTGGGCCGCTTTTGAATTGACGCAGCCGGCGCGACGGCGGGGAGCAGCGACAGGATGACAGCAACAGATAGACACACAAGGCGAGACATGAATCGACCATAGTCGGTCGGTTGCGCGGAGGCCATTCAAATTCGGGTGCAGAGTTCTGCGCGACCTTGCGCAGAATTATTCCCTAGCTGATCACGCCCTTGCGGATCAGGAAGCAGCCATAACCTCGGCTGTCGCCCACCTTCACGACGCCGAAGCCCGCCGCCGCCGCGCGATAGAAATGCGCCCGTGAGAGTTTGCCGGGAGCAACGGGGCCGCCGGCCGCGCGTTCGATCTCCGCCAACACGGCGCGCTGCACCTCCGGGACTCGATCGGAATCGTCCACCGGCATCATCACGCGCACCGGATCGGGATCGAAATCATCGAGCGGATAGAGCGTCATGATGGCACGGACGGCCGTCTCCATACGCATGCCAGGCAACTGGATCAGGCGCTGCGACGAGGTCGCCGCGGCAATGCGGGTTGCGGGGTGGTTCGCGTCGACGACCACAAGATCGTCGCCGTGGCCCATCGAGGCGAGCAGCCAGAGCAGGTCGGGTGTCAGGATCGGATCGATCAATTTCAGCATGTGACGGACTGTCCTCCCAAGCGATGGCAAACGATAGCAGGTTCCAAACGTGATTCAGGTCACGGAGCCTACCATCGTGATCGTGATCACGGACGTCCAACTCGAACGCGGTCAGGCTCCTTCGCAACCAATCTCGCATCGAGATGAGTGCCAAAGGAGCACGCCATGTTCCGCCTAAAGCATTTCCTGATGACTGCGGGTTTCCTGGGAAGCCTGTTCGGCTTCGCCTGCGGGCCCGTTTCCGCGCAAGTCGCCCCGGTTGCACCGACTCCCACTGCGCTGCAAGGCCCGGAGCAGCGGGTCGCGCTGGTGATCGGTAATGCGAACTACCAGAACGCGCCGCACCTTGCGAACCCCGACGATGACGCGCAATCGATGGCGCAGTTCTTGAACTCAGCCGGCTTCGAAGTGGTCGCCGCGACCGACTTGACCCAGAACGACATGCTGCGCGTCGTCCAGGACTTTTCCGCCAAGGTCGCTTCGCGCGGTCCGAACACGGTGGCGATGGTCTACTACGCCGGGCACGGCGTGCAGCTCGCCGGCGAAAACTATCTCGTTCCCGTCGACGCCAAGGTGTCGAGCCCGACCGAGCTCGTCAACAATTCGGTGCGCCTGGTCGACGTAATGTCGACGCTGGAGACGATCCCGAGCCGCATGCGCATCGTCATCCTCGATGCCTGCCGCAACAACCCCTTCCCCCAGGTCAACGACGCCGGCCGCGGCCTCGCCATCGTCGATGCGCCGAACGGCTCGATCGTCGGCTACTCGACCGCGCCGGGCGCCGAAGCGCTCGACGGCACCAACGGCCACAGCCCCTACACGCAGGCCTTCCTGAACGTCGCGCGCGAGCCCAACGTGCCGATCGAACAGCTGTTCAAGCGCGTGCGCCTGCAAGTGAACCAGACCACCAGCGGTGCGCAGATCCCGTGGGAAAGCTCGTCGCTGACCTCGGATTTCACCTTCTTCGGCGACACCGCCGTTGCCGCCAACCGCGCGCCAGTGAAAGCGCCGGTGGTGCAAATGGCCTCCAACCTGCCGAGCCGCTCGACCCGCCAGGCTTATGATTACGTCGTGTCCGAGGGCCGGCCGGAATATTATCAGGAGTTCATTCAGATGTACCCGCACGACCCGCTTTGCGACCACGTCCGGTGGCTGCTCAACAATCTCCTGATCTCGCAGGCCTGGCACAAGGCTGTGCTCGCGAATTCGCCTGTTGGCTACAAGAGCTTCCATGACAGCTTCAGCAACAGCCCCTATGCGCATGTCGCGCTGAAGCTGCAGGCGCAGCCGAAGGAGATCCCGTTGATGCAGGCGACCAAATTCCTGGCGCCGCAGAACATTGCCCCGACGCTCAAGATCGGCAATCTCGGTCAGCCCAAATACATGCCGCTGATGCAGCAGGGCAATGGCGGCGCGCATGTGAACGGCGACCTGCCGGTCGTGCAGAAGCCGCTCGACGGCAATGTGATCGGCAAGCTCGGCAATGGCGGCCACATCGTCAACCTGCCGGCAGGCAACAACCAGTCGAACCAGCAGAACGGCACGCCGTCGCAAACCCCGGGCAAGATCGTCACCCTGCCTGCGCCGACCAACACCATGCCGAATGGCGGCAACGCCAACGGCAAACCCGGCAGGATCGTGAGCATGCCGGTCAATGTCGGCAAGGGCGGCCCGAACGTCGAGGCAAAGCCGATCAACGTTCAGACCCAGAACCACCCGATCCGCATCAACAACGGCAACACCGGCATCGTGAAGCTCAACAACAATCCGGTGAACAAGGTGCAGGTCCAGAACAACGTGGCGAACAATCGTCCGCAGCTCAACACGATGCCGACCCGCATGGTCAACAGCGGCAACAACTTTCGCCAGTCGATGAACCAGGCGCCGAGCATGGGCGGCAACAATCGCCGGAGCTTCATGCACTGATCGCGCGGAGAAGGTGCGCGCCCTCCCCCAGCTTGCGGGGGAGGGTTGGGGAGAGGGTGCTTCCACAGTCGAGGACCCCCAAGAGGAAAGAGCCCCCACCCGGCGCTTCGCGCCGACCTCCCCCGCAAGCGGGAGAGGTTGCACCGAGCAAGGGGCAAGCTGAATCCGCCAAGCCACAAATGCAAAAGGGGTAGAGCGGCAACGCTCTGCCCCTTCTTCATGTCAGCTCTTGCACATCGTCATTCCGGGATGCGCCTAGAGGCGCAAGCCCGGAATCCATTAAGCCACCAGCTCGGCGAACAGATCCGCATCGACATTGCCGCCGGAGAGCACGATCACGACGTTCTTGCCGGCGACGTCGAGACGTCCCGCCAGCAGCGCGGCAAGGCCAACGGCCCCGCCCGGCTCCACCACGAGCTTGAGCTCCCGATAGGCAAACGCCACGGCAGCACCGACTTCGGCATCCGACGCGGTGACACCGCGCGCGAGCAGCTTGCTGTTGATCGCAAACGTCATCTCGCCGGGCATCAGGGCCATCAGCGCATCGCAGATGGTGCGGCCTGCCGGCGGATGCGGCTCGCGATGACCCGCGGTCAGCGAAATGCCGTGATCGTCGAACGCCTCGGGCTCCGCGACCACGATTTCGGCCAGCGGATAGCGCGCCTTCACGGCCGTCGCGACGCCCGCGATCAGGCCGCCGCCGGAAGCCGGCGCCACCACGATGTCGGGGGCAAGGCCGAGGCCCGCCATGTCCTCGGCGATCTCGCGGCCGGCGGTACCCTGCCCCGCAATCACGAAGGGATCGTCATACGGCTTGACCAGCGTCGCACCGCGCTTCTCGGCAATGCCGCGCGAGATCGCCTCGCGGTCGTCGCGGTCGCGATCGTACAGCACGACCTCGGCGCCGTAGGATTTGGTGCGCTCGCGCTTGGACAGCGGCGCATCCGCCGGCATCACGATCGTCGCCTGCATGTCGAGGATCTTCGCCGCGGCCGCCACGCCCTGGGCGTGGTTGCCGGAGGAGAATGCGACGACGCCGCCGGCGCGCTTGTCCTGCGGGATCGAGAATACCTTGTTGAAGGCGCCACGGAACTTGAACGAGCCGGTGCGCTGGAGCATCTCCGGCTTCAGGAAGACCTTTGCGCCGACGCGCTCGTTGAGCACGGGGAAAGACAACAGCGGGGTGCGGATGGCGTAAGGCGCGATCACGCGCGCTGCGGCGTCGATGTCGGCGGGGCCGACCGGGAGGAGCTGTTCGATCATATCAGACCTTATCGCGGCCTGGGAGCCGCGAGCAAGACATCTCCCCGCGAGGATTTTTTGTCGATTAGGCCACGAAGCGCGGCGGTTCCGCCCCTTTCCGGCCGGGCAGCACCGCGCCCAGCGCCTCGATGCTGGCCAGGAAAGCCCGGGCCGAAGCCTCCCAGGTGTAATTGGCGGCGAACGCGACGCAGTCCTGCCTGGAGATGTCGAGCGCGGCGAAGCAGGCGGTGCGCAGATCGTGATCGAGCGCGCCGACCGCCGCATTGCCGATCACGTCGCGGGGTCCCTTCACCGGAAAGGCCGCCACCGGCAGGCCACTTGCGAGCGCCTCCAGCAGGACCAGGCCGAAAGTGTCGGTCTTGCTCGGGAACACGAAGACGTCGGCCGCAGCATAGATTTCCGCCAGCGCCTCGCCGTGCTTCTCGCCGAGGAAGATCGCATCGGGATAGGCCTCTTGAGCGAGGCCCGCGCCGGACCGTCACCAACGATCACCTTGGTGCCGGGCAGGTCGAGGTCGAGAAAGGCCTCGAGGTTCTTCTCCACCGCGACCCGGCCGACCGAGAGGAACACCGGCGCCGGCAGACACAGGTCGACCGCGCGCGGATGGAACAAATGGGTGTCGACGCCGCGCGGCCACAGCACGACATTGTCGAAGCCGCGCTCGGCGAGCTCGCGCGCGAGCGCAGGCGTCGCCGCCATCACGGCGCGGCTGGGCGCATGGAAGCGGCGCAGCGCGCGCCAGATCAGCGAGCCCGGCACTGGCACGCGAGCCCGGACATATTCTGGAAAGCGGGTATGGAAGCTGGTCGTGAACGGCAGCTTGCGCTGGCGGCAATAGCGGCGGACCATCAGGCCGATCGGCTCCTCCGTCGCGATGTGGATGCTGTCCGGACGTGCTTCTTCGATCAGCTTTGCAATTCGCGCCGGGCGCGGCATGGCGAGGCGCACGTCGCGATAGCTCGGCATGGCAAAGGTGCGGAACGATTGCGGCGTCAGGAACGTGAACGCGACGCCGAGCCCCTCTGCCGCGTCGGCCAGCTTGGTCAGCGTCCGAACCACACCGTTGACTTGCGGGTGCCAGGCGTCGGTCGCGACCAGGATACGCATCAGGCAGCTCTTGCCGCGACCTGCGGGACGGTTGCCGGCTTCTGCAAATGATCCGCCCAGGTGATGATCTCGAAACGGCCGTCGTCGTGCTCGACCAGCGCGGTGCAGCTCTCGACCCAGTCGCCGCAATTCATGTAGCGAATGCCGGCCTCGTCGCGGATCACGGCGTAATGGATGTGGCCGCAGATCACGCCGTCCGCGTCGTGACGTCGCGCGTCGGCGGCGAGCGCCTGTTCGAACGCGCCGATATAGTTGACGGCGTTCTTGACCTTCTGCTTGGCCCATTGCGACAGCGACCAATAGGGCACGCCGAACAAGCGGCGGAAGAAGTTGACGAGGCGGTTCATCTGGATCGCGAAATCGTAGGCCTTGTCACCGAGATGAGCGAGCCAGCGCGCGTTCTGCACCACGAGGTCGAAGATGTCGCCGTGAATCACGAGATAGCGCTTGCCGTCGACGCCGGTATGCACGGTGTTTTCGACCACGTCGATGCCGCCGAAATGCGTGCCGTAATAGTTGCGCAGGAACTCGTCGTGATTGCCGGGAATGTAGATGACCTTGGCGCCCTTGCGCGCCTTGCGCAGCAGCTTCTGGACGAGATCGTTATGGGATTGCGGCCAGTGCCAGCTCGATTTCAGCGCCCAGCCGTCGACGATGTCGCCGACGAGATAGATGGTGTCGGCATCGTGGTAGCGCAGGAAGTCCAGCAGAAGATCGGCTTGAGAACCGCGGGCTCCGAGATGGACGTCGGAGATGAACAACGTGCGAAAGCGCCGCTCCGGGCTCTCGTCACTCACATCGTAACTTCCCATGCGCCAGCCTGTAACAATGTCCCGTGACAGGGGGATGACCGATTGAACTTTTGAGGCACCTTCCGATACGAATCACGCCTTGCCTCGCCTGCCCTGCGAATATCAGTCGCATGCGACAATCAGGCGACATGGCGCGCAGAGCCTCGTCCAAGATCAGGTTCGCACTGGAAGCCCGGAGGGCAGGCCGCTCCCTCTCCCGCTTGAGCGAGCGGTCGTCAGTAGAACTTTTGGAAATGATGGATCGGCCCGTGGCCGTGGCCGACGCTGAAGCGGTCGGCGGCGCCAATCGCAGCGCTGATCCAGGCCTTGGCGTTGCGGACCGCCTGCTCGAGCGCCTCGCCTCTGGCGAGACCCGCCGCGACGGCCGAGGACAGCGAGCAGCCGGTACCATGGGTGTTCTCGGTGGCAAGGCGGGGCGCCGCGAGCGCGATGGCGTTGTCGGCATCGACCAGATAGTCGACGCTCTCCGCGCCCTCGCCGTGTCCTCCCTTGATCAGGACCGCGCGGCAGCCGAGCGCCAGCAGGCGGCGCCCCTGGCTTTCGATCTCGGCCTGGTTGGCCGCGACCGGTGCATCGAGCAGCGCAGCGGCCTCGGGCAGGTTCGGCGTGATCACCGAGGCCAGCGGTATCAGTCTCGTGCGCAACGCCTTGACGGCGTCGGAGGCCAGCAGCCGGTCGCCGGACGTTGCCACCATCACGGGGTCGAGCACCACGTGCCGGGGCGCCCAGCGCGACAGCGCGGCCGCGATCGCGTCAATGCTGGGGGCCTGGGCCACCATGCCGATTTTTACGGCGCCGACATCGAGATCGGAAAACACCGCATCGATCTGCGCGGTGACGAACTCGGCCGGCACTGCGTGAATACCCGTGACGCCGCGCGTGTTCTGCGCCGTCAACGCCGTGATGGCGGAGGCGCCATAGACGCCGAGCGCGGCAAAAGTCTTCAGGTCCGCCTGGATGCCGGCGCCTCCGCTCGAATCGGAGCCGGCGATGGTGAGCGCCACGGGCGTCCTCATCGCGGGAGACATCTGCTTGATCCGGACACCGCCATGGCCTGTCCTAGCGCGATCGTGGAACACCAGCAAGCGCGACCAGCTGCAAGCGGCGCTGATTCGCGACACCGCCGTGCTCCAGCGAAGCAAGCGGACGCGGCCGCAATCGTGCAGGCTTTGCAAAATGCAACCTCACCCTTCTCTTGGTATGGTCTTGCCCCTCAGCGTGCTTCGCCGATGCGTGAGACGTCAAGTGGTGGACTGTCCGCCGCCGCCAGTTGAGGGCCGCCCGGACCCGAAAGTCCATTTGGCGCGGGAGCCTTGCGCGAAAATGTCGAGATCAGGACGAGCTCGGGCTCCGGCATGATCATGGCCTTCGGATCGCGCCCAGCTTGAATCCGGGCCGCGCGCATGCGCAAGCGATCGTGCTGACCGAGCCGTATCGCAAGGTCGAGCTCGCGCAGCGGCTCAGGGATGCATTCGCCGCGGCGGCCGTCACCTGCTGAGCGCCGGACCGACATCTGGCGGCAGGCAAGTTCGCTTGCTAAATCCGGCCGATTTTGGCCTATTAGCCGACTAGATGTGCTTTCGGAGTGACCGCGATGGTTCCCTTTTTCGTCCAGATCAAATGCAAGCTCGGCCAGTCCTATGTGGTCGCCAATGCGATCGCCGAAGCCGAGATCGCCTCCGAGATCTACTCCACGGCCGGTCAATACGACCTCCTCGTGAAGTTCTACGTCGACAAGGACACCGACATCGGCCATTTCGTCAACGAGAAGGTGCAAGTGCTGCCAGGCATCCAGGACACCCTCACCATCATCACCTTCAAGGCGTTCGGCACCGGCTAACGGGCGTCATCGATGCGGGATGAGTTTGGTTATATCGATGCGAGCCAACGGTTCACCTCTCCCGAAGGGAGAGGTCGGATCGCATCGATAGATGCGATCCGGGTGAGGGGTTACAGTCTCACGATCGAGCTAGCCTTCATCACGCACTAGCTGCCCTGCTTGCGCTTGGGCGGGGTCGGGCCGTCCACCGGCGGCAGCGATTTGACGTAGTCCGCCATTGCCGCGAGATCCGCGTCCGGCAGTTGCGAGGTGTTCTTGATCACGCGCGTCATTGCGCCGCCGACGCTGTCGCCATCGGGCAGTTCGCCAGTCTTGAGGAAATAGGCGATGTCCTTCGCGCTCCACTCGCCAAGGCGCTTCTGGGTGATGTTGGGGACCCAGCCCTCGCCTTCCGGATTGGGCCCGCCGGCAAACCGCTCGCTCGCGATGATGCCGCCAAGCGCGTTGCGCGGGCTGTGGCATTCGGCGCAATGGCCCAAACTGTTCACGAGATAGGCGCCGCGATTCCATGCCGGCGACTTCGCGCCGTCGGCGACGAACGGCTTGCCGTCCAGAAACAAGAATTTCCAGATGCCGACATTGCGCCGGATGTTGAAGGGAAAACTGACGTCATGGTCGCGCACCTTGCCCGCAACAGGCGGTAGCGTTTTCAGATAGGCAAAGAGGTCGAGCACATCCTCACGCTTGGCGTGCCGATAGGACGTATACGGAAACGCCGGAAAATAGTGCTGCCCAGCCGGCGAGACCCCGTGCATCACCGCGTTAACGAAATCGGCGTCGGTCCATTTGCCGACGCCGTCATTGGGATCGGGCGAAATGTTCGGCGCGTGAAACGTTCCGAACGGCGACTTGATCGCGACGCCCCCACCGAGCCTGAGACGATCAGGCTGACCGGGAACGGCATGGCAGGACGCGCAGCCGCCGGCGTTGAACATCACCTCGCCATTGGCAAGATCAGGCGCGTGCGGCGGCGTGGTGCCCGCGGCTGCCACTACGGGCGCGCTGAGCCACCAATAGACGCCACCTGCGGCAAGCGCGGCAAGCAGCGCCACGAGAATTGTTCGTTGCAACATGCACGTCCATTCGTTCTTGCGGCGAACCTACGACCGATCTCCACGCGGCTCCAGCCACGAAGAATTTAGCCCCGCCCCCGCCGGAGACGGGAATAAACTGAAACGTCGGCTGTTGGAAGTTTAGCAGCCCAAACGGGTTCAGCAGGGAGAATGTCATGAACAAGACCGTCATTGCCATGTCAGTGCTCGCGGCCGCTGCTTTTGCAGGGCCGGCCAGCGCCGAAAAGCTGAAAGCAACGCTCGACGCCAAGTCCGAGGTGCCGGCAACGACCAGCAGCGGCACCGGAACGGCCGATCTGGACTACGATGCGGCCAGCAAGAAATTGTCCTGGACTGTCACCTATTCCGGGCTCTCTGGCCCTGCCACAGCCGCTCATTTTCATGGCCCCGCCGAAGCGGGCAAGAACGCCGGCGTTGCGGTCGCGATCCCGAATGCGACATCGAGCCCGGTCAAGGGCGAAGCGACGCTCACCGAGGCGCAGGCCGCCGATCTGCTCGGCGGCAAGTATTACATCAACATCCACACCGCGGCGAACCCGGGCGGCGAGATCCGCGGCCAAGTGACGAAGTAAGCCCAAACGCTGCGTCGTCGCGGAAGGGCCGGGCGCAGGAGGGGCGCCCGGCCTGTTCGATTCTCGCCACGCTCAAGCCGCGTTCAGTGCCTGCGTGAGATCTGCGATCAGGTCCGACGGATGTTCGATGCCGATCGACAGCCGGATCGTGGAATCGAGGACACCGATTTTCCGGCGGATGTCGGCGGGAACGCCGGAATGGGTCATCGTCGCGGGCAGGCTGGCAAGCGATTCCGTTCCGCCGAGGCTCACCGCGAGCTTGAAGATCTGGAGCGCGTCGAGAAATTTGACCGCCGCGTCCTTGCCGCCGACGATGTCGAACGAGAACGTGGAGCCGGCCCCCGAGCACTGCTGCGAGAACACGCGTCCAGCCGGCGATGTATCCTCGTGGTGACCGAGATAATGGACCTTCGCCACCTTGGCGTGATCGCGCAAAAAGTCGGCCACGAGGCGCGCATTCGCATCGGCCTTCTCCATGCGCAGGCTCAGCGTCTCCAGCGACCGGTTGATCATCCAGCAGGAATGCGGATCGAGCTGGGTGCCGATGGCGCCGCGCAGCGCCTTGATGCCCTTCATGATTGCTTTGGAGCCGAGCGCGGCGCCCGCGATCAGGTCGGAATGACCGCCGACATATTTCGTGAGCGAGTACAAGGAAATGTCAGCACCATGCTCGATCGGCCGCTGAAACACCGGTCCGAGCAGCGTGTTGTCGCAGGCGATGATCGGTGTGTGGCCCTGGCTTTTCCCGATGGCCTCGGCGACACGGCGCATCATCGCAATGTCGACCAGCCCGTTGGTCGGATTGGCGGGAGTTTCGATCAGAATCATCGACACCCGGCCCTTGCTCATGGCCTCCGCCGAGGCCTCGCTGACCGCAGCTTCGTCAACGCCATCGGCGAAGCCGACGGCGCCGATCGACAGACGCGCAAGCGTATTCGTCAGCAAGGTTTCCGTCCCACCATAGAGCGGCTGCGAGTGCAGAATGACGTCGCCTGGGCGGACGAAGGCAAGGATCGTCGTCGCGATCGCCGCCATGCCGGATGAGAACAGGGCGCAGCTCTCGGTGCGTTCGTAGATCGAGAGCCGGTCCTCGACGATCTCGCTGTTGGGATGATTGAAGCGCGAATAGACCAGGCCCGCGCCCATCCCTTCCGGCGGCTCGCGCCGGCCGGCGACGAAATCGAAGAAGTCCTGGCCGTCATCGGCCGTCTTGAAGACGAAGGTCGAGGTCAGGAACACCGGCGGCTTGATGGCGCCTTCCGACAGTTGCGGATCATAGCCATAGGTCAGCATCAAGGTTTCCGGATGCAGCATATGGTTGCCGATGTGCGTCTTCGACGGGAACGGTTTTGCCATGGCCTGTCTCGCTGTTGCTTCAGTTCCTCGCCGGGCGTTGGAACCCTGATGTCATGAGGCAGTCAGGCGCGAGATGCGCCAGCATGCAACAGCTCACATCAATGCCGCCGCGGCTGGAGCAAAGATAACCGCTCTCACGGCGATCCGTCAGGCCTTGCGGACGGGATTTCGCGCTGGGCCGTGCGCCAACGCAAAAAAGGCGGCTGCTTGCCAACCGCCCTTTTCCCGTACCCCGGATGATGTTGGCGTCAGCCGTTCTTCACGCGGTAGGTCTCGTGGCAGCCGCCGCATTCCTTGCCGATTGCAGGCATCGTCGCCTTGAGCGAGTCGAGGTCCTTGATCTTGGCCTTGGCCTCGCCGACGAGCTTGGCAAAGCTCGCGACCTTGGCGTCGAAGCCGGCCTTGTCCTCCCAGACCTTCGGCGAGATGCTGTAGTCTCCGTCGAGCTTCACACCCTTGGCGCTAGCCGGAAACAGGTTCGGCAGCTTCTTGGCGGTATCCCCGAACTGCGCCAGCGCGCTGTTCACCGTAGCCTGATCATAGGGCTTCTCGCCCTTGACCATCGCCGACATCGCGCCGGCGTTCTTGCCGTTGGCTTTCATGAGGGTTTGGACTTCCTTGGGGGAGTCCTGCTGCGCCCAAACCGCGCCCATACCGAACAGGAACGCGCCCCCGACAACCAACACTCGCTTCATTCGCAAAGTCCTTTTTCCATGATGCAGGATCGTGCCGACCCTCCTGAGGCCAACACCGCTCGGCAGGGTTCATTCCATCGCGTGAATCACAGGCTGTGGCGCCGGTGGTGCTCGTTAATCGCGATCCACACCCGCTCGGGCGTTGCCGGCATGTCGATATGGTCGATCTTGTATTCGCGCCAGAGCGCATCGACGATGGCGTTGACGACGGCCGGACAAGAGCCGATCGCGCCGGCCTCGCCGGCCCCCTTGACGCCCAGCGGGTTGGTCTTGCAGGGGACGTTGTTGGTCTCGAACACGAAGGCCGGCCCGTCCGCCGCGCGCGGCAGCGCGTAGTCCATGAAGGTCGCGGTGATCAGCTGACCGTCGCCCGCACCATAGACCACCTGCTCCATCAAGGCCTGGCCGATGCCCTGCATGGCGCCGCCATGCACCTGCCCCGCCAAGAGCAGCGGATTGAGCGTCTTGCCGAAATCGTCGACGATCACATAGTTGACGATTCTGATGATGCCGGTGGCCGGATCGATCTCGACCTCCGCCAGATGCGTGCCGTTGGGATAGGTGCCGTCCGCGCTGGCGAAGGTCGCGCTGCCGTTCAGCTTCGACGGATCGGCGCCGGGTCGCTTGGCGAGGTCGGCGAAGGAGATTGAGCGGTCGGTGCCGGCGATCCGGATCACGCCGTCGGTAATCTCGAGATCGCCCGCGCTCGCTTCCAGCGCCTGCGCTGCGAACTCCTTCAGCTTCTTGCCCAGCTCGCCCGCAGCACGCTCCACGCAGACGCCGCCGGTGGGTATCGAGGCTGAACCGCCGGTGCCGAGACCCGTCGCGATCTCGTCGGTGTCGCCCTGGCGGATGTGCACACGCTCCGGCGGCAGGCCGAACTGTTCGGCGACGATCTGCGCATAGGCCGTCTGATGGCCCTGCCCGCTCGATTGGGTGCCGATCAGGACGGTGACGTCGCCATTGGGATCGAGGCGAACATTGGCGGTCTCTTCGCCCATCACGCCGCAGATCTCGACATAGCTGGCAAGGCCGATGCCGCGGATCAGCCCCTGCTTCTTGGCCGCCTTGGCGCGCTTTCCGAACTCCTTCCATTCCGCGATCTCCATCGCGCGCTTGAGATGCGCGGCGAAGTCGCCGGAATCGTAGACCTTGCCGGTGGCGGTCTTGTAAGGCAGCGCTTTCGGCGGGATGAAATTCTTGCGACGGATGGCGTCCGGCGTCATGTCAAGCTTTCGCGCGCAAGCGTCGACGAGGCGTTCGATGACATAGGCCGCCTCCGGCCGCCCGGCGCCGCGATAGGCATCGACCGGCACGCTGTGGGTGAAGATGGTGCGCACCCGGCAGTGGAAGGCCTGGATGTCGTAGAGGCCAGGCAGCATGCCGGCCCCGCCATGCGGGATGTAGGGCCCGAAGGTCGACAGATACGCGCCCATGTCGCCCATCAGGTCGCAATCCATCGCAAGGAACTTGCCGTCCTCGGCCAGCGCCATCTTCGCGGTGGTGACGTTGTCGCGGCCCTGCGCGTCGCCCATGAAATGCTCGGTGCGGTCGGCCGCCCACTTCACCGCCTTCTTCAGCTGTCGCGCGGCGACTGCCATCAGGGCGTATTCCCGATAGGGAAACAGTTTTGTGCCGAAGCCGCCGCCGACGTCGGGGCAGATCACCCGCATCTTATCGGTGGGGATATTGAGCACGTTCTGGCAGAGGATGTCGCGCAGGCGATGGCTGCCCTGGCTGCCGACGGTGAGCGTCAGATGGTCGCGCTTGGCGTCGTATTCGCACACGGCCGCGCGCGTCTCCATGAAGCTCGCGACCACGCGCGGATTGACGATGGAGATTTCGGCGACTGCATGCGCCTTGGCGAAGGCGGCTTCGGTCGCTTTCTTGTCGCCGATCGAAACGTCGAACAGCACGTTGCCGGGCTTGTCCGGCCAAACCTGTGGGGCTCCGGGCTTCACGGCGTTCACGACACCGGTCACCGCCGGCAGCGGGCTCCATTTGACTTCGATCGCCTCGATCGCGTCGCGGGCCTGGTCGATGGTCTCGGCGACGACAAAGGCGACGGCATCGCCGACATGGCGCACCTCATCCTTGGCCAGGATCGGGTAAGGCGGGCCGGTGAAGGGATCGGTCTCGAGGTTGAACAGGCAGGGCAGATTGCCGAGATCTGCAACGTCATCTGCGGTCAGGATGAGCGCGACGCCCGGCAAGCCGCGGGCGCGGCTCACGTCGATCGTGTATTTGGCATGCGCATGCGGCGAGCGCAGCATCAAGCAGCGGAGCGCGGCCTGCGGCGCGTAATCGTCGGTGTAGCGGCCCTTGCCGCGGATGAGTGCGTCATCCTCCTTGCGCAGCACGCTTTGGCCAACGCCGAACTTGATGGGAGCCGCCATTTTATCTTCCCGTTCTCATGGTTGTTTTGCCGGCATATTGCCGTGGAAAAACTGGCAAGGCAAACGGCTTGGCGATAAAAACTAATTGCGCACCAGCGACACCAGCCACCTGCGGCCAAACAACGCGAGGATCGCGATCGCGTAGACGATTGCGCCCCCGACGGCCAACAGGACCAGCGTCAATTCGTCCCGGAACGCCTGCGTGGAGGGAAAAGTCGTCGCGCTGAAGCGCGCGATCAACCAAAAGGCAGCGGCCAGAATGAGGCCGGTCAGCAGGAATTTGGCGACCGACAATAGCCAGGCGCGGTCCAGCACGAGAAAGCCTCGCCGCACGGCGAAGAACAGCACCAGCAGCAAATTGGTCCAGACCCCGACGGCTGTCGCGAGCGCGAGGCCAATCTGGGCGAGCGATCCCATCAGGACGACCTTCAGGGCGACATTGACCGCGATGCCGGTCAGCGAGGCCCGGACCGGCGTTGCCGTATCCTTGCGCGCATAGAAGGTCGCGACCGCGCTGCGGATCAGCACGAAGGGGATCAGGCCGATCGCGTAGGCGGCGAGCGTTGCACCTGCCGCGGCCGCATCGGCCTTCGAGAACGCCCCGCGGGCGAACAGCGCGCGCATGATCGCGTCAGGCACGGTGATGAAGGCCGCGACGAACGGCACTGAGAACAGCAGCGTGAAGTCGAAGGCACGGCGTTGCGCCTTCATCGCACCGTCGTGGTCGTTGGCGGTGATCCGCCGCGACATCTCTGGTAACAGCACCGTGCCGATGGCGATGCCGATCACACCGATCGGCAGCTGGTTGAGGCGGTCGGCGTAATAGAGCGCCGACAGCGCGCCTGCGGGCAGGAACGTCGCGATGATGGTGTCCGCGAACAGCGCGACTTGCGTGCCCATCGAGCCCAGCGTCGCCGGGCCTAGCGCTTTGAAGAAGCCACGGACGTCTTCATCGAGCCTGAGCGGTGCGAAGCGCGGCAGGCCGCCGTGGCGGGCCAGATCGCCGGCGAGCAGGACATATTGCAGGAAGCCGGAGATCAGCACGCCCCACGCCGCCGCGTGCCCTGCGGTCGGAAACCAGGCGGCGACCGCCAACGTCATCATCATCGAGATGTTGAGAAAGATCGACGCCGCCGCGGCGCTGGCAAAGCGCTGCATCACGTTGAGCATGCCTCCATAGAGCGTCACCAGCGTGATCAGCAGGAGATAGGGAAAGGTGATTCGGGTCAGTTCGATCGCGAGCTTGCGCTGCTCGGCATCCTCGGAAAATCCCGGTGCAAGTATGCTCATGGCTTGCGGCATGAACAGCCAGGCGACGATCAGCAGCACGATTTGCGAGGCCAGCAGCAGCGTGAAGATGCGGTCGGCAAACAGTCGCGCCGCCCCCTCCCCGCGCTCGCCGTGAACGTGGGCATAGGCCGGCACCCAGGCCGCATTGAAGGCGCCCTCGGCGAAGATCGCACGGAAATGATTGGGCAGCCGCAGCGCCACGAAGAAGGCGTCGGCCACGGGGCCCGCGCCGAGAATCGCCGCGAGCATGATGTCGCGGGCAAACCCCGTCACCCGCGAGAGCAGCGTGTAACCGCCAACCGTGAAGATGCGTCCGAGCATGCGGACCGTTCTAGAGGCTTATCGGGCGGAGGTCGATTGCATCTTGCGATGTGCATCACTGCGCTCTCTCCCCTTGTGGGAGAGGGCTGCTCCGCGGGTAGACACAAGCTCATTGGGATGAGGGGTTTCTCTCCCAGGTTTCGTTGCGGAGAGAGCCCCCTCACCCGTCTCGCCGCTTACGCGGCGAGCCACCCTCTCCCACAAGGGCCCACAAGGGAAAGGGAACGAAGAGCTAAACCCAGAACTCAGCCCGCCAGCGCACCGCGCACGGCGGCGATGACCCGCTCTTGGTCCGCTTCCGTCAAATAAGCGTGCATCGGCAGGCTGATGACGGCCTGCGACAGGCTCTCGCAAGCGGGCAGGCCGCCTTCTGCGACCGGGTAGTGCCTGTAGGCGGTCTGCTGATGCATCGACTTGCCGTAATAGATCGCGGTCGGCACGCCTTGGGCCTTCAGCGCGGCGGCAAAACCGTCGCGGTTGGTGCCCTCAGGCAGGCGGACGGTGTACTGCGCCCACACCGATGTGCTGCCGGGGCTAAGGCGCGGCACGGTGACGACATTGGACAGGCCATGCGCGTAGCGTTCCGCAACCCTGTTGCGGGCAGCGATCTCGTCGTCGAAAATCTTCAGTTTCTCGATCAGGATCGCGGCCTGCATGGTGTCGAGCCGGCCGGTCAGGCCGAGGCGGACGTTGTCGTATTTGTCGACGCCCTGCCCGTGCACGCGGACGCTGCGCAGCGTCGCGGCAAGCTCGTCGTCATCGGTGAAGACCGCGCCGCCGTCGCCGAAACAGCCGAGCGGTTTGGCCGGAAAGAAGCTCGTCGCGGTGGCGAGCGCGAGCGTACCAAGCTTGCGGCCTTTGTAGCTCGCGCCGAACGCTTGCGCGGCGTCGTCGAGCACGAACAGCCCTTCGGCCTTGGCGATTTCGGCGACGGAATCGTGATCGGCAGGCTGGCCGAACAGGTCGACCGGAATGACCGCGACGGGCTTGAGCCCCGCCTTGCGCGCAGTCACGATGCCGCGCTTCAGCGATTCCGGGCTCATGTTGAAGGTCGCCTCGTCGACGTCGACATAGACCGGCGTCGCGCCTGTCCGCGCCACCGGCGACGCCGTCGCGATGAAGGTGAAGGACGGACACAACACGGCATCGCCGGGCCCGACATTCTTCGCCATCATCACCATCAGGATCGCGTCGGTCCCGCTGGCGCAGCCGATCACGTGCTTGGCGCCGCAATAGGCGGCAAGCTGCTTCTCGAGCTCGAAGACCTCAGGGCCGTTGACGAACTGGCAATGGTCGAGAACCCGCTTCACGGCGGCATCGAGCGAGGCGCCGAGCCGGCGGCGCTGCGCGCCGACATCGATGAAGGGAATGGGATCGGAACGCAGATGCTGGTTCATGGCGCTTTGCTGGTTTTCTCGCGAAGTTGAGAAGTCGAGATGGATAGAATTAGCCGGCGACGCGGCGCGGGGCCTTGCGGGCAGGCGCCGTGGCCGCGGGCCGCGATGGCGTCTCCAGGCACCGCGTCGCGATCTCGAGGCTGGCGACGCCTTCATCGCCGGTCACCGCCGGCGTCTCGCCGTTAGCCACTGCCTTCAAGAACGCGATCAACTCGGCGCGGAGCGGCTCGTCATGGCCGACCGGCAGATGCCGCATCGAATAGCTGCCGTCAGGCTTGAAGCCGAAGCATTCGGTGACCTGGCGCGTCAACAGATCACCCATCACGTATTTGCCGCGCGTCGCAACCGTGACGCTGCGCGCCTTGAACGGCGTCAGCCAGTTGGTGTTGATGTGGGCGAGCACGCCGCTCTCCGTGCGGAACTGCAACAGCGCAATGTCCTCGCGCTCGGCGACCGCGCTCGACAGCTGCGGCTGCACCTCAACGATGTCGGACTCGGTGAACCAGCGGATCAAATCGATGTCGTGCACGGCAAGGTCGATGACGACGCCGACATTGGACATGCGCGGCGGGAACGGGCCGACGCGGGTAATCGCGATCGACAGGATGTCCTCGCCCGCGATCGCCTGCTTGACCGCGGCAACCGCCGGATTGAAGCGCTCGACATGACCGATCATCAGCGTGACGCCGGCCTTTTGCGCAGCGGCGACGATCTCACGGCCCTCTTCGACCGTCGATGCGATCGGCTTCTCGACAAGCACGTGGATGTTCTTGGCGATGCAGGCGAGCGCGATCTCGTGATGCAGATGGGTCGGCGCCGCGATGGTGACGGCATCGGGGCCTTCGGCGAGGAGCTGGTCGAGCGTCTCGAAGCCCGGGCAGCTCGCAAGCTCGATGGTGCGCGTCCGGTGCACCGGCGAAGGATCGACGATGCCGACCAGACTGACGCCGGGAAGGCCGCTAAGCACGCGCGCGTGGTTACTGCCCATCACGCCTGCGCCAATGACGCCGACACGCAGGCCGGCCTTTGCCGGTGCAGATCCTTTGGAACTCATTGATAGAACCCCGATTCAACCCAAATCCCCGGCGCCGCTTCTAGCACGGGCGCCACATTTGTGGCGAACGCCGCGCTAGCCAGCCGGACACGATTTGATTCAAAAAATTACACGTTCCCCGGGTCTTGAGCCGGAGCAGATGCGCTCTTTCGACCCGGGCCGCGTGATTCGGAGCTTGCTGGTTACGACCTTTGATAGTCGTCTTCAATCCGGATGATGTCGTCTTCCCCGAGATAGCTTCCAGTCTGGACCTCGATCAGCTCCAGCATGATTTTACCGGGGTTCTCCATCCGGTGAACGGCGCCCATCGGAATGTAGATCGACTCGTTCTCGTGCACCGCTTTCACGGTGTCGTTGACCGTCACCTGTGCCGTGCCCCGCACCACGATCCAGTGCTCGGCACGATGGTGATGCTTCTGCAGCGACAGGCGGCCGCCCGGCTTCACCACGATGCGCTTGACCTGGTGGCGCGCGCCGTTGTCCACGGACTGGTAGCTGCCCCAGGGCCGGTGCACCTTGAGATGCTCCTCGGTGACCTTCGGCGCGACCGCCTTCAGCTTGGCCACGAGACGCTTCAAGCCGTTGGCGTCCTTCTGGCGCGAGACCAGCACCGCGTCCGCAGTCGCGACCACCACGAGATCGTCGACGCCTTCGAGCGCGACCAGCGCGGAATCCGTCGTGACGTTGCAGTTGCGGGAATCTTCGAACACCGCGGTGCCGTGCGCGGCGTTGCCTTGCGCGTCCTTCTCCGACAACTCCCACACCGCGAGCCAGGAGCCGACATCGGACCAGCCGCAGGACACCGGCACGACTGCTGCACGCGAGGTCTTTTCCATCACCGCATAGTCGATAGAGATCGCCTTCGCCGCGCCGAAGGCCGCGGGCTCCAGCGTCACGAAGCCGAGATCGCGGCCGGCATTGGTGACGGCGCTCGTAACCGCCTCGATGCTCGCCGCATCGACCCTGCGATATTCGTCGAGCAGCACGCCGGCCGGGAACATGAAGTTGCCGCTGTTCCAGAGATAGCCGGAATTGACGTAGTCCGATGCCTTCACCGCATCCGGCTTCTCGACGAAGCGCGCGACCGCATGCACCTCGCCCGATATCACCTCGCCCGGGTTGATATAGCCGTATTCGGTCGCCGGCCGCTCCGGCTTGACGCCGAACGTGACGATGCGCCCGGCATTCGCAGCCGCAAGGCCTTCGTGGCAGGCGGCGACGAAAGCAGCATTGTCCCGCACCACGTGGTCGGCGGCGAGCGCGAGCACGATCGCCTCGTTAGCGCGGCTCTGCGCGAACACCGCACCCGCAGCGATCGCAGGTCCAGAATCGCGCCGCATCGGCTCGAGGATCACGTCGGCCTCGATCCCGATCTCGGTGAGCTGCTCCAGCACCATGAAGCGATAGGCCGCATTGGTGATGACGATCGGCCGGTCGAACAGCGAGGGATCGGAGACGCGCAGCAGCGTGTCCTGGAAGGTCGAGCGGGCGCCAAACAGCGGCAGGAATTGCTTGGGCCGCACCTCGCGCGAAGCTGGCCACAGCCGCGTGCCGGCACCGCCGCACATGATCAGGGGGATTATGCGTTTGTCCATCGTCATCTCAAACCTTGAAATAGTCCCGATACCAGGTGACAAAGTTACGGACCCCAAGCTCGATCGGCGTTGATGGCGCAAAGCCGGTGTCGCGCATCAGATCCTCGACATCCGCGAACGTTTCCAGCACATCTCCCGGCTGCATCGGCAGCAATTCTTTGATCGCCGTCCGGCCCAGCTCCCGCTCCAGAAGACCGACGACGTGCATCAGTTCCTCCGGATGGTGATTGCCGACATTGTAGAGCTTTGACGGCGCATTTGCGGCAGCCGGATCGTCCGCAGGCACAAGATCGATCAGCCTGGATACTACACGCGTTACATCATCAATATAGGTGAAGTCGCGGCGCATCCTGCCATGGTTAAAAAGCCGGATCGGCCTGCCCGCCATAATGGCATCTACAAAGAGAAACATGGCCATGTCGGGCCGTCCCCACGGCCCGTACATGGTAAAGAAGCGCAGGCCCGTGACCGGCAGCCGGTAGAGATGGCTGTAGGACTGCGCCATCACTTCGTTCGCCTTCTTGGTCGCGGCGTAGAAGCTCACGGGATGGTCAGTGCGGTCCTGCACGGCGAATGGCATTTTTGTGTTGGCGCCATAAACGGAGGATGACGATGCGTAGACGAGGTGACGACAGCCATTGTTGCGGCAGCCCTCGAGCACATTGAGAAAGCCCTGCAGATTGGAATCGGCGTAAGCATGCGGCTGCTCGATCGAGTAGCGCACGCCGGCCTGGGCCGCGAGATGCACGACCTTGGCAAATTGATGTTGCGCAAACAGCGCCGCGATCATGTCACGATCGGCGAGGTCGGCCTCGACGAAGGAGAAACCGGGCTCCTTCTTGAGCAGTGCAAGGCGCGCTCGCTTCAGCGCCGGATCGTAATAGCTGTTGAGATTGTCGAGCCCGACGACGGACCGGCCTTCGGTCAAAAGCTGGCGGGCAACGTGAAAGCCGATGAAGCCGGCAGCGCCCGTGACCAAAATCGCCTGATCCGTCATCCTGTTCCCCAGGGATCCCTTGCCCGCAAAGCCTGTTTAGCCGCCGCATCGTGGAGGTCGCAATAGGCCTGCCGCTCCTCATGGAGGCCTTTCAAACGCCGCTGCACAGCGCGTTACACACGGCTATTGCAAGATCGGCGCCAAAACCATACCAAAGCGGCCGAATTCGGCGCCTCGCGTCGGGTTGCCTCCAATCTTCGCAAACCTGTTCATGCGGGCGAGATGCGCCGAATCCTGTTTTCTGCGGCCAAGATCCTAATTTCCGCGGCGCTGCTCTATCTGGCGCTCCGCAAGGTGGACCTGTCCGAACTGTTCTCGCGCTTCACGGTGTCCAGCCTGTTCTGGATCGGCGTGGCGATCGCGGTCACGTTCCTGCAAATCTTCGTCGGCGTGCTGCGCTGGCGCGAGATCAGCGCCGCGTGCGGCGCGCCGCTCGAGCTCGGCCGCGCCATGCGTTACAACGTGATCGGTGCCTTCTTCAACCAGACCCTGCCGTCGGCGATCGGCGGCGATGCGGTCCGGCTGTGGCTGGTCGCGCGCGCCGGCGCCGGCTGGCGCGCGGCGACCTACTCGATCTTCGTCGATCGCGCGATCGGCTTGATCGCGCTCGCGGTGCTCATCGTCGCGAGCCTGCCTTGGAGCTATACCCTCATCACCGATCCGCACGGGCGCTCGGCGCTGCTGCTCATCGATTTCGCGGCCCTGGCGGGTGGCCTCGGTTTCCTGATCTTCGGCGCGTTGAAATGGCGGTGGCTGAAGACCTGGTGGGCAACGCATCACATCCACGCCTGTGCCGTGATCGCCAATCGCGTGATCTTTAGCGGCAGCCGCGGACCGATCATCGCGGTGCTGTCGGTCCTCGTTCACGTGCTTGCCGTCGTCGTCGCCTGGTGCGTCGTGCAGGCGATCGCCGCGCCAATCAGCTTCGGCCAGATATTCCTGCTCGTCCCGCCGGTGATGCTGATCACCATGATGCCGATCTCAATCGCGGGCTGGGGCGTGCGTGAAGCCACGATGAGCCTCGCCTTCGGCTTCGCCGGACTCGCCGCAAACGAAGGTGTCAACGTCTCGCTGCTGTTCGGCGCCGTATTCTTCATCGTCGGCGCGATCGGCGGCCTGGTCTGGATCCTCAGTGCGGAGAAGGCCGCGCAAGGGTCGGTCCCGATCGGAGTGCCCGAGTGAGCTCGGCCGCCGACGCCCTCGCCGCCGTGCCGTCGCTGCTTGCCGTCGCAATCGCGGCGCTGGTGTCGGCGCTCATCACCTGGACCAGCCGTCCCCTGCTCCAGCGCTACGCGCTGGCACGGCCGAACGCGCGGTCCTCGCATCGCATTCCGACCCCGCAGGGTGCGGGCATCGCCGTGATCGCGGCGACGCTCATCGTCGCCTCGCTCTTTGCGAGCGTCGCGAACGTCGCGATCCCGCCGGCACTGGTCGGTGCGACGGTCTTGATCGCGCTGGTCGGATTCGCCGACGACATCGTGTCGCTGCCAGTGTTGTTGCGGCTCGTCCTGCAGGCCGCGGCCGTCGGTGCCGTGGTGTTCACTGCGCCCGAGACTGCGCGCATCGTTCCGGCGCTGCCGCTTGCGCTGGAGCGCGGCCTCATCCTGCTCGCAGGGGTCTGGTTCGTGAACCTCGTCAACTTCATGGACGGGCTCGACCTGATGACGGCCGCGGAAGTGGTGCCGGTCACTGCGGCGCTGCTGCTGCTGGGATGGCTGGGCGAGCTGCCATGGCCGGCCGCGCTGGTCGCGGCGACGCTGTGCGGCGGTATGCTCGGCTTTGCACCGTTCAACCGTCCGGTGGCAAAAGTCTTCCTGGGCGATGTCGGCAGCTTGCCGATCGGCCTTTTGCTTGGCTGGTGCCTGCTCGAGCTCGCTTTTCGCGGGCAGATGGCCGCGGCACTGCTGCTGCCGGCCTATTATCTCGCCGATTCCACCATCACGCTGTTTCGACGGATCGCGCGGCGTGAGCCGTTCTGGTCGGCGCACCGCACGCATTTCTACCAGCGCGCCACCGACAACGGTTTCATGGTCCCGCGGGTGATCGGCGAGGTCTTCCTGCTCAACCTCGTGCTCGCCGGGCTCGCCATCCTCACCATCCGTGCCGCCACGCTGGCGGTCACCACGAGCGCACTTGTGGCCGGCGCGCTCGCGGTCGGATTCGTGCTGTACCGCTTCTCGCGGTCTCAGGGCTCCTGATCCGACACCGCCAGACGCAAGCCCTCCTCGAGGGTGACCTGCGGCTGCCAGCCGGTTGCGATCGCCTTCGAGATGTCGAGCTCGAGCGAGCCGATCAGGCCGTCATGCATATCCTGACGGCCGGTCACGCGCAGGGCCGCGCTGAGCAGGTTTGGCGGTATGCCGAACAGCCGAGGGCGCTTGCCGGAGGCTCTCGCCAGGCACGCGATGAATTCGGGCGTCGAGACCCTTTCCCTGTCGGCCAGCAGGAAGATCTCGAAATTGCTCGTGGGGTCGGGATGGTCGAGCCGGTGCAGGATGAACGACGACAGGTTTTGCACGCATAGAAAGTTGCGGCGGTTGCGGATCCCCGCAAAGGGCAGCGGCAGCCCCAGCCTGACCGCGCGCGCCAGCAGCGGGAAATTGCCCTTGGCGTGTGCGCCGTAGATCAGCGGCGGCCTGATCACCGAGATTTTCATGTCGCTGTCCCGCGCCAGCGTCCTCAAGCCCGCCTCGGCCTCGGCCTTGGACGCGCCGTAGAGACCACGCGGCGTCGGGACATCGCGCTCGCTGAACGGGGCACGGCCCTCGTTGCTGCGGCCGTGCACCAGAACAGTGCTGATGAAGATGAAATGGCGTACGCCGGCCGTCGCTGCGCAGCGCGCCAAGTGCAGTGTGCCCTCGACATTGACCTTGCGGTAGAGCTCGACCGCGCGCTCGTCGTTCTTGTAATGCACACGCGCGGCGAGATGGATGACGGCGTCGACGCCGTCAAGCGCGGCCCGCCAGTCGGTTTCGGGGCCGATCGATTCGATCACGACCTCGTCGCCGGCCCCTTCCGGGCTGCGCACCGCGCGGCGGACCGACCAGCCCTCACGCGTCAATGCACGCACGACATGACGGCCGATGAAGCCACTCGCTCCCGTCACCAGCGCGACCGGCTTTGTCTCGCTCATCATTGCTCCGACAGAACAGCGTTGCGCAACCATCCGTCGACCGGCACGATCAGGCCGCGGTCGACCCGAATTCGGGAACCGCATCCTTCAGGATGGTCCTGATGGTGGCGCGATCGTCGCGCGCGATCGCCTGCTCTAGCGACGCAATCCATTTGCGCAGCGTCTGCATCGGCGGTTCGTTCGGCTGCGCCGCCATAATGCCGGCAACGCCAATCTCGCGGGTCGGCTCCTCGGAGGCGAATAGGATCTCGTACAGCCGCTCGCCCGGCCGCATGCCCGTGAACACGATGTCGATGTCGTAGCCGGGCTCAAGGCCCGAGAGGCGGATCATGCGCTCAGCGAGCTCGACAATCTTCACCGGCTGTCCCATGTTGAGGACGTAGACCGAGACATCCGGCCGCGTCTGTCCGAGTGCGTGCGTCGCCGCCGTGATGACGAGATCGCAAGCCTCCCGGATGGTCATGAAATAGCGGACCATGTCGGGATGGGTGACGGTGACGGGGCCGCCGGCCTCGATCTGGGCTTTGAACTTCGGCACCACCGAGCCGTTCGAAGCCAGCACATTGCCGAACCGCACCGAGATCAGCCGCATCGGCGGCCTGGCGCCGCCGCTCGCTACTGCCAGATCATGGTCGAGCGCCTGGCAATACATCTCGGCGAAGCGCTTGGTCAGGCCGAGCATCGATACCGGCTCGATCGCCTTGTCGGTCGAGATCATCACCATCGCTTCGGCGCCTGCGGCAAGCGCGGCATCGGCGACGTTGATCGAGCCGAAGATGTTGGTCTTGACTCCCTCGCTCCAGTCGCGCTCGAGGATCGGCACGTGCTTGAGGGCCGCGGCGTGAAACACGATGTCCGGCTTGAACTCGGCCATGAGGCGTATGATGCGCTCGCGGTCGCGGATGTCGGCAATCCGCCCTTCGATCGCAGCGCCGGAGCCGTGCGCGGCGAGCGTCTCCGTGACGGCGTAGAGTGCCGGCTCGGAATTCTCCAGAATCAGCACGCGTGCAGCACCGAAGGTGACCACGCGCTCGCATATCTCGGATCCGATCGAGCCGCCGCCGCCGGTGACGATCACCGCCTTGCCCTTGATCAGCGCTTCCAGGCGCGCATAGTCGATCTTCTCGCTCGGCCGCAACAAGAGATCCTCGACCGCGACCGCAGTGAGCCGTGGCGCCTCGCCGCTCTCCAGCGAGGGCATGCGGCTCACGATCACGCCTAACTTGCGTGCCCGCATCAGGACCGATTCGGGATGGGCTTCCGGCTCGAACGCCGACGACGTCATCACGATGCGGGCGATCGGCTTGTCGCGCTTGGAAAAGTCCGCGATGACGTCCTCGAAATCGTCGATGCCGCCCAGCACCGGCACGTTGCGGATGAGCTGGCCCAGATCGGCGCGCGAGGGCGACAATATGCCGACCGGCCAGATCCGCTTAATCGCCCCGCTCTCGATGCCGCGCAACAGCACCTCGGCATCCGCAGTCCGGCCGATCAGCAGCGTCGGCGCGGCGTCCTCGGTGCGCGCATGACGCCGCACCCGCGTATAGCGGAAGTAGCGGTAGGTCATGCGCAACGCGCTGAGGAAGCCGATCTCGAGAAACCAGTAGAGGACGATGGTCACCTTGCCGACGAAGAAGCTGCCGCGGACGTTGGGCGCGACGAAGATGTAGTCCAGCACCAGCAGAGCGAGCGTCAGCACGGTCGCGGCGCGGATGATGTTCAGCGCATCCGGCAGCGAGATGAAGCGCCACTTCGTCGTGGTCAGGTTGAAAAGGAAGAACACGACCACGGCCAAGCCGAGGAAGTAGGGTAGGATGTGGAACAGGAGCGGCAGGCGCGCGAAGAAGTCGTCACCACCCTCGAATCGCAGATAGAAGGCGGCAAAAAGTGCCGCCGTGGTCGCAAGCACGTCGTGCAGCGCGATCAGGAAATTGCGCGAGGTGAGATGCGAAAGACGCGTCATCCGCCGGCCGATGAAACCCAGTTAGGTGCAACCTGACGGCGCTGATAGCCCATCTCGGCAAGACATGCCAGTCAGAGCGTAGCAACCGCGCGCCGGCCGTTCAGGAACCGCAGTCCCCCGCCTTCGCATCCGCCTGTCGTGCCCGGATCACCATCCCGCCGGCAACGCCGACGCCGATGACGTACATCCAGCCCTCGTGGAAGTCGAACAGATGGGAGTTGAACAGCGAGGTGAAGACGTTCTGCACCACCACCAGCAGCCCGATCCAGTCGGCAAGCCCCTCGCCGCGAAACAACAGCAGATGCAGGATCCAGATCGCATAGAGAACGGCGATGCCGACAGCGCCCCATTGCACGGCGACGTTCAGCGTCTGGTTATGGGGATTGCCGATCACTTCGGCGGATGCCTGGTACTGACCGCGGGGCGTCGCGACCCGCTGGAACAATCCGCGCGTCGAGCCTGTGCCGTGGCCGAAGATCGGCGCCTCCGCGAAGAAGCCGAGCGATTTCCGCCAGAACTCGAGCCGCATGCCCATCGAGGTCGGCTCGCCCCTTTCCACATAGCCGGTGTAATCCCTGGCGAACCTCTCGGCGGTCTGCCGCAAATGCGGCGAAGCCTGCCAGGCCAGAACGGCGCCGGCGAGCAGAACGGCGGCAACGATCGCTATGCTGCGGCCTTTGAGGTGAAGCAGCGCGAACACGCCGAACAGAATCGGAATGGTGACGAGCGCGGTGCGCGATACCACTACGAAGACCATGTTGACGAAGAAACTGAGTGCGAGCGCGGTGAGTAGCCCGGCGAGCCAGTAGCACTTCTGGCGCAGCAGCATCACGATTGGATAGGCGAGCGCGACCGCGCATAGCGTGAATTCCTGGCTCTGGTCGATGTAGTTTTTGACGAAGATGCCGCGTTCGGGCGGGTCGGTCTTGAGCGCGAGGTTGGGATAGAAGGCGACCAGCCACGACATCACCGACAACAGCGCGCAGGACACCAGGAACGCGACGATCACCCAATGCCCGCGCCGCGAGCGCTCGAAATGGTAGAGCAGGACGGGCAGCACGAGCAGCTTGACGGTTGGGTTGACCGCATATAGGCGCGCGCCCCAGGACGCGTCCGACCACAGCGTCCCCGCCAGCGCGAGAACGACCAGCGCAATCGGCGCAACGCAGATGGGACGCTTCAGCGACTGCAGGAATGCGCGGACGTCGAGAAACGGCACCATGCACAGCAGCATGAGGGCATTGAATATCCCCGCGAGCGATGTCGACCAGGGCAGCGAAGCCGCGGTCAGCACCGCGAATATGTCGACCGTCTCGCACCAGGCCGCCGGGCTGCGCAGGCGCCTCAAGAGCATATGGCTCGTCGTCTCGCGGGCGAGCGCCGTCACTTGCTCCCTCCCCGCGCGCGATGCACCAGCGCGGTGGTGCTGAAGCCCTGGAGGATGTCGACCAGCACGACCGTCCCGCCCGTGGCCTCGACGATCTCGTGGCCGACCACCTGCTCGCGGGTATAGTCGCCGCCCTTCACCAGCACAGCCGGCTTGATCTTGGTGATCAGCTCGATCGGCGTGTCCTCCTCGAAGATGACGACGAGATCGACGGCCTCGAGCGCGGCCAGCACCTCGGCACGCGCGCGCTCGTCCTGGACCGGACGATCGGCGCCCTTCAGCCGCCGCACCGACGCGTCGCTGTTGAGACCCACGATCAGGCGGTCACAGGCGGCCCGCGCCGCGGTCAGCACCTTGACGTGGCCGGGGTGGAGGATGTCGAAACAGCCATTGGTGAAGCCGACCCGCTGGCCCTGCCTCGCCCATTCGGCGAGTTGCGCGTCCAGCGCGTCCGGCTCGAGCACGATCTTCACCTCGGCGGCGAGATAGGCGTGGGGCAGGATCTTTCGTCGCAGCTCGGCCGCGCTCACGGTGGCGGTGCCCTGCTTGCCGACGGCGACGGCGGCGGCGGCATTGGCCATGCGCAGCGCCGTGTCCCAGTCCGCGCCCGCTGCGAGCGACACCGCAAGCGCCGCGGCGACGGTGTCGCCGGCACCGGAGACGTCGCGCACCTTCACCGGGAACGCCGGAACATGGACCGCCTCGCCGCTGCGCGGCACCAGCGTCATGCCGTGCTCGCCCAGCGTGACCAGGATCGCCTCGCAATCGGCGAGCCGCATCACGTCCTCGCCGGCATCGGCGATGCTCTGCGTGCTGTCGGCGCGGCTCCGCGTCGCCTCCGAAAACTCCCTGCGGTTGGGCGTGAGCAGCGTGGCGCCACGATAAATCGCCCAGTTCAGGCTCTTGGGGTCGACGATGACGGGCTTGCCGAGCTTTCGCGCGGCGTCGATGGTGTGGCGGATCACGCGTGCGGTCAGCACGCCCTTGGCGTAGTCGGACAGCAGCACGACGTCGGCGCGCGCGATCTGCGGCAGGATCGCCTCGATCAGCTTCGTCTCGGTCGCATCGGAGGCAGGCCCCGCCTGCTCCCAATCGGCACGCAGCATGTGCGTGGAAAAATGCTCGGAAACAAAGCGGACTTTTCGCGTGGTCGGGCGCGAGGCGTCGCTCACCAGAACGCTGTCGATGCCGGCGTACTCCGCCAGCGCCGAGGCGAGCCGCCTGCCCGCATCGTCCTCGCCGATGAGCCCGACGAAGATGCAGCGCGCGCCGAGGGAGGCGACGTTGCGCGCGACATTGCCGGCGCCGCCGATATGGATCTCGCTGCGCTGTGCCGAGATCACCGGCGCGGGCGCTTCCGGCGAGATTCGCGACACCTCGCCATAGACGAACTCGTCCAGCATGATGTCGCCGATGCACAGCACCGTGCGGCCGCTGATGGCTTGTGCGAGAGCATCGAAATCGAGGATGGGTGTCGGCATGATCTTTGGGCCTCAGGTCCTTGGGGCCTCAGCGGAAGCGGTCGGGCCGGTCGAGATAATCCCCGACATAGGCCTTGACCGCGTCCTCAAGCGTCGTGAAGCCACCGTTATAGCCGGCGCGGTGGAGACGATCGACCTTGCTCTGGGTGAAGTATTGATAGCTGCCCCGGATCGCCTCGGGCATGTCGATGTATTCGATGTTGGGGCTTTTGCCGAGGGCTGCATAGGCTGCCAACATCAGGTCCTTGAAACTGCGCGCCTTGCCGGTCCCGACGTTGAAGAGGCCGGAGACCGACGGCGTCGCCAGCAGCCACATGACGACGCGCACGACGTCGTCGACATAGATGAAGTCGCGGCGCTGGTCGCCGTCGGCAATGCCTTCGCGATGCGACTTGAATAATTGCACGACGCGGCCCGCTTTCACCTCATCGAAGCGGCGCGCCAGCACGCTCATCATCGAGCCCTTGTGGTATTCGTTGGGGCCGAACACGTTGAAGAATTTCAGGCCCGCCCATTGCGGCGGGAGCCGGTCGCCCCTCGCTACGCGCTCGGCAACAGCGAGGTCGAACAGGTGCTTGCTCCAGCCGTACAGATTCATCGGCCGCAGCTTTTTCAGCGCCGGCAGCGAGGAATCGTCGTCAAAGCCATCCGCGCCATCGCCATAGGTCGCGGCCGATGAGGCATAGATGAACGGCACCGCATTGGCCGTGCACCAGTCCAACAGGCGCATCGAGAGCCGGAAATTGGTCTCGATCACGAGATCGCCGTCGGTCGCGGTGGTCTCGGAAATCGCACCAAGATGGATCATTGCGTCGAGCTTGCGGCCCTTCAGCCAGCCCTCCAGTTCGGCCGGCGGGACGATATCCACAAGCTGCCGCTTGGCGAGATTGCGCCATTTGCCGTCAGAGCCGAGGAGATCGCAGACCACGACGTCGCTGCGGCCGGCCTGGTTCAGCGCGGCGACGACGTTCGATCCGATAAAACCGGCCCCGCCGGTCACCAGCAACATTCCACCTACCTGCCCGATTTTCTGAATGCCCGGTCCTGCCGTAGCGCATGATCTGCCAAAGTGTAAGCGGTTTTGGGATCGTTCCTCAGCCGGCTTTACCTGCTGGCTGGGAGCGGCTAACCGAGCGCCCTTATCAGCTCGCCCGATTGTATTAAGAATGAATCAGAATTCGCAACTTGGTGAACTTGCAGACCGGGACGACACGCGCCCGATCCTGATCATTCCCTACATGTGGATCGGCGATTTCGTCCGGAATCACACCGTCGTGCGGGTTCTAAATCAGCGATGGCCAAACCGGCCGGTCGATCTCCTGACCACCTCGCTGTGCGCCCCGCTGGTCGATTACATGCCCGGCGTGCGTGCTGGCGTCGTTTGGGACCTGCCGCGCGGCCGGCTCGCAATTGGCCGCCAGCTCAGCCTGGCAAAACGCCTGCGCGAGCGGAACTACGGCACCGCCTTGGTGCTGCCCCGGACCTGGAAGGCGGCCATCGCGCCCGCGCTGGCGGGCATTCCCGAACGGGTCGGCTTCGTCGGCGAGTTCCGGTTCGGCCTGCTCAACCGCTGGCGCTGGGGCGAGAAGAAGCTGCCGCGCTTCATCGACAAGAACGCCGCCCTCGCCCAGCCCGATGGCGCGCGACTGCCTCCGGAATGGCCGGTGCCGCAATTGCGGGTCCCGGCCGAGGAGATCGCCCGCTGGCGGCAGGCCAATGGCCTCGGCGCCGGCGCAGCCGTAGCGCTGGCCCCCGGCTCGGTCGGTGTGTCCAAACGCTGGACCTACTATCCCGAGACCGCCCGTTTGCTGGTCGAGCGCGGCCTGGAGGTCTGGGTGGTCGGCGGCCCCGCCGAGAAAGGCCTCGCCCAGGAGATCGTCGCGGCCGGCGGCGCGGGGGTGCGAGACCTCACCGGCAACGATCTGCGCAACGGCGTGCTGGCCATGGCCGCCGCCGGCGTCGCGATCTCCAACGATTCCGGCCTGATGCACATCGCAGCCGCCCTGGGCACGCCCACCATGGGCATCTTCGGGCCAACCGACCCCTATCTCTGGGCCCCACTGAACGGCCTTGCCGCCACCGTGGTTCAGAACAAGAGCGTGCTGTCCTGTCAGCCCTGCCAGAGCACGATCTGCAAGATGAACGACCACCGCTGCATGCGCGACATCGCGGCGGGCGAGGTGGTCGCGATTGCGCAGCGGGTGCTGAGTGAAGCCGAAGCGCGGGCGACGACGTGAGCGATCCGGCCATTGCCGATGATGACATCCTGCCAGTGTTTTTGCCAGACAAGTCAAACACGATTCGAAAAATCCGCAAAACATCGCGCCGGCGGCCAACCCGTTGATTTTGCTACTCCCGGCTACTGTGCATGGGGTTGTTTTCGCGCTTTTTGTTTGGCGTCGTGAAAAAAACCGGTTCAGAGCAGCGGCCGATAGATCTCGCCGATCCGCGCCGCCTCCGCATCCAGGCTGAACTTTGCGAGCACCCGCGCCCGCCCGCGCGCGCCCATCGCGGTCGCGGCGTCCACATCTCGCATCAACGGCTCCAGCGCGGCGACCAGCGCATCGACATCGCCCGGCGGCACCAGCACGCCGGTCACGCCATCCTCGACCACGAGTTCGGCCGCGCCGGCGCGTGCGGCGACGAGGGCGCTGCCGGCCGCCATCGCTTCGATCAGCGTCAGGCCAAAACCTTCGTTGCGTGAGGTGAAGGCGTAGATCGTCAAGCGTTGATACCAGCGCTGCACCGCTTCGATCGGCAATTCGCCTGTGATGACGATGCGCGATTGCAGGCCGGCTGTCTCGATGCGCTGCTTCAGGTCGTTGGCAAAGCGCGTCTGCTCGGGCGTGACCTGGCCGACGATCACAGCGGAGAAATCCGGATGGCGCGGCAGCAGCCGGCACATCGCATCGACGAATACGTCGGTGCCCTTCTGGGCGCGCACGCGGCCGAAGCAGCCGATTGCGTAGCGGCCGGGCAGCGCGGCTTCGGCGAAGGCCGCGGCGCGATCTGTCGGCGGTGCGTAGACGTCGGTGTCGACACCATGCGGGATCACGGTTGCCTTCACTTTCAGGAAGGATGCCGAGATGTCGCTCGTTGCGATGATCGCATCCATGCGCCGGATCAGCCAGCGCGTGATCCAGCTGTGATGCCGCTGCGCCGCCGAAGTGAACACGAGCTTCAGGGGCCAGCCGAGCGCGCGCAACGCGACGCCGGCGATCATCTCGTTGTTGCGCCGCGCATGCCAGATCAGCGGCGCCTTGCGCCGCCATAGCTTCAGAAAATCCGCAGCGCTCAGGCGGCCGATCCCCGCCGGCGCATCGGAGCCGAACCAGGCCGCGCGAAATAGCCTTGCGAGCCGCGGCGCCACCATCCGATTGGTCGCGGTGACCCCGGAATAGCGCCTGTGCAGATTTGGCACGATCACTTCGAGATCGCCGGGGAAATTCGCCACGTCATGCTCCGTTTCGAAAGATCCCTATACGCAACATTAAGCATAGTGACCAGTTCAGCCGCGCCGATACCCCCTCTTCACCACGCGGGCGGTAGTTTTAGGCGTTGATCGAAGACGGGTGAGATCATGACTGTGCTAGTCACCGGCGGCGCCGGCTATATCGGAAGTCACACGGTCCTGGCGCTGGCGGAAGCCGGCGAGGACGTCGTCGTGATCGACGATCTCTCCACGGGTTTTTCCACCTATCTGCCGGAAGGCGTGCCGCTGTTCATCGGCGATGCCGGCGACGAGAACCTGCTCGAAGGCGTGATCGCGCAGCACGACATCGAGAGCATCATCCATTTCGCGGGCTCGGTCGTCGTGCCGGATTCGATGCGCGATCCGCTCGGCTATTATCGCAACAACTTCATGACCTCGCGCAATCTGCTCAACGTCGCGGTCAAGCGCGGCATCAGCCGCTTCATCTTCTCCTCGACCGCCGCCGTCTACGGCGATCCTGACCAGGTGCCGGTGCCCGAGCATGCGCCGACGCGACCGCTGTCGCCTTACGGCTCGTCGAAGCTGATGACCGAAATCATGCTGCATGACGTCGCTGCCGCCTACGGCATGCAATATGTGACCTTGCGCTACTTCAACGTCGCCGGCGCCGATCCGCAGGCGCGCATCGGCCTTGCCACCGCCGGCGCCACGCATCTGCTCAAGATCGCAGTTGAAGCCGCGACCGGCCAGCGCGCCAAGATCGACGTGTTCGGCACGGACTATCCAACCCCGGACGGCAGCTGCATCCGCGATTTCATCCACGTGACCGACCTCTCGCAGGCGCATCGCTCGGCGCTGGCCTATTTGCGCAATGGCGGCGCCTCGACGACGCTCAATTGCGGCTATGGCCGTGGCTATTCGGTGCTGGAGACCATCGACGCGGTGCGGCGGGTTTCGGGCCGCAGCTTCGCCGTGCAATACGCCGCGCGCCGGCCTGGCGACATCATGACCATGGTCGCCGACACCAGCCGCATCCGCGGCCTGCTCGACTGGCACCCACAGTATGATGACCTCGAGACCATCGCCGCGCACGCTCTGGCATGGGAGGACAAGCTGTTCCGCGAGCGCCATGGCGAGCTCCGCCACGCCGTCTCGGCCTAGAATCAACCCGAGCGCAAGCCCTTAATTGGGCTTGAAAAACTGTAGCCGAGCGGGCACAGAGGCCCATCGATCCCTGACGCACGGGCAGGCTTTGTCCCGCGCCGTCAATGGACACCGGATGGCCCAGTTCCCAAAGAAAATCACTGACGACCCCTATGCAGCAGCGGTGTTGATTCGCCGCCTGGTCTTGGAACAAGGGGTCGTTTACTGGAGGCGCTACCTCGTCGCCTTCGCGCTGATGGCGCTCGCCGCCGGCGCGACCGCAGGCGCGACCTACGTGCTCGGCCAGGTCATCAATCAGGCCTATGTCGACAAGAACATTCCAGGCATCGCGATGTTTTCGGCCATCACGGTGGTGCTGCTGTTCATCAAGGGCGTCGCGACCTACGGCCACATGGTGATCTTGACCAAGATCTCCAACGCCATCCTCGCTACCAACCAGCGTCAGCTCTTCGCCAAGCTGATGCGCGAAAGCGTCGGCTTCTTCTCCGAGCGGCATTCGTCCGAATTTCTGGCGCGGCTGACCGCCGGCGCCAAGTCCATCACCGACGTGCTCAACATGCTGGTCAACGCCGTCGGGCGTGACCTATTGATGCTGCTTGCTATGATCGGCGTGATGGTATGGCAGGACCCGATGATGTCGTTCATCGGCCTCGTCGCGGTGCCACCTGCGATGCTGGTGCTGCGCAAGCTGGTCAAGCGCATCAAGGGTCTCGCGCATAACCAGTTCACCGGCACCGCCGATATCATGGAAACCATGCAGGAATCGCTGCAGGGCATCCGCACCGTGAAGGCGTTCACGCTCGAAGACACCATGCAGAAGCGCATCGACGAGAACATCGCGATCGTCGAGCGCAATGCCAACAAGATGGCCCGCGTCGCCAACCGCTCCAATCCGCTGATGGAGATGCTAGGCGGATTCGCCGTTGCCGGCTGCCTGCTCTATGGCGGCTACAGCGTGGTCGCGCTCAATGCGACGCCCGGCGCGTTCTTCTCTTTCATGACGGCATTCCTGATGGCGACCGAGCCGGCCAAGCGGCTGGCGCGGCTCAACATCGACCTGAACAGCCAGTTGGTCGGCGCGCGCATGCTGCTCGAGGTCGTCGACAGTCCGGCGAGCGAGCAGTCCGATGACGACAAGCCGGCGCTGAAGCTGTCAGATGCCCGCATCGAGCTGCGCGACGTGAGCTTCTCCTATCGCTCAGGCGAGAGCGTGCTCAACCGCATGAGCTTCGTCGCCGAGCCGGGCAAGGTCACCGCGCTGGTCGGCCCGTCCGGCGGCGGCAAGTCGACCGTGCTGGCGCTGCTCTTGCGCTTCCACGAGGTGACGCAAGGCGAGATCGTGATCGACGGGCAGTCGATCTCGTCAGTGTCGCGAAAATCACTCCGAGCCCAGACCGCCTATGTCGGCCAGGACGTCTATCTGTTCCGCGACACCATCCGCAGCAATATCGCCTTCGGAAGGCCGGGCGCGAGCGAACAGGAAATCATCGAGGCCGCAAAAGCGGCCTGCGCACATGATTTCATCATGGGTTTCCCGCTCGGCTACGACACGCCCGTCGGCGAGCACGGCACGCAGCTGTCGGGCGGCCAGCGCCAGCGCATCGCGGTGGCGCGTGCGTTGATCAAGAACGCGCCGATCATCCTCTTGGACGAAGCCACCGCCGCGCTCGATTCGGAGTCCGAGCGGCAAGTGCAGGAGGCGATCGAGCATCTCTGCCAGAACCGCACCACCATCGTGATCGCGCACCGCCTGCACACCATCATGCACGCAGACCGCATCCTGGTGGTCGAGGGCGGCGAGATCGTCGAGCACGGCCGGCACGACGATCTGCTGCGCCGCGGCGGGCGCTATGCGTCGTTCTTCCGCCTGCAGCATCACCATTCCGGCGCTCTGGCGCCGATCAGCGCAACCGCATAGAGTTCCTTGTCAACCTCAAGAGCCGCGAGACCCGCTCCATGAACGCCGCCTCCTACGTGATTCCGCTTCCGCCCCAGGCTTCGCTTCCCGTCGTCGGTGAGAGCGGCCGCTATCCGGTGCGCCGCATCTGGTGTGTCGGTCGCAATTATCTCGAGCACATCCGCGAGATGGGCAATGACGAGCGCGCCCCGCCGTTCTTCTTCGCCAAGCACGCCGACATGCTGGTGCCTGATGGCGCCACCATTGCCTATCCGCCCCTGACCAAGGATCTGCATCACGAGGTCGAGCTGGTCGTCGCGATGAAGAGCGGTGGGCTGAACATCCCTGCCGACAAGGCGCTCGACCACGTCTACGGCTACGCAGTCGGCATCGACCTCACCCGCCGCGACCTCCAGATCGCCTCGCGCAAGAAGGAGCGGCCGTGGGAGATCGGCAAGTCGTTCGACGGCTCCGCCCCGTGCTCCGCGATTCAGCCGGCATCGAAGATCGGCCACCCCGCCAAGGGCAAGATCTGGCTCACGGTCAACGGCAAGGAAGCGCAGAAGGGCGACCTCACCGAGTTGATCTGGAACGTGCCCGAAATCATCTGGCAGCTCTCGCAGCAGGTGAAGCTCGCCGCCGGCGACATCATCATGACGGGCACGCCGGCCGGCGTGTCGCAGCTCCAGGTAGGCGACAAGCTCGAATGCGGCGTCGACGGCATCGGCACGTTGAAGGTCGCGATCGGCCAGCCAGAATAGGCTGAGCTCAAATCAAGGAAAACGCAAAGCCCCGGACGTCGCGTCCGGGGCTTTTACGCGCTCAAGTTCGCCGCTCATGCGCGCCGGCCACGTTGATGTCCTTCCCGGTGTAATCGGTCATCATCGCGGTCGCGGCCAGCGTCACGACAGCGCAAATCGCGATGTAGATTGCGATCGCGGTCGCCGAGTGGAACGTGCCGAACAGCCAGGTTGCGATCAGCGGCGCCGGGCCGCCGGCAATCACGGATGCGAGTTGATAGCCAAGCGACGAGCCGCTGTAGCGCAGGCGTCCGGTAAAGCTCTCGGCGATCAAGGCGGCTTGCGGGCCGTACTGCATGTCGTGCGGAATCAGCGACAGGATGATCGCGAGGAAGATGATGGTTGCCGATCCGGTGTTGAGCATCGCGAAATAGACGAAGCCGAAGATGCCCGTCACGGCAGCGCCGATCATGTACATGTTCTTGCGGCCGATCTGATCGGAGATATGTCCGCACAGCGGGATCGAGACGAACGACAGCACCGAGGCCGAGAGCACCGCGGTCAGCAGGAAGTCGCGCGAGACATGCAAGGTGCCGATGCCATAGGAAAAGACGAAGGCTGTGAAGATGTAGAACGGCGCCTGCTCCGACATGCGCGCAAAGGCGGACAGCAGAATCTCCTTCGGATACTCCCGGATCACGGTCAGCATCGGCGTGCGGTCCACCTGACGTTCGGCCACGAGCTTTGAGAACACCGGCGTTTCGAGGATGCCGAGCCGGATATAAAGGCCGACGCCGACCAGGATGATGCTGAGCGCGAATGGAATGCGCCAGCCCCACGCCAGGAACTGATCGCCCGCCATCTGGCTGAACGCCAGCACGGCGAGATTAGCGAGGAACAGACCGCAGGGCACGCCGAATTGCGGCCATGACGCGATCAATCCTCGGGATCGGTCGCTGCGGGCCCATTCCATCGACATCAGCACCGAGCCGCCCCACTCGCCGCCAACGCCGACGCCCTGAATGAATCGCAGCACGGTCAGGATCACGGCGCCCCAGATGCCGATGCTCGCATAGGTCGGCACCACGGCCACCGCGGCGGTCGCCAGTCCCATCAAGAGCAGCGTCGCGATCAGCGTCGACTTGCGGCCGATGCGGTCGCCATAGTGACCAAAGATTGCCGCGCCGATCGGGCGCGCGATGAAGCCGACTGCGTAGATCGCAAACGCCTCCAGCGTGCCAACCCAGGGGTCGGACTGCGGAAAGAACAGCTTTGCGAAAACCAGACCGGTGACGGTGCTGTAGAGAAAGAAATCATACCATTCGATCGCGGTCCCTACCGTGGACGCGATCACCGCGCGACGAAGCTGGCGCTGATGCTCGGATGGAGTAAGTCGGGTGGCGTCAAGGCCGAGTGTTGCCATGGGAGCGTTTCCTCCGGACAGCCCCCCGGTTGCGTATTTTTCACCGGTTGTTCCTTGAGGAACAAACGAGATCAGGTTCCAAGGGTTCCGGCCGAGGTGGAACGAGAGTGTAAAACTTTAGTCGGCCAATAAAGCCGCGGCGCACGCTGCCGGATGGCTTTGGCGCTACCAAGCCTTCACGGGCCGATTGGCGTGGCTTGCCTGCGGCACACCGCGATTGAGCGACATGTGGGAATGCACGCACAGCCACGTTTCGCCATTCCTGGCAAACACCATCGTGGCCCGGCCGGGGCGTGGAAACGGGCTGCCATCGGGATGATAGCCCGTGCTTGCCCATGGCGCGATCACAGTCGCCATCGTGCCATCGGCGGATGCCAGGATCGAGGTCTGATCGAGCACGAAATGAAAATCGGTCGTCTTGGGCCAGACGTTATTCCACTGCGTCGAGACCCACTGATCAAGACCAGGGATGACGTCGTTATGCGTGCCGAAGGCAAGCACGTCCGGATGGAAGAGCGGCCGCGCCGAAGCGTAATCAACCTCCCGGACATAGCCGGCAAAACTTTCCAGCCAGTGGCGGAAGAACTGCACGATGTCCGTATTCGCGACCGGCAAGGGGCTCATCGCGACGCCCTGATCACCGCAGAGCCGACAGCACGATGAGGCCGAGGATCAGCGCGGTCAGCGAATATTTCAGCGCGTAGTAGACGTTGCGGTTCCATTCCTTGACCTTGCGGCTGGCGAGATGGATCTCGTAGAGCTTGCCGAACACCTTGTTGAGCACGCCGACATTCTCGCCGTCGACGTTCTGGGTCGCCGACGCCTTGACGATGTGGTGGCTGACCCAGCGGTTGATGGCGGTCATGAAGCCGAACTTCATCGGCCGCTCGACGTCGCAGAACAGGATAATGCGGTTGACGTCGGTCGCATTCTCCGCGCTGTGGATGAAGGTCTCGTCGAACATGAAGGCTTCGCCGTCGCGCCAGACGCATTCGACACCGTCGACCAGGATGCGGCACTTGTTCGAGTTCGGCGTGACGAGGCCGAGGTGATAGCGCAGCGAGCCCGCGAACGGATCGCGATGGGCGCCGAGCTTGCCGCCCGGCGGCAGCATCGCGAACATCGCGCCGTGCACGCTCGGGATCGAGTTGAGCAGCTCCACCGTCTTCGGGCAGAGCGTGCGCGCCGACGGCAGGAAATCGTCGTACCATTTCAGGTAGAACCGCTTCCAGCCGCTCTTGAAGAAAGAGTAGAAGCCCCAGTCGTTGTTGTTGGCGGCCGCGCGAATAAAACCTTCGTCGAACAGGCGCACCGCCTCGTCGCGGATGATCTCCCAGTTCTCGCTCAGCAGCTTCAGCTCGGGAAACTGATCGACCGAGATCACCGGCTTGTTGGGTACGGCCGAGCCGACATACATCAACACATTGTAGGGCGCGAGATAGGTCGAGTGGTCGCCGAGCTGGCGCGCGAAGCGCAGCCGCTGCTTGCCGCGGAAGTGGACGTAAATCGTCGAGACGACCAGCACATAAAGGATAACAAGTTGCGGCGCAAAAAGCTGTTTCAGCATATCCCCGTTCCCCAGTGACCCAGCCGGCGACGTCATCTATCCCGACCCGACCGGGGCGGCAAGATATTCACCGCTGGGTTGCACTCACACTGGCGCGAGCGGGAGCATGGAACCTGACGGAGACGCAGTCACGCCCGCGATAGCGCCTGGAGCCCTTTGAAGGTCAGGCGTTTGGGGTCGGTGACGCCGGCGAGATAGAGACGGCGGATGAAGGCGATGACGGCGTCGCGGTCGCAATCGGTCAGCGCGACGACGGCGTCGACCGCAATTCTCTGGGCTTCCATTGGGCTCACCTCGGCCTTGCGAGTAACCCCGGCCGAGACAGGCTAGGACTCAATCGGTTAAGCCGGCGTTAACCGTGCGGTCTGCGCCAGGCTCAACCCGGCGGCGATCGCGCCACCGCGCTCACCTCGAAAGGGACACCCGCCGCAGCACCGGCAGGGTCAGGAATATCGCATCACGCCGTCGTCGATCCGCCCGAAGCGCAGCGAGACGATGTCGAGTGCGTAGTTCTGATACAGCCGCCACGGCCGCTTCGAGCCTTGCTTCGGCATCCTGGCGATCGAGCGCTGCACATAACCCGAACTGAAGTCGAGCGACGGCTGGGCGCTGATCGTGGCATCGTCATTGTGCGGCATGCACTGACGGAAATTGTGCCGGTCCATGTAGTTGATGAGCCGGCAGACATATTCGCAGGTGAGATCGCATTTCAGCGTCCACGACGCGTTAGTGTAACCGAACGCCGAGGCCATGTTCGGCACGTCGGCATACATCATGCCCCTGTAAGTCAGCGTGTTGGCGAAATCGACGGCGCGGCCGTCGACGCTGATCTCGAGCCCGCCGACGACCTGGAGCACCAAGCCAGTCGCCGTCACGATGATGTCGGCTGCAAGTTCGCGGCCGTCCTTCAGGCGGATGCCATCGCGCGTGAAGGTATCGATCTCATTGGTGACGACCGAGGCGCGCTGCTCGCGGATCGCCTTGAACAAGTCGCCGTTCGGCACGAGGCACAGCCGCTGGTCCCAGGGATTGTAGCGCGGCGTGAAATGGGTCGCGACATCGTAGTCGGGCCCCAGCGCGTTTCTGACGCCCTTGAGGATGAGGTCCTTCACTTTGGCCGGCCGGCGCCGGCTGAGCTGGAAGAAAAACGTCCCCCACATCACATTGCGCCAGCGGATCAGGTGATAAGCGAGCCGCGCCGGCAAATTACGACGCAGCTTGTTGGCGAAGGCATCGTGCGCGGGACGCGACACCACATAGGTCGGCGAGCGCTGCAGCATGGTGACCTGCGCCGCCCTCTTGGCGAGCTCCGGCACCAGCGTCACCGCCGTCGCGCCCGAGCCTATCACGACGACGCGCTTGCCCGAATAGTCGATGTCCTCAGTCCATTTCTGCGGATGCACGATGCGGCCCTGAAAATCCGCCGTGCCATTGAACTCCGGGGTGTAGCCCGCTTCGTATTTGTAATAGCCCGAGCACATGAACAGGAAATTGCAGGTGAAGCGCACGAACTCGGTTGCGCCCTCGCCTGTTGTGCGCTCGGCCTCGACGGTCCAGCGCGCCTCCGGCGTCGACCACGATGCGCGCTTGACGCGATGACGGAAGCGGATGTGCTTCTCGATGCCGTTCTCGGCGGCCGTCTCGCGCACATAGTTCAGGATTTGCGGCCCGTCGGCGATCGCCTTGGGATCGGTTCACGGCTTGAACGAATAGCCGAGCGTGAACATGTCGCTGTCGGATCGGATGCCGGGATAGCGGAACAGGTCCCAGGTGCCGCCGATGCAGTCGCGTCCCTCCAGGATGACGTAGCTCTTCGTCGGGCACTTGGTCTGCAAATGATAGCCCGCGCCAATGCCGGACAGGCCGGCACCGACGATCAGCACGTCGAAATGTTCTTTGGCTTCGGCCACGGCGGTTCTCCCCGCTCAGAGGATGGCAGCGCCGCGGCAAATTGCAACCGTCAGGCCGCAGCAGCGGCCACGCAGGCGGTATCGAAGAACTCGTGGTACTCGACCGCCTTGCCGTCCTTGAAGCGCCAGAAATCGACCTTCGGCGTCTGCGCGACCTTTCCGGTCTTCTTGTTCGTCCATGCGCATTCGCCGCGCGCAACGACGGCAT
Source organism: Bradyrhizobium sp. 147 (assembly GCF_023073935.1). Lineage (NCBI taxonomy): Bacteria > Pseudomonadati > Pseudomonadota > Alphaproteobacteria > Hyphomicrobiales > Nitrobacteraceae > Bradyrhizobium > Bradyrhizobium sp. 147. Next base: position 82,242 of record NZ_JADPKL010000077.1, on the reverse strand, counting down.
CGCCCTGCGCAACGTATTCGTTCATCGTGTAGTACTGCATGCTCCAGTCAGCAAGCAGGCCGTCGAAATAGCCGCGCAGCTCGGTCCGGTCGTCATAACGCCTGGCGAAAGGTACCGGCTCGGCTCCCCGGGGAATCGAATCGAACTTGATCTGCGGGCCGATGACGTTGTCGAACCAATAGTCGACGCTTTGGCCCTTGCTGTCGTTCCACTGGCGATAGGCTTCCTTCAAGAGCTGAACGTTGGCTTCGCTGGACATCGCATTTCCTCCATATGCATTTTGACAATGAACATCGGAAAAAAGGCCGCCCGCTGCAAAAAGTGGCGGACTTGTTGCGGCTCTACCTGCGAGCGTATCACAGAGGCGACCACAAAAAATAGGCCCCGGATCGCTCCGGGGCCCTGGTGTCGCAATCACGTCAGATCAGTACCGGTAGTGGTCCGACTTGTACGGTCCTTCCGGCTTCACGCCGATGTAGTCGGCCTGGTCCTTGCGCAGCTCGGTGAGCTTGACGCCGATCTTGGCGAGGTGCAGGCGCGCGACCTTCTCGTCGAGCGTCTTGGGCAGCACGTAGACCTTCTTCTCGTACTTGCCGTCCTTGTTGTTGGCGAACAGCTCGATCTGCGCCAGCGTCTGGTTGGTGAACGACGCCGACATCACGAAGGACGGATGGCCCATCGCATTGCCGAGGTTCACGAGGCGGCCCTCCGACAGCAGGATGATGCGGTGCTTGTCGGGGAATTCGATCTCGTCGACCTGCGGCTTGATGTTGGTCCATTTCAGGTTACGCAGCGACGCGATCTGGATCTCGTTGTCGAAGTGGCCGATGTTGCAGACGATGGCGCGATCCTTCATCGCGCGCATATGCTCGATGGTGATGATGTCCTTGTTGCCGGTGGCGGTGACGAAGATGTCGGCGCGGGGCGCGGCGTCTTCCATGGTCACGACCTCGTAGCCTTCCATCGCGGCCTGCAGCGCGCAGATCGGATCGACTTCGGAAACCATCACGCGGCAGCCGGCCTGGCGGAGCGAAGCGGCCGAGCCCTTGCCGACGTCGCCGAAGCCCGCAACCATGGCGACCTTGCCCGACAGCATCACGTCGGTGCCGCGACGGATGCCGTCGACCAGTGATTCACGGCAGCCATACAGGTTGTCGAACTTCGACTTGGTGACGCTGTCGTTGACGTTGATCGCCGGGAACAGCAGCGTGCCCTTGTTGGCCATCTCGTAGAGGCGATGCACGCCCGTCGTCGTCTCTTCCGAGACGCCCTTGATATTCTTGGCGATCTCGCCAAAGTAGCCCTTGGGCTTTTCCTTCAGCAGGCGCTTGACCAGCGCATAGAAGATCTCCTCTTCCTCCGAAGCAGGCTTGTCGAGGAAGGCGGTGTCGCCGTTCTCGGCGCGGACGCCGGCATGCACCAGCATGGTGGCGTCGCCGCCGTCATCGAGGATCATGTTGGGCGTGCCGCCGCCATGCCAGTCGAACAATTTTGCGGTGTAGTCCCAGTACTCGGTCAGCGTCTCGCCCTTGACGGCGAAGACGGGAATGCCGGCGGCCGCGATCGCGGCGGCGGCGTGGTCCTGGGTCGAATAGATGTTGCAGGAGACCCAGCGGATGTCGGCGCCGAGCGCGGCCAGCGTCTCGATCAGCACCGCGGTCTGGATCGTCATGTGCAAGGAGCCTGCGATGCGCGCGCCCTTGAGCGGCTGCTTCGGGCCGTACTCCTCGCGGGTGGCCATCAGGCCGGGCATCTCGGTCTCGGCGAGCGAGATTTCCTTGCGGCCGAAATCGGCCAGCGAAATGTCCTTGACGATGTAATCGGTGAAGCCGGGCTTCGCGTTCATTGCGGGTGTCCTGTTTGTTGAACTCGTCCTTCCGGGTCGCCCAAAGAGGCGGACCCGGCATCTCGATGTGATGGATAAGGTTCCCGGCTTCGCTCGCGTTGCGGGCGCGCCCAGGATGAGGCGTAAAACTAGAGCGCGCGCTTGAGCGGCTCGACGAGGTCGGTCTTCTCCCAGGAGAAGCCGCCCTCATTGTCGGGCGTGCGGCCGAAATGCCCGTAGGCCGAGGTGCGCGCGTAGATCGGGCGGTTGAGGTCGAGATGGCTGCGGATGCCGCGCGGCGTGAGATCCATCGCTTTAGCGACGGCCTTCTCGAGCTGGTCCTCCGATACCTTACCGGTGCCGTGGGTGTCGATGTAGATCGACAGCGGACGTGCCACGCCGATGGCATAGGCGAGCTGGAGCGTGCAGCGGTCGGCAAGACCGGCGGCAACGACGTTCTTGGCGACATAGCGCGCGGCATAGGCCGCGGAGCGGTCGACCTTGGTCGGATCCTTGCCGGAGAACGCGCCGCCGCCATGCGGGGCCGCGCCGCCATAGGTGTCGACGATGATCTTGCGGCCGGTCAGGCCGGAGTCGCCGTCGGGGCCGCCGATGTAGAACTTGCCGGTCGGGTTGATGTGCCAGATCGTCTTCGGCGTGATCCAGTCCTTCGGCAGCGCCTCGCGCACATAGGGCTCGACGATGTCGCGCACCTGCTTGGAGGTGAGATCCTCGACCAGATGCTGGTGCGACACCACGATCTCGCGCACGCCGACCGGCTTGCCGTTCTCGTATTGCACGGTGACCTGGCTCTTGGAATCCGGGCCCAGCACCTTCTCGCGGCCGGAGTGGCGCGCTTCGGAGATGAGGCGGAGGATCTTGTGGGCGTAGAAGATCGGCGCCGGCATCAGGTCGGGCGTCTCGTTGGTGGCGTAGCCGAACATGATGCCCTGGTCGCCCGCGCCTTCTTCCTTGACCTCGCCCGGCTGCAGCGCGTCGACGCCCTGCGCGATGTCGGCCGATTGCGGATGCAAGAGGATCTCGATGTCGCAGGTCTTCCAGTGGAAGCCGTCCTGCTCGTAGCCGATGTCCTTGATCGCGCCGCGGACGACGCTCTCGATCTGCTCGTTTGTCACCGACTTCGGACCGCGGGTCTCGCCGGCGATCACCACCTTGTTGGTGGTGGCCAGCGTCTCGCAGGCGGCGCGAATCTGCCAGGGGTCGATGCCCGCCTTCGGCCCTTCACGATAGAACAGGTCGACAATCTCATCGGAGATCCGGTCGCAGACCTTGTCCGGATGACCCTCGGACACGGACTCACTGGTGAAGAGATAGGACGCGCGCATCAGTAACCCCTTGTTCCGCCATTAGCCGGCGGGCGTTTGCGATGTTTACTTTTGATGATGTCAATCACGCCGACGCGAGATGACGTAGGATTCGTCGAGAAACCAGAGCCCATTGTACTTTCGCAGCACGTCCCTGGCGGCATCCAGAGTGCGGCCGTTTTGAGTCATTTCAGTCAACCGGTCGTCCTCAATCTGAGCGACATACACCGCCGCATTCCACGCTGCAAAGGCCGTCGAGGTGCCGATGGTGCCGGTGACCTCGTTGGGCAGCGCTTCCATATCATACCTGAAGATCGAACGGTTATCCGCGTAGGCATTAAAATTTAAGTCGCGGCCCACTGATCCAAGTTCATACTTCACTGCACGCAGTAGCTCATGACGGCTGACTGAGAAAGGATTTTCTCCAGGCCAGATCGCCTGGATCATTTCCATGCCCGGATCCTGGCCGTGGGAGTGAATTCCGATCAGCCGGCCGCCAGGCCGGAGCGCCCGCGCCAGCGGTGCAATGATCCGCTTGGCCCTGAAATTGACCGAGGACAGGGCCCGGTAGGGCTGAGATGCGATGACGAGGTCGAAATTGGCCTCGGCCTGTCCCGGCCGCGGGATGGTCGAATCCAACAGGAACCTATGGTCCTCGCGATAGAGCACGAGGACGACGGGTCGCTCATAGAGCGGCATAGCCGTGCGCGGGCTAATCGCAGCGCGCCAATTCTGCTCCAAAAATGGCCTCAGCTCCGCGATCTGCTGCTCGAACTCGCCCGATGAGGCGCCGCGGAGCGGCACTTCGTGCCAGACGGTGGCCGCCGCCGCCGCAGGCGATGCCGGCGTGAGCCAGGGCGCCTCGGCGTAGAACATGTTGGTGAAGACGAACACCGACGCCGGATGCTCGAAAATGCGGTCCGGCACCTTCTCCAGCGTCAGGCGCAGGTCCTCGAGGCTGAGCTCCTTGCCCGCGACATAGAACGGCATGTGCGGAAAGCGCTGGTGCGTTGCGCGCAGCACCCGCGCCAGCACCGTGCCGTCGCCGACGCCGGCGTCGAACAGGCGCAGCGCCGGCGGGCGCGGGTGGATGGAGCTTAGCTCCAGGGCAACCCTGTCCGCGATCACCCGCTTCTCGCTGCAGGTGTGGACGAACAGCAGGTATTTCTGGCGGTTCTCGAAGAAACGGAAATTGCCGCGCGGGTCGCGTTTTTCCGGTGGCACCTGAAGTCCCCGCGGCGGCGGCACGCCGCCGGCCATCGATGCGGCCATATAGGCCTGGATCCGCTCCAGCGTGTCGATGGTGATGCGCTTGCCCTCGCGCAGGCGGTGCACCAGCTTCCCATCGTTCACCGCGCGGCGGCCGAAGGTCGATTCTGCCATATCCGCCTTGCGGCAGAACTCGGTGATCTGGCTCAGGATTTCGTCGTTCTTCATCAGTGGGAAAGCGTTGGGCAGACGGGGTGGGTCACACACCCTAGCAAATTCTGCCCACTTGGGGAATAGCAGATCGAGCCGCCTCGGTTTGCCGTGTGCGCCAGGGCAAAAGCCGTGAGCCCCTGCGCCCGGCTGGACAACAAACAAGCGCTCCCTCTCTCACGAGACCATCGCCGTGCGCCCCTGCTCGTCGCGCTCTGCCTGCTCACACTTGCGCCGTGGTCCGTGCCCGCCTTGGGGCAGGCGCGCAATCAGCTCGGTCACTCTGCACGAGCGAGACGACGCCGGCAGACCAGATGGTCGACGCCGCACCAGGATCATCGCGCTGAAAGTGTTCAGGGCGAGACTTCTGGCGTACGGCCGCGTGAACAAGAAGGGCGACTAGGTCAAGTTCGTCGCCGACGCCACGGAAGCGATCGGCTCCAGCCGCCTGGCGGTCTACAGCTTGCGGGGATCGGCCTATTACGACAAAGGCAAGTACGAGATCGCGATCACGGATTTCGGGGACGCGCTGAAGCACGGCCCGCCCAGCGGCATCATCTTTCACAATCGCGGCAGGCAATGCCTGGCGCGGCAAGCGTGACTATGCCAAGGCCATTGCCGATTACGACAGGTCAATCAGGGTCGACCCGAAGTCGGCGTTCTCGTTCGGGCCGAGGTGGTCTCGATCACGAAGAACAAGCAGGTGCCGTCGTCGAATTCCTCGTCTGCTGGTCGAGGTCGACCTGGCGGCGAAGTGACGACGCGCTATCGCCCAACTCAGCTGTCATCGCCCGGCCTTGACCGGGCGATCCAGTATTGCAGAGATAGCCAGAGATACGGAGAAGCCGCGGCGTACTGAATTCCCCGCCTTCGGGGAATGACAGCGGAGCTAATGGGGTTACTGGCCCCACACTTCCTTGGCGATCTCGACCGCAAGGCTGAGCTTGGCCCATTGCTCTTCCTCGGAGAGGATGTTGCCCTCCTCGGTCGAGGCGAAGCCGCATTGCGGCGACAGCGCGAGCTGCTCCAGCGGGGCGAACTTGGCGGCTTCTTCCAGGCGGCGCTTGATGTCGTCCTTCTTCTCGAGCTCGCCGAACTTCGAGGTGATGACACCGACCACGACGACCTTGTTGCCCTTGGGCAGGAAGCGCAGCGGCTCGAAGCCGCCGGCGCGGTCACTGTCGTATTCGAGGAAATAGCCGTCGTAATTGGTACCAGCGAGCATGGTCTCGGCAACCGGCTCGTAGCCGCCCGAAGAGATCCAGGTCGAGCGGAAATTGCCGCGGCAGACATGCGTCGTCACCACCATGTCGGCGGGCTTCTCGGCCAGCGCGTAGTTGATGATGCGAGCATAGATCTGCTGGAGGCCGTCCGGATTGTCGCCGCGCTCGCGCGCCTTCTGCAACTCGTCCTGCGAGCAGAGATAGGCCCAGACGGTATCGTCGAACTGGAGATAGCGGCAGCCGGCGTCGTAGAACGCCTTCACCGCCTTGCGGTAGGTCTTGCCGAGGTCCTCGTAGAAGGCGTCGAGATCGGGATAGACCTCCTTGGAGATCGACTTGCGGCCGCCGCGGAAATGCAGCACTGCCGGCGACGGGATCGTCATCTTGGCGGTGACGTGGGCCTGGTCGGCATACTTCTTCAGGAAGCGGAAATGATCCAGCATCGGGTGGTTGTCGGGGAAGTCGAGCCTGCCGACCACACGAACCGCATCATGGCGCGTCTCCACGCCCGCAAACTGGATGCCGGTGTCGGGGTGGAACAGTTCGCAGCCGGTGAGCTTGGCCAGGAAGTCGAAATGCCACCAGGAGCGGCGGAATTCGCCGTCGGTCGCGAGCTTGAGCCCGATCGAAGCCTGCTTGTGCACGACCTTCTCGATCTCCATGTCCTCGATCTTGCGCAGATCGTCGGCCGAGATCTCGCCCTTCTCGAGACGGCTGCGCGCTTCCTTGATCTTGGCCGGACGCAGAAGGCTGCCGACCTCGTCGGCGCGGAAGGGGGCTTTGGTTCGCTGCATTTGTTACTCCCGGGATATTTTCTATCGCGTTTTCAAGCGAAGTGGCTACCGGTTCACGTTAAGAAAACGCGTCGGACAAGTTAGTGGGCCGCCGCCCCGGCGACGCCGAGGTGACGCTCCAGGACCGAGGGGTCGGCCTTCAGCGCGGCGCTCGGGGCGTCGTGGACGATCGTTCCGCGCTCCAATATCACAACGCGGTCGGCCAGCCCCAGAATCTTTTGCGCATTCTGCTCGACGATGATCGAGCAGATGCCGCCCGCCCGGGTAATGGTCCCGATTGCTTTCAGGAGCTCCTCAACGATGATGGGGGCAAGCCCCTCAGTCGGCTCGTCCAGCAGCAGGACCTTCGGGTTGAGGGTGAGCGCGCGGCCGATCGCGAGCATCTGCTGCTCGCCGCCGGAGAGCTGGTTGCCAAAGTTCGTCCGCCGCTCCTTCAACCGCGGGAACATCTGGTAGACCTTCTCGACCGTCCAGGGGCCAGGCTGGGCCACCGCGGTCATGTTCTCCTCGACCGTGAGCGAGCGGAAGATGTTGCGCTCCTGCGGCACCCAGCCAATGCCGGCGCGCGCGCGCTGGTCCGGCCGCATGGCCGTGACGTCGACCCCGGCGAGCGCGATGGAGCCGGAGAAGCGGCGGGTGACGCCGACGATGGAATTGATCAGCGTGGTCTTGCCGGTGCCGTTGCGGCCCAGCAGCGCCAGCACCTGCCCCTCGGCGAGGCGCAAGGACATGTTGGGCAGCACCACGGCTTCGCCATAGCCGGCGCGAAGCGCGTCGATCGCGAGCAAGTCAGACATTGACCGCCTCCTCGCCGAGATAGACTGCCTTGACCTGCGGATTGCGCGCGACCTGTTCGGGCGGCCCCTCCGTGAGCAGCGCGCCCGAGACCAGCACCGAGATACGGTCGGCAAAGGAGAACACGAGGTCCATGTCGTGCTCGATCAGCAGCACGGTGACGTCGCGCGGCAGCGCGCCGACGACCGTCAGAATGTCGTGGCGCTCGCTCTCGGGCACGCCGGCGGCAGGCTCGTCCAGCAGCAGCACGCGCGGCTTGGCCGCGATTGCGACTGCAATCTCGAGCAGGCGCTGCTTGCCGTAAGGCAGCGTCACGGTCTGCTCGTTCATGACGTCAAGCAGATGGAAGCGCGTGAGCAGATCGCCTATCTCGCCATTGACGTCGCTGCGAGTGCCCATCCGCCGCCACCAGTCGCCGCCATGGCCAAGGCGCTCGGAGACGGCAAGGCCGATGGTTTCGAGCGGGGTCAGGTCGGGATAGAGCTGATTGATCTGGAAGGTGCGCGACAGGCCGCGCAGCACGCGCTTGTGCACGGGCAGATCCGTGACGTCCTGGCCTTCGAGCAGGATGCGACCCGAGTTCGGCTTGAGCACGCCGGTGAGCTGGTTGATGACGGTGGTCTTGCCCGCGCCATTGGGGCCGATCAGCGCGTGACGGGCGCCCTGCTCGACCTTGAGCGACAGGTCGCGGGTGACCCGCAGACCGCCGAACTGCTTTTCGAGATTCTTCGTTTCGAGCGCGATGGTCATGCGTCGCTCTCCGGCACAGCGACAACGACCTTGCGCCCAGCCACCTGCTTGATGATCAGGTTCGGCACATAAAGTACCCAGCGGTGCAGGCGCTGGCGGCCGATCAGCACGATCAGGACCAGCACGAGGCCGATCCAGAACTGCCAATATTGCGGGGTGATGGTCGAGAACAATTCCTGGAGCATGCGGAACACGACCGCGCCGATCAGCCCGCCATAGAGGTAGCCGGTGCCGCCGATCACGAGCACCAGCATCAGATCGGCGGAGCGCTCGAACGCAAACACGTCGAGCGAGGCGATCGCGGTGGTCTGGGTGAACAGTGCGCCTGCGATGCCGGCATAGAACGCCGCCAACGTGTAGATCGCGATCAGGCGACGGTTGACCGGAATGCCGATCGCGGCGGCCCGCAGCGGATTGTTCTTGATCGCACGTAGCGACAGGCCGAACGGCGAATGCACGACGCGGCGCGCGAACAGGAACAGGAGGAACAGCACAGCCAGTGAGTAGAAGAAGCCGGCTTTGCCGAACATGTCGAACGGGATCTCGCCGAAGATCGGCTGCATCTCGATGCCTTGCAGGCCGTCGGTGCCACCCGTGATATTGGAGAAGCGCTCCGCCACCGCTTCCAGCAGCAGGGCGATGCCGAGCGTCACCATCAGTCGGGTCAGGTCAACGCCGCGGATCACCAGGAAGCTGGTGGCAAAGCCGAGCACCATCGCGGCAAGGCCGGAGGCGACGAGCGCCAGCACGGGCTCTTTGATGATGCCGTGCAGCGCGAGGAGTCCCGCCGCATAGGCCCCGACGCCGAAGAACGCGGCATGGCCGAGCGAGACGATGCCGGCATAGCCGAGGATGAGATCGAGCGACATCGTGAACAGCGCCAGCCGCAGGATGTCTGTCATGATCAGATAGCGCGTGGGAAAGGCGAAGCCGCAGGCCAGCACGGTGAGCCAGAAGGCGATTTCGCCAAAGTGCCAGCGCGCCTGGCGCTGGGCGTGACAACCGACGTCGGAGGAGGCGCTCATCGGCAAACTCAACGCGCGGCCGTGCGGCCGAACAAGCCGTTCGGGCGCCAGATCAGGATCACGATCATCATGGTGTAGATCACGAAGGGGCCCATCTTCGGCACGTAATATTTGCCGGCGACGTCGCCGATGCCGAGCAGGAGCGAGGCCAGGAACGGCCCTGTGATCGAGGACGAGCCGCCGACGGTGACCACGATCAGGAAGTAGATCATGAACTTCAGCGGAAAGTACGGATCGAGGCCGAGGATCTCGGCGCTCAGCGCGCCGCCGAGGCCGGCGAGCCCGCAACCAAAGGCAAAGGTGAACGCGAACACTTGCGGCACGTTGATGCCGAGGCCGCTGGCGGCGCGCGGATCGTCAACGGCGGCGCGCAGGCGGCTGCCGAAGCGGGTCTTGGCCAGCACCATCTGCAAAGCGATGGTGAGCAAGCCGCAGATCACAATGATCATCAGCCGGTAGCGGCCGATGCCGACGCCGAACACGTCGAACTGGCCCTGGAGCGCGGCCGGCAAATTGATGAAGACGCGCGAGGATCCCTGGATGTAGTCGACGGCCGCGACCGACATGAAGGTCAGGCCGATGGTGAACAGAACCTGGTCGAGATGGCTGCGCGCATAGAGGTGGCGGTAGAGCGTGCGTTCGAGCGCAATGCCGATCGCGGCCGCGGAGACGAAGGCGAGCGGCAGGGCGGCGAAGAACGGCCAGCCCATCCGGTTGACCAGCACCATGCAGATATAGCCCCCGGCCATCGCGAAGGCGCCATGGGCAAGATTGACGAAGTTCATCAGGCCGAGCGTGACTGCAAGCCCGCAAGCGAGCACGAACAGCAGCATGCCGTAGGCAACGCCATCGAACAGGTTGGTGAGGATTGCGGTCATCGGGAGCAGATCGTTGTCGAAAAAGTATCAGGTCTAGCGGAGTAGGCTGCTCTGCTCCTCTCCCGCTTGCGGGAGAGGGCTGGGGAGAGGGTATCTCGGCAACGGGACAATCCCCGACTTGAAAAGAGCCCTCACCCTGCACTTCGCGATAGCCGAGGCTTCGCCTCGGCGACTCTTAAAGGACGGCCACCAAAGGTGGCCTACGCTCTCCCGCAAGCGGGAGAGGTTTAGAAGAGCGCATCACTTCTTGGTCTTACCGAGATCCTTGACGGCCTCGAAGGTCGCGAACTCGACATTGTAGAGCTCGCCGTCGACCTTCTCGACTTTACGGATGTAGATGTTCTGCACGATGTCGCGGGTCTCGGGATCGATCGAGATCGGGCCGCGCGGGCTCTCCCACTTCTGTCCCTTCATGGCTTCGATCAGCTTGTCGCCGTTGGTGTCTCCGCCCGTCTTCTTGAGCGCTTCGTAGATCAGGTGGATGCCGTCATAGCCGCTCACCGCCATGAAGCCCGGACGGTTGCCGAAGGCTTTCTTGTAAGCGGCAACAAAATCCTTGTTCATCTGCGAGGGATGCGCCGCGGAGTAGAGATGCGCGGTGACCGTGCCGAGCACGGCGTCGCCCATGTTGTTGAGCAGGTCGTCGTCAGTGACATCGCCCGGTCCGATTACTTTGATGCCGGCCTTGTCGAGACCACGCTCGGCATACTGCTTCATGAAGTTGCCGCCCTGGCCGGCCGGCACGAACACGAAGATCGCGTCAGGCTTGGCGTCTTTCATGCGCTGGAGGAACGGCGCGAAGTCGGGGTTTTGCAGCGGCACCTTGACCTCTTCGACCACCTCGCCGCCACCGGCGGTGAAATTCTGCTTGAAGAAGTTCAGCGCGTCATTACCCGGCGCGTAGTCCGAGGTCAGCGTTGCCACCTTCTTGATGCCGTTCTTGACCGCCCAATCGCCGATGATGGTCGAGGACTGCGCAAGCGTGAAGCTGGTTCGCACGATGTAGGGCGAACGCTCGGTGATGATGGAGGTGCCGGCCGCCATGACGACTTCCGGAATCTTGGCCTGCGTTGCGAGCGGCGCCGCCGCGAGCGCGGCGGGCGTCACGCCGAAGCCGGCGATGAAATTGACCTTGTCGTTGACGATCAGTTCCTGCGCGGCGGTCTTCGTCTTGTCGGGAATCGCGGCGTCATCCTTGACGATGATCTCGATCTTCTTGCCGGCGACGGTGTCGCCCTTCTGCTGCATGTAGAGCTTGATCGCGTTCTCGATCTGCTTGCCGGTCGAGGCCTGGCCGCCGGTCATCGGCAGAATCAGACCGATCTTCACGGCGTCCTGCGCCTTCGCAGGCGCGATGGCGGCGAGGCCCGCGATGGCGGCCGCTACTGCCGTCCGTGAAAACGTTTTGAGCTCGAACATCAGATGTCCCTCCCCTTCATTCCTGACCTCTTGTGCATCGAACCGAGTGCCCGGTCCTTGCCTTTACCTTAGCGCGCACGCGCCATGTCGCCGCGCCACATGGCGTCTTTCGCGCCCTTATTGTCAATCGGACGTTTGGCGACCATTCGGCGCAAGCCGCGCGCTCCGATTGTCGAAGGCGGCAAGCGGCATCGCGATTACGCCGGCGACCAGAGCGTCCAGATTGACGCCATTTGTACGATTGTACAAATAAAATGGACTTGTCAACGAAATCCGTTGCCCGCGGTCACGCTACTTCCTCGCGAGCCTCGGCCCGCAGTCTAGAAGCGCGACGGACTGCGTGGATGGAGGATTTCGCTCTCTTTTGCAGAATGTGTACCTCAGCGAGGCCTTGATCGACACTCCTCGGTAATAAAATACCCACCTCGAATAAGTCTCTTTTACCGTGTTGAAGGCTATTCTCCTCGCGCCGGCCCGGTCCGGCGTCCAACGACCGAACGCGCGCGCACCGATACAATGCCCAAGATTCTTCGTTCCGTTCTCGTCCTCGCTGCCCTTGCAGCGGGGCTGGCCGGCTGTGGCACCGTCAACGAAAGACTCTCTGCCGGCATGGGCGACTACGTCCCGCAATGGGCCGGCGGCCTGCCGGCGGATGCCCCGCCCCGGCCGGGCACCCCGCAATACGACGCCTACATGAAGGAGCGCGAACGCAAGCGGCTAATGCCCGCGGCCGATCGCGAAAAGGAAGAGCAGGCGCAGAAGGGCGCGACGGGATCTCCGTCGGGCAGCGCGGTGCGGTAGGCGGTCATTCCGGGGCGATGCGTCAGCATCGGGCTATGGCGCGCAGTTGCGCACCTGAGAATCTCGAGATTCCGGGTTCGCCTCTTTGAGGCGCCCCGGAATGACGGCGCATCAATCCACAAACACCACCGTCTTGCGGCCGTTGAGGATGACGCGGTCGTCGAGGTGGTAGCGGATCGCGCGGGCCAGCACACGGCGCTCGATGTCGCGGCCCTTGCGGACCAGGTTTTCGGGCGTATCGCGATGGCTGATGCGCTCGACGTCCTGGTCGATGATCGGACCCTCGTCGAGATCACGCGTGACGTAATGCGCGGTCGCGCCGATCAGCTTGACGCCGCGCTCGTGGGCCTGGTGATAGGGCTTTGCACCCTTGAAGCCCGGCAGGAACGAGTGGTGAATGTTGATACAGCGCCCCGACAGTTTTGCCGAGAGATCGTCCGACAGGATCTGCATGTAGCGGGCGAGCACGACGAGATCGGTGCCTGTGCTGGCGACGAGGTCGAGGATCTGCGCCTCCTGCTCGCGCTTGGTCTCCTTGGTCACCGGCAGATGGTGGAACGGAATGCCGCCGAAATCGAGCCCGGCATAGACCTCGCGCGCATGGTTGGAGACGATCGCGGTGGGAATCATCGGCAATTCGCCGGTGCGCCAGCGATAGAGGATGTCGACCAGGCAGTGGTCGGACCTCGACACCAACAGCATGACCTTGCGGTGCGCGGCGCGGTCGCGCATCTGCCATTCCATGCTGAAACGTTCGGCGATTGCCGCAAAGCCGGTCTGGAGCGCCGACAGCTCCACGGCGAGATCGGCCGCGGTGAAGACCACGCGCATGAAGAACTTTTTGGTCTCGACATCGTCGAACTGCTGGGCGTCCAGAATGTTCTGTCCATTGTGGGCGAGGAACGTCGACACAGCCGACACGATGCCCGGGCGATCCGGACAGGACAGGGTCAGGACATATTGATGATCGGGCATGTCTCTTGATGAAGGTTTGGGCAAAGGCCCGCGGAACTAGCTGCGATTTGCGGCCTCCTCTAGCACCGACGCCGCCCTTGCGCCAATCCCAAGCGCGGAGTCAGGATGAACGTACCATTGCGATTTGACTGACCGGAGCACGCCTATGGCCGATCGCTTGAACGGCACCCGCATCCTCATCCTGGAGACGCGCGAGGAGGCGCAGTTTTCGAAGCTTCTCGCCGAGCAAGGCGCCGAGGTCGTGCAGTGCCCGATGTTCACCATTCACGATGCGCCGGATCCCGCACCGGTCGAAGCCTGGGTCCGACGCGCCATCGACAGGCCATTCGACGACCTCGTGTTGATGACGGGCGAAGGCCTGCGCCGGATCATGACGCTCGCCGTCGCTCGCGGGCTCGATCAGGCTCTCGTGGCAGCGCTTGCCAAATCGCGAAAATTCACCCGCGGCCCAAAGCCCGGCAAGGCGCTGCGCGAGATCGGCCTCGAGGCGCAGCAGACCACGGAGAAGCCGACCAGCGAGGGCGTAATCGAGATGCTGGGCAGGCTCGACCTGAAGGGCCGGCGGCTTGGCCTTCAGCTCTATCCGGACAAGGACCACAGCGCGCTGACCGGCGCGCTCGCCGCGCAAGGCGCCGAGGTCGATACCGTGCTGCCGTATGTTTACGATTCCAAGGCGGCGGATGCCAACATCGTCACGGCCATCGACGACATGGCCGAGGGGCGGATCGATTGCATCGCGCTGACCAATCTCGGCCAGGTCCGCCGCCTGATCGAGGCCGCGAAAGCGCATGGCATCGAGGCGAAGTTGCGCGCAGGCCTCGAACGGACGCTGATCGCCTCGGTAGGTCCGGCGGTCTCCGGCGAACTCGTCGCGCACGGCCTGCGGACAGACATCTCACCGCCAGAGGACGCCTTTTTCATGCGTCCGCTGATCTCGGCGATGGCCGCGGCGCTGGCAGAACGGAAGCCAGTGGCGACGCGTTGATCCGCGGGGGCCGGGTCTCCGCAATCCGGTCGCGCGCTTGCGGTGGGCCGGCGCGCTGAAACGGCGGCGCATGGCGGCATGCGGCAGCTTCGATTGACACCGGCGTCACCGACGCTACCTTCTCGCGCAGAAGAAGAAACAAAGTAAAGGAATCGCCGTGACACGCGTCATCGCGTCGTGAGCGCAGCCGCGCGACGATCGGCGCTCGCGCCATTCCGCATCCGCAATTATCGCTTCCAGTGGCCGTCCGACCTGCTGACCTCCTGGGCATTCGAGGTCGAGACGCTGGTGCTCGGCTGGTACATCCTGGTCGAGACCGGCTCAGTGCTGCTGCTCACCGTGCTTGCATCGCTCCAGTTCGTCGGGACGCTAGTGGCGCCGGTATTCGGCATGATCGGCGACCGCATGGGTCATCGCGACCTGCTGGTCGCGATGCGTCTTGCCTATACGGTGCTCTCGTCGACCATCATGGCTCTGGCGTTGGCCGGTCATTTGTCGCCGCTCAGTGTCATGGTCATCGTCGCGATCATGGGCCTGATTCGGCCGTCGGATCTCGGCGTCCGGGGCGCGCTGCTTGCCGAGATCATGCCGGCCGAGCAACTGGTCGGCGCCATCAGTGTTGCGCGTACCACCCAGGACAGCGCCCGCATCGCCGGAGCATTGACGGGCGCCGGATTGTTCGCCGTTCTTGGCATTGGCCTCGTCTATGTGGCGATCGCATGCCTCTACCTCGTGGCCGCGCTGCTCATGCTCTGCCTGACCCGGCCGAAAAGGACCGTCACCACGAGCGATCTCCCGGCGAACAGTCACGCGATGTCCCGATTATTTGCCGACCTCAAGGAGGGGATCGTCTACGCCTGGAATGGCCCGGGAATGCGCGCGGCGGTATGCGTCGCCTTCCTGGCCAATCTCACCGCATTTCCTTTCACCGGCGGACTGCTGCCCTACATCGCGCGGGAGATCTTTCAGACCGACCAGACCGGCCTCGGCTATCTCTCGGCGAGCTTCGCCGTCGGCTCGCTGATCGGCTCCATCACGCTGAGCTTGGTGAACGGACTGCGCATTGCCCGGCTCCTGATCGGCGCGACGCTGGCCTGGTACGCCATGCTGCTGGTATTCGTCGAGATCAGGACCCTGCCGGTGGCGATGGCCTGCCTCGTCCTCGCCGGTATTGCGCAGAGCATGTCGATGATCTCGGCAGCCGTGATCCTGATGCGGACGGCGAGCGCACATGTGCGCGGTCGCGTCATGGGCGTCCGCATGATGGTGATCTACGGCCTGCCGCTCGGACTACTCGCGGCCGGCAGCCTGATCGATATCATCGGCTATTCCGCCACGGGTTCGCTCTATGCCGCCTCAGGGATCATCGCGATGCTGGCAATCGCGATCCGCTGGCGCGCCGACCTCTGGCCGGTGCACGCCCCCGCCAATGCGCGTTAGTCCCCGTATCCGCGCAGCCGCTCGATATCGAGGATCGTGACGCCGCCATATTCGAGCCGGAGCAGCCCCTCTTTCTCCAGCCGGTTCAACGCGCGGTTGGCGATCTGGCGGGACATGCCGGAGAGCGCGCCGATCTCCTCCTGGGTGATCTCAAGATGCGCAGTCGATTCGGGATAGAGGATGGGGTTGAACAGCGAGGCAATGCTGCGCGCGAGGCGCGCGGTGGCATCAAGCGTGCGGTTGACCTCGAGCATGCCGATGAACTGGCCGAGCCGCTCGTTGAGCTGGCGGACCAGGAAGCGGTTGAAGCCGACACTGTTTTCAAACAGCCACATGAAGGCGCTGCGTTCCATCAGTGCGACCCGGCTGTCGCGCAGCGCGACCACGTCGTAGCGTCGCGGCTCGTTCTTGAGCACGCTGCCTTCGCCGAACCAGGCCCCTGCCGTCAGCCCGGCAAGACTCGTCTCCTTGCCGTCGCGCGACACCCCGCCCATCCGGGCAAGGCCAAAGACCATGCCGGCCCAGTAGCCAAAGGTGTCGCCGCGCATGAACACGGTCTCGCCGGTGCCGTAGGACCGCTCGGTGATTCCGGCGCGTGCGACCTCGATCTCGGCCTCCGTGAGCTCGCGCGACCAGGCGGCGATGCGCTTCAGTTGATCCTCTGAAATCATGATCTCGAAGCCAGCCGCACCGTTTCGTCACTCCGCCCTTCTGCTGCACTGCAACATGATCACCTCGGCCGCCATCCGACCAAAGATGGACGCCGCGCCCGCCCGAAAAACTTTGTCACCGAATTGTCAGGCCGAAGACATTTCAAAATAGCGCTTTCCCGTATTGAGAGCCACCTTGGGCGATGCGGCCTTTGAGCCCTGATGGGAACGAAGGTCGCGCGGCTCCGGTCGAGACCAATGGCTGCATGGCCTCACCAGGACGACCGTACTAGGATCGCCCGAAAACAACGGATGAAGAGCGCAACTGAATGCGCCATCACCGGGAGGGATTTGTTGGTGGGTACTAGTCTAGAAGTGCGCGGCGTGTCCTTGCGATTCGGTGGCGTGCGTGCGCTGACCGATGTGGGCTTCGCCATCAGGCAAGGCGAGCTGTTCTCGATCATCGGGCCCAACGGCGCCGGCAAGACCTCGATCGTGAACTGTATTTCCGGTCGCTACAGGCCGACCGAAGGCCAGCTCCTCTACCAGGGCCGCGACATCACCGGATTGACGCCGAACGCCCGCGCCTCGCTCGGCATCGGCCGTACCTTCCAGAATCTAGCGCTGTTCCACCACATGAGCGTGCTCGACAACATCATGGTCGGGCGCCATCACCTCCTGAAGAACAATTTCCTCACGGGCTCGCTGTACTGGCTCACCGGCGCGCGCAAAGAAGAGCTCGAGCACCGCCGCAAGGTCGAGGAGATCATTGACTTCCTCGATCTCCAATCGGTGCGAAAAGCCACCGCCGGCACCCTCTCCTACGGCTTGCGCAAGCGCGTCGAGCTCGCCCGCGCCATGGCGCTGGAGCCGCGCCTCATCCTCCTCGACGAGCCGATGGCCGGCATGAACTTCGAGGAGAAGGAGGACATGGCGCGCTACATCGTCGATCTCAACGAGGAGTTCGGGATGACGGTGGTGATGATCGAGCACGACATGGGCGTGGTGATGGACATCTCCCATCGCGTCATGGTGCTGGACTTCGGCAAGAAGATCGCCGAGGGCGATCCCGCGGCGGTCCTTGCCGACCCTCACGTCAAGCGTGCCTATCTTGGTGAGGAAGACGAGGTGCTGGTCGATCCGGACGATGCCCCGCCGGCGCAGGAGAGCGCGGCATGATGGATTACGCAGGACGCGTTGCGCAGGCCGACACCTATCCCAAGATGCTCCGGCTCAATGCGAGGGAGCATGGCAACGAGATCGCGCTGCGCGAGAAGAATCTCGGGCTCTGGCGCATCTTCACCTGGAACGACTACCAGACGCGGGTGCGCGACTTCGCGCTCGGGCTCGTCGAGCTCGGCCTCGGCCGCGGCGACGTCGTCGGCATCATCGGCGACAACCGGCCGGACTGGGTCGCGGCGGAAGTCGCGACCCATGCCGTTGGCGGGTTGAGCCTCGGGCTCTATCGCGACGTGCTGGACGAGGAAGCCGCCTATCTCCTGACCTATGGCGAAGCGCAGCTCGTCTTCGCGGAGGACGAGGAGCAGGTCGACAAGCTGCTCACCCTCGCCGAGCGCGTGCCGAAGCTGAAGCACATCATCTATTCCGATCCGCGCGGCATGCGGAAATATGACGATCCCAGGCTGATGTCGGCCGAGAAATTCGCCGAGCTCGGCCGCGCGCGGGCCGTTCGGGATCCGAAGCTTTACGATCGGCTCGTGGATGCGACCAAGGGCGAGGACGTCGCGATCCTCTGCACGACGTCTGGTACCACCTCGCATCCAAAATTGGCGATGCTCGCGGCCGGCCGCGTGCTCGGCCATTGCGCGACTTATCTCGCCTTCGATCCGAAGGGACCTGATGACGAATACGTCTCGGTGCTGCCGCTGCCCTGGATCATGGAGCAGGTCTACGTGCTCGGCAAAGGCCTCTTGTGCCGGATGAAGATCAACTTCGTCGAAGAGCCCGATACGATGATGAACGATCTGCGCGAGATCGCGCCGACCTTCGTATTGTTCGCGCCGCGCGTCTGGGAATCGATCGCAGCCGATGTCCGCGCCAAGGTGATGGACGCCACGCCGTTGAAGCAGCGCCTGTTCGATGTCGGCATGAAATCGGGTCTGGCCGCACTCGCGCACCGTAAGCGCTCGGGTTTTGCCGACGCGATCTTGTTCCGCGCACTGCGCGACCGGCTCGGTTTCACCCGTCTGCGCTCGGCGGCGACCGGCGGCGCGGCGCTCGGTCCTGATACGTTCAAGTTCTTCCAGGCGATGGGTGTGCCGCTGCGCACGCTCTATGGCCAGACCGAGCTGTTGGGCGCCTATACGCTGCATCCCGAGGGCAAGGTCGATCCCGACACGACAGGCGTACCAATGGCCGACAATGTCGAGATCCGGATCGACAACGCCGACGTCCACGGCGTCGGCGAGATCGTGGTGCGGCATCCCAACATGTTCCTCGGCTATTACAAGAACCCCGAAGCGAGCGTCGCTGACCTCAAGGACGGCTGGCTCTGCTCGGGCGACGCTGGCTATTTCAACGCTCAGGGGCAATTGGTCGTCATCGACCGTATCAAGGATCTCGCCGAGACATCGCGCGGCGAGCGCTTCTCGCCGCAATTCATCGAGAACAAGCTGAAGTTCTCGCCCTATATCGCCGAGGCCGTGGTGCTGGGCGCCGGCCGCGACACGCTCGCCGCCATGATCTGCATCCGCTACTCCATCATCTCGAAATGGGCGGAGAAGAACCGGCTCTCGTTCACGACTTACAGCGACCTCGCCTCGCGGGCCGAGGTCTATACGCTGCTGCGCCAGGAGGTCGAGACCGTCAACGCGACGCTGCCGCCGGCGCAGCGCATCTCGCGCTTCCTGCTGCTCTACAAGGAGCTCGACGCCGACGACGGCGAACTCACCCGCACACGCAAAGTGCGCCGCAGCGTCATCAACGAGAAGTACGCAGGGATCATCGATGCGATCTACCGCGGCGATTCAGACATTCCCGTCGACACCGTGATCCGCTTCCAGGACGGCACCACGCAGCGCGTCCGCACGACCCTGCGCGTCGTGGATCTGGGTGGACATCGGCACATGGCGGAGGCCGCGGAGTGACACAAGTGATCGTCATGCGCAGGCTTGACCCGCGCATCCATCCCCTTCCGAGCAAGCTTCCTTCCACATCGATGGATTGCCGGGTCGAGCCTGGCAATGACGAACTAGGTCGACCGACATGAACACCGCTTTCCTCTTTCAGCTCCTGGTCAACGGCCTCGTGGTCGGCACGCTCTATGGCGTGGTCGCGATGTCGTTCGTGCTGATCTACAAGGCGACGCAGGTCGTCAATTTCGCGCAAGGCGAGCTGCTGCTGGTCGGCGCCTGGGTGTGCTGGGCCCTGCTGGCCAAATACCAGGTGCCGTTCTGGATCGGCATGCCGATGACGCTGGTGTTCATGTTCGTTTTCGGCATCGCGGTCCAGGTCCTGATCCTGCGGCCGATGATCGGCGAGCCCATCATCTCGGTGATCATGGTGACGATCGGCCTCTCCACCGTGCTCCAGGCGACCCTGAAATGGATGTTCGGCGTCAATCCGCAGCCGTTCCCGCGCGTGTTCGAGAGCCAGTCGGTTAGCCTGTTCGGCCTTCAGATCCAGACCGTCTAT
Source organism: Bradyrhizobium sp. 147 (assembly GCF_023073935.1). Lineage (NCBI taxonomy): Bacteria > Pseudomonadati > Pseudomonadota > Alphaproteobacteria > Hyphomicrobiales > Nitrobacteraceae > Bradyrhizobium > Bradyrhizobium sp. 147. The sequence goes on along the minus strand of NZ_JADPKL010000077.1, from coordinate 62,284 downwards.
GTCATGAGCCTTGTGGTGTCGGTGGCGATGATGATCGGCATGGCCTGGTTCTTCCGCGCTTCCAAGTATGGTCTTGCGATGCGCGCCACCGCATTCAACCAGCAGGTTGCGCAGTCGCTCGGCATTTCCGTGAAAAGCGTGTTCGCGATGGCCTGGGCGATCTCCGCGACGGTGTCGGCCGTCGCCGGCGTCGTCGTTGCAGTCGTGAACGGTGTGTCCTCTGGCCTTGCGGCCTACGGCATCAAAGTGTTTCCGGCGGCGATCCTCGGCGGACTCGATTCGGTCGGCGGCGCCGTGCTCGGCGGCATCATCATTGGGCTACTGGAGAACGTCGCGCAATATGTTGACAGCGAATATCTGCACTGGGGCAACCTCTACGAGATCGCGCCCTTCTACGTCCTCATCATCGTGCTGATGATCAAGCCTTACGGCCTGTTCGGCACCCACGACATCGAGCGGATCTGACCCATGGCCGGCCCTGCCCTCATACCCGCTGGTGATTTCCGCACCACCTATGCCGCGGACACCACGATCTTTCCGACCACGACCAGCCGCAATTTTGCGATCGCCGGCGTGCTGCTGCTGTGTCTCGCGCCACAATTCTTCAGCGGCTACTGGCTCAGCATCTTGATCCAGATTGGCATCTTCTCGATTGCGGCCCTGGGGCTGAATATTCTCGTCGGCTTCACCGGCCAGATCTCGATCGGCCACGCCGCGTTCTTCCTGCTCGGCGCCTTCACCTCGGCCTACATCTCCAACAACGCGCCGATCCCGGTGTTCTTCGCAATTCCGCTCGCCGGGATCGTCACTGCGCTGGTCGGGCTGATCTTCGGCATCCCGGCGGCGCGGCTGAAGGGCCTCTATCTCGTGATCGCGACGCTGGCCGCGCAATACATCCTGCTCGACTTCTTCTCCCGCGCCGAATGGTTCTCGGGCGGATCGGTGCCTGCGAGCGCCGAGCCGTTCTCGATTCTGGGCTACACGCTGCGCGGCGACAGGCAGTATTTCTACGTCGTGCTGGCCTATGTGCTGGCGAGCTACATCCTCGTCACCAATCTGATGCGCACGCGCGACGGTCGCGCGCTGGTGGCGATCCGCGACCATTATCTCTCAGCGGAGATCATGGGCATCAATCTCACCAAGTACCGCACGCTGTCGTTCGGCCTCGCCGCCTTCTTCGCCGGGATTGCCGGTGCGCTCTATGCGCATTACCAGCTCGTGGTCTCCCAGGAAGGTTTCGGCATAGAGCGCTCGATCCTGTTCCTGGCCATGATCATCATCGGCGGCACCGGCTCGATCATGGGCACGCTGATGGGCACCGCCTTTGTGGTGCTGCTGCCTGAATCGATGGAATTCCTCAGCCTGCACTTGAAGGGAGGCGCAATCGACAAGGCGCTCTCGCTCAACAACAACATCACCTTCCTGCGCGAGATCGCGATCGGGGTGATCATCATCGCGTTCCTGATGTTCGAGCCTGATGGCCTCGCGCATCGCTGGCGGCAGATCAAGGCTTACTGGAAACTCTACCCGTTCTCGCATTGAGCGCGGAAGCTTCACTTAAACAATAACAGGAGGAACCGACCCATGACGATGAAGTCCCTTTTGAGCACCGCATCGCTCGCGCTTGCGATCGCCGCATTCTCGGCAAGCGCGCAGGCACAGATCGCGATCGGACATCTCGCCGATTATTCCGGCGGCACCTCCGACGTGGGCACGCCCTATGGACAGGCCGTCGCCGACACCTTCGCCTGGGTCAACAAGAACGGCGGCGTCGGCGGCAAGCAGCTCAACGTCGACACCAACGATTATGGCTACCAGGTGCCGCGTGCGATCGCGCTCTACAAGAAGTGGTCGGCGCCGGACTTGAAGGTCGCTGCGATCATGGGCTGGGGCACCGCGGACACCGAGGCGCTGACCGGCTTCCTCGCACAGGACAAGATTCCAGACATGTCCGGCTCCTATGCCGCCGCGCTGACCGATCCCGAAGGCGTCAGCGGCAAGGCCAAGCCTGCTCCCTACAATTTCTTCTACGGCCCGAGCTATTCCGACGCGCTACGCGCGATGCTGATGTGGGCGGCCGAGGACTGGAAGGCCAAGGGAAAGTCCGGCAAGCCGAAATTCGTCCACATGGGCGCCAACCATCCCTATCCGAACGCGCCGAAGGCCGCCGGCGAAGCCATGGCACAGGAGCTCGGCTTCGAGGTGCTGCCGCCGCTCGTGTTCGCGCTCGCACCCGGTGACTACAGCGCGCAGTGCCTCAGCCTGAAATCTTCGGGTGCCAACTACGCCTATCTCGGCAACACCGCGGCCTCCAATATCTCGGTGATGAAGGCCTGCAAGACCGCGGGCGTCGAGATCCAGTTCCTCGGCAACGTCTGGGGCATGGACGAGAACGCCGCCAAGACTGCAGGCGATGCCGCCAATGGCGTGATCTTCCCCTTGCGCACCGCGGTGAGCTGGGGCGGCGATGCGCCCGGCATGAAGACCCTGATGGAGATCTCCAAGATGTCAGATCCCACCGGCAAGGTCTATCGCCCCGTACACTACGTCGCCGCCGTCTGCTCAGCGCTGTACATGAAGGAAGCGCTCGACTGGGCTGCCAAGAACGGCGGCGCCACGGGCGAGAACGTTGCCAAAGGCTTCTACCAGAAGAAGGACTGGGTTCCGGCCGGGATGGAAGGCGTCTGCAATCCCTCGACCTGGACCGACAAGGACCACCGCGGCACGTTGAAGGTCGATCTCTATCGCACCAAGGTCTCAGGCGCGACCGATGGCGACCTCAACGACCTCATGGCCAAGGGCACGATCAAGCTCGAGAAGGTCAAGACCGTCGAACTGCCGCGCAAGGCGGAATTGCTGGGGTGGTGAGCCCCCGCTTTCGCCCCCCACACAACTGTCATCCCCCGCGAAGGCGTGGGATCCAGTACGCCGCGACCTCTCGGGAACGTTGGGCGTCTCTGGAATACTGGGTCACCCGCCTTCGCGGGTGACGACAGCGGAGAAGACTGCATGACCCAGACTGCCGAAGCAACGCGCCCCAACCCCAGCATCGTGCCTGCGTCCGCCCTCCTCAGCGTGCGCAACATCGAGGTCGTCTATGACGACGTCATCCTGGTGCTGCGCGGCCTCAGCCTCGATGTGCCCAAGGGCGCGATCGTGGCGCTGCTAGGGGCCAACGGCGCCGGCAAGTCGACGACGCTCAAGGCGATCTCGGGACTACTCAAGACCGAGGACGGCGAGGTCACGCGCGGCGAGATCCTGTTCGAGGGCGACCGCATTAACGGCATCGATCCCGACAAGATCGTGCGCCGCGGCATCTTCCAGGTGATGGAGGGCCGGCGCATCGTCGCCGACATGACCTCGCTAGAGAACCTCAGGCTCGGCGCCTTCACCCGCAGGGATCGCGAGGTCGATGCCGACCTCGACATGGTCTTCAACTACTTCCCGCGCCTGAAGGAACGCACCGGACTTGCCGGTTATCTCTCGGGCGGCGAGCAGCAGATGCTTGCGATCGGCCGCGCGCTGATGGCGCGCCCGAAAATGATCTTGATGGACGAGCCGTCCATGGGATTGTCGCCGCTGCTGGTGAAGGAGGTGTTCTCGATCATCCAGAAGATCAACCGCGACCTCGGCGTCACCATTCTGCTGGTGGAGCAGAACGCGCGCGCCGCACTCTCGGTGGCGAGCCACGGCTACATCATGGAGCAAGGCAAGGTCGTGCTCGACGGCACCGCGGGCGAACTGCGCGACAACGAGGACGTCAAGGAATTCTACCTCGGCGGCGCCGGCGACCAGCGCAAGAGCTTCAAGAACCTCAAGAGCTTCAAGCGGCGCAAGCGTTGGCTCTAACCCAACACCTGCTCCGCTTCCGTGACGGCGCACAGAACATGATAGAACGACGACGCAGGAATGGTGTCGATCAGCGATTTGCCGTCGCGGTCGAACTGATCGTACCAGCCGCCCTTCACAGGATGGCTGAGATAATGCCGTTCGAGCCGCAACAGCGCTGCGCGCGCTTCGTCCGCCGCGCCGGCCTCGCCGGACTCGGCCTGCGCGATCCACGCCTTCGCGATCTCGGTCTGGGGCCACAGCCGACGCGTGCTGCGGCGGATGTTGCCGGCGTCGTCGCCCTCGTCGATCAGGCAGCCCGTGGCCTCGTCGCGGTAGCGCAGCGAGGTCGCCAACAGTTCGGCGCGCCGCTGCCCGGTCGGGCATCCCGTGATGCGTTCGAAACGCTTCAGGAGCCAGACCCATTCCGCCTGGTGACCCGGCTCGACGCTGATCGGCTCGATCTTCGACCAGTCCTCCTCGAAATACTCGCCGAGCACGCACTTCCGCTTGTCATAGAGGTTGGCGAGGAACAGCGCAAAGAACTCACCGGCGCGGTTCTGGAACGACAGATCGTGGGTCGCCTCGAAGCAGGCGATCATCGCCTCGAACAGATGCATGTGCGGGTTCTGCCGGCGCGGCAGCGAGACCGGAAGGCCTTCGTGGACGCCACCATGCGGCGAGCGCAGATGGCCGTCGAGGAAGCCGAGCAGCGCATCCATCTCGGCGCGCACCTGTGCATCCCGGTCGAAGGCGTAGACCGTCGCGAGCGCAAACAGGATGAAGGCGTGGTCATAGGCATCGCGGCGGGCATCCAGCACCGCCCCTTCCGGCGTCAGCCGGTGCACATAGCCGGGCCGGCCGTCTGGCGCCTTCGCTCTGTCCAACAGATGCTCCAGCCCCTTCAGCGCGATCGCTCGCCCCTCGGGATACCAGCCCATCTGCGCGGCCTTGGCGTAGCAATAGATCTGGCGCGCCTGCACGAACACGCGGCGCGGCGCGGCCGCGTCCGCCGTACCGTTCGGGTGCAGCCGGTCGATGAAACCGCCCGTGGCGTGATCCCAGCCGACGATCGACCACAGCGGCAGCGCCTCGTCGATCATGCGGCGCTTCAGGCGCGCGACGACGTCCACCGCCTCGTCCGCCGCAATACTTCCTTCGTCCGCCATCGGGTCCTCTTCAAGCCTCGCCAATGGCCGTCTGATACCGATGCCGGCGGCGGCGTGCAACGGACCATGCCAACCCGGAAAGATCAGCCATGACCGCTCATTACGACGCCCTCGAAACGCGCGACCAGGGCGCGCGCGAGGCCGAGCTGTTTTTGCGGCTCCCGGAGGTCCTGCGCAGCGCGATGGCCGCTCCAGCCTATGCCGAGCGGCTGAGGGGCCTCGACCCCGCCTCAGTGAGGTCTAGAGAGGCGCTGGCGGGCCTGCCGGTGCTGCGCAAGTCGGAACTACCGGCCCTGCACAAGGCTTCCACGCCGTTCGGCGGCCTTGTGGCGGCCGCGCCAGGGTCGTTCGCCCGCCTTTTTACCTCCCCTGGGCCCATTTTCGAGCCGGAGGGGCGCCAAGCCGACCCCTGGCGCGGCGCACGGGCGCTGTTCGCAGCCGGGTTCCGCCCGGACGACATCGTGCTCAACACCTTCAGCTACCACCTCACACCGGGCGGCTTCATCTTCGACGCATCGGCACGCGCGCTTGGTTGCGCGGTGATTCCGGCGGGTCCCGGCAATGCCGAACAGCAGTTCGAGCTGATCGAGGCTTACCGGCCGGTCGGCTACAGCGGCACGCCGGATTTCCTGAAGATCCTGCTCGATGCCGCAGCAAGCGGCGGCCGCGACGTCTCCTCGATCAAGCGCGCTATGGTCTCGGGCGCGGCGTTTCCGCCCTCGCTCCAGGCAGAGATCAAGGCGCGCGGCATCGACGCCTATCAGGCCTTCGGCACCGCCGATCTCGGCCTCATTGCGTTCGAGACCGAAGCTCGCGAAGGCATGGTCGTGAACGAGGACCTGATCCTGGAGATCGTCAAGCCCGGCACGGGGGATCCGGTTGCGCCGGGCGACGTCGGCGAGATCGTCGTCACCTCGCTCGACCCGCACCATCCCTGGATCCGGCTCGCACTCGGCGACCTCACCGCGACTCTGCCGGGCGTCAGTCCGTGCGGGCGCACCAACATGCGCATCAAGGGATGGATGGGCCGCGCCGACCAGACTACAAAGGTGAAGGGCATGTTCGTCCGCCCCGAGCAGATCGCCGAAATCGGCAAGCGCCATTCCGCACTCGGACGACTGCGCCTCGTCGTCTCGCGCCCGGGCGAGACCGACGCAATGACGCTGAAAGCGGAAACGACAGCTGCGAGCGACGAGTTGCGCGAGCAGATCGCCAGCACCTTGCGTGCCGTGACGAAGCTCGGCGGTAACGTCGAGCTGGTCAGCCCCGGCGTGCTGCCGAACGACGGCAAGGTGATCGCGGACGAACGCTAACTTCAGCGACTTCGACAGCGAGGTCGCGTTCGCGAACTCACCGATCAGCCGACCGTAGAGAGGGTTGCCGTCCGCATGGACGCCTTGGATGCGCGAAGCGCGCTCCCTCGCGGCAGCGATTAACTCGCCATCGCGCAGCAGCACCGCGCACCATCGTGATACCCGCACTTGATCCCCGAGCTGATTCCAAATCGCGACCCGTTACGGATGCTTCTAGCCGCGCCCAATGTAAATCGGCCACTGCGCGGCCGAAGCGCTTGACGCGCGCCCTTTTTGGCGTAATGCGCCCGGGCGCGGGAACCTTGCATCGTCCCAGCCGCTCCCGTATTACCACCCCTGTAACGATATGGCCTGGAATTTGGCCTTTCCTGGATCCCAAAACGTGCTTGAACGAACCCTCGTCACGATCGCCGAAACAGAGACCATTGAGGAAGCTTTCCGGCGCCTGAATGCGAACATGCTCGGTATCCTGTTCGCGCAGGACGCGAGCGGGCGAATCGTCGGCGCGGTGACGGACGGTGACATCCGCAGGCGGATGCTGACGGGCACCACAATCCAGGACCGGGTTGCAACCTGCATCAATCGCAACTTCGTCTGGGCGCGGACCGGCGGACCGCGAGAGCAGATCCTCAAGCTGCTCGACCAGCGCGTGCACGTGGTGCCGATCCTCGATGGCGAGGGACGGCTGGTCGACGTGTTCAGCCGCGAGCTGTTCAACCTGTCGGAAGAGAGCGAAGTGTTCGCGCGCGCCCGCTCGCCGGTGCGGATCAGCTTCTCGGGCGGCGGCACCGATCTGACGCACTATTTCGTGGCAAATGACGGTGGCGCGGTCATCAACGCCACCATCAAGATGTACGCTCATGCGACGCTGCGGCGCCGGAACGATCCCAGCATCCGGATCTACTCGCACGACTTCCGTCGCACCGTGGAGGCTGACAATCTCGCCGAGCTCGGCACTGACGGAGATCTCGCGCTGATCAAGTCGGTCGTGCGCCTGATCAAGCCGACTTACGGATTCGAGCTCGAAGTGTCGGCGGACTTCCCGGTCGGCTCCGGCCTCGGCGGCTCGGCGGTGGTCTCGTCCGCGATCATCGGCTGCTTCAACGAATTCCGCGGGGATCAGTGGGACCGCCACGAGATCGCGGAGATGGCGTTCCAGGCCGAGCGGCTCATGCTCAACATCCCCGGCGGCTGGCAGGATCAGTACGCCACCGTGTTCGGCGGCTTCAATCACATGGAATTCTTCTCCGACCAGAACACCATCGTGCCGCTTCGGCTCGATCCCAACATCATCGCCGAGCTCGAAGAAAGCCTGGTGCTCTGCTACACCGGCTCGGGTCGCGATTCCGGCGCCATTCATCGCGACCAGAAGGCGCAGCACGAGACCAGCGACGCAGTCGCTGCGGCCGCCAAGCAGAAGGAAGTGACGCGCGATATCCGGCGGCATCTGCTGCGCGGCCAGCTCCTGGAATGCGGCCGGCTAATCGACGAGGCCTGGCACGCCAAGCGCAAACTGAGCTCGAAGATCTCGTCGGGCGCGATCGACGCGATCTACGATTTCGCCAAACAGCACGGCGCGGTCGGCGGCAAGCTGCTGGGTGCCGGCGGCGGCGGTTACTTCATGTTCTTCGTACGTCCGTTCGAGCGCTACCAGCTCATCGCCGCGCTGGAACAGGGGGGACACCGCTGTTCGCGCATCATGTTCGAGGAGAACGGGCTGCGGACGTGGAAGTCGCGCTTTCCCGCGCGGCTCGCCTGACGCATATGAGACGAGAATGTTGATGACATCGCCCAAACAGCCTGCCCCGGTCCGCATCGGCAACCGTCTTCTGAGCGATGGCCAACCCTGCTACGTCATCGCCGAGATCGGCAACAACCACAATGGCGACTTCGACCGCGCCATCGCGCTGGTCGATGCCGCGGTCGCGGCCGGCGCCGATTGCGCCAAATTCCAGATGCGCAAGCTCGAGGAGGTCTATCGCGCCTCGAGTCTGTCCGGAAAGGACGACGACCTCGCGGTCGAATATACGCTCGATCTCCTGCGCCGCTTCGAACTGCCGACCGCGAAGCAGAAGAAGATCGCCGAGTACTGCGCAGCGAAGGACATCCAATATCTCTGCACGCCCTGGGACGCAAAGAGCGTCGCCGTGCTCGAAACTTTCGGCGTGCAGGCCTACAAGGTCGCATCGGCCGATCTCACCAACCTGCCGCTGCTCGCGTGCCTCGCCGCCACCGGCAAGACATTGATCGTCTCGACCGGCATGAGCACGACGGACGAGATCAAGACCGCGGCGAAATTCCTCGACGACCGCAATGCGAGCTATGTGCTGCTGCATTGCCAGAGCACCTATCCTGCGGCGCTCCACAACATCCATCTGCGTTTCATGGAGACGCTGCGCGAGATCCACCCGGTCGTCGGCTATTCCGGCCACGAGCGCGGCATCGCCGTCTCGACCGCCGCGGTGGCGCTCGGCGCCGTCGTCATCGAACGCCACATCACGCTCGACCGCGAGATGGAAGGCCCCGATCACGCCGCGAGCCTCGAGCCCGAGGAATTCAAGGCACTCGTCTCCGGCATCCGCGAGGTCGAGGCGGCGCGCGGCGAGAAGCTCGCAGAACGCGCGCTAAGTCAGGGCGAGCTGATCAACCGGGAAAATCTCGCGAAGAGTCTGGTGGCCGCGCGCGACCTTCCGGCCGGTACGATCATCTCCGAGAGCGACATTGCGGTGAAGAGCCCGGGACAGGGCCTGTCGCCGCTGAAGATGCCGGCGCTGCTCGGTCGCAAGCTGACGCGAACGATATCGTCCGACGACTATTTCTTCCAGAGCGACCTCGACGAAGGCGCCGCAAGAGCTCGCCGCTACCGCTTCGACCGCCCGTGGGGCGTGCCGGTGCGCTATCACGACACCGAGCGCTTCCTGGAACTCTGTCAGCCCGACATCATCGAGTTCCATTTAAGCTATAGCGACATGGAGCGCGATCCGGCGGCCTATCTCTCCGGCACCTATGATCTCGGTTTCGTCGTGCACGCGCCGGAGCTGTTTGCCGGCTCCAAGCTGATGGACCTCGCAACGCCCGACGAGGCGTTGCGGCGCTATTCGCTGGAGCAAACGCAGGCGGTGATCGACATCACCCGCGGCCTGAAGAAGTTCTTCCCGAAGACCAAGCGCCCGCCGATCGTCGCCAATATCGGCGGGTTCACCATGGACGAGCCGCTGCCGCCGGAGCAAAAGGCCGAGCGTTACCGCATCTTTGCCCAGAGCCTAACGGAGCTCGACATGGCCGGTGTCGAGCTGACGCCGCAAACCATGGCGCCATTCCCCTGGCATTTCGGCGGCCAGCGCCATCAGAATATCTTCATCTTCCCGGAGGAGTCGGCTAAGTTCTGCGCCAAGCATGGCCTGCGGATGTGCGTCGACATTTCCCATACCAAGCTCGCCGCCAATCATTTCGGCTTCGACTTCGCGCAAGGCCTTGCCCAGCTCGGACCGCACACCGCGCATCTGCATTTCGGCGACGCCAAGGGCCTCGACGGCGAAGGCCTCCAGATCGGCGAAGGCGAGATCGACTTCGACGAAATCGGACAGGTGCTGCGCAAGCATGCACCGACCGCGTCGTTCATTCCCGAGATATGGCAGGGCCACAAGAACATGGGCGAAGGCTTCTGGACCGCGCTCGAGCGTCTCGAGGGGCACATCTGATGGCGCGCAAGACGCTGGCCGTGATCGCCGCACGCGGCGGCTCGAAGGGCATCCCGCACAAGAATCTGCTCGATCTCTGCGGCAAGCCGCTGATCGCCTGGACCGTCGAGCAGGCGCGCGCAGCGCGCGGCGTCGACGTGGTCGCGGTCTCCTCGGACAGCGAGCAGATTCTCGCCGCGGCCGAAGCGGCCGGCGCCGTCGGCGTGCGCCGGCCCGACGACATCTCCGGCGATCTCGCCTCCTCCGAATCCGCCTGGCTGCACGCGCTTGAGGCCATCGACGCGCGCCACGGGCGCTTCGAGCGCGTCGTCGCGCTCCAGGCGACCTCGCCGATCCGCGAATCCGCCGACATCGAACGGGCCCTGGAGACCTTCGACCGCGAGCACCTTGATAGCCTGCTCTCAGTTTGCGAGGTTGAGGATTACTTCAACTGGCGGATCGGTGCCAACGGCCCGGAACCGATCAACTACGATTTCCGCAACCGCCGCATGCGGCAGCAGATCGAAAAGCGCTACCTGGAGAACGGCTCGTTCTACGTTCTCATCCCCTCACTCCTGCGCGAGCAGAGCAATCGTCTCGGCGGCAAGATCGGATTTCACGTGATGGAGCGTCACAAGATGTTCCAGATCGACCGTCCCGAAGACGTCAAGCTGTGCGCCGCCATCATGCGCAGTTACGGCTATGCCTGATCTCAGCGCCTTCTCCCTCGCAGGCAAGGTCGCGGTCGTCACCGGCGCTTCGCGCGGCATCGGTGCGGCGATTGCGAGCGGCCTGCAAGATGCGGGGGCCACAGTGTTCGGACTCAGCCGGTCCGGGACCGCGCCACACGGCGTCGGGGCCATTGCCTGCGATCTCTCCGATGATGCGGCGATCGAAGGTGCGTTCCGCATCATTGCGGCAAGAGGCGAACGCATCGACGCACTCGTGAATGCCGCGGGCATCAGCCTTCCCGCCCAAAGCGCGGAAAGCGAGCTCACACGGTTCCGTGCGACGGTCGCAACCGACCTCACTGGCGTGTATGCCACCATCCTTGCCGCCCATCCGCTGCTGAAGAACGCGGGCTCGGCTGCGATCGTTAACGTCACCAGCATCAATTCAGCTCGCGGCTTTCCCGGCAATCCCGGCTATGTAGCCGCGAAGGCTGGTCTTGCCGGGCTGACGCGCGCGCTTGCCGCTGATTATGCGCCCGACGGCATCCGCGTCAACGCGCTCGCACCGGGTTATGTCGTGACCGAGATGACCGCGAAGAGTTTCGCCGATCCTGTCATGCATGAGGATCGGCGCCGCCACACCATGCTCGGCCGCTGGGGGCAGCCCGCCGATATGGTGGGAGCTGCCGTTTTCCTCGCATCGGAAGCCTCCGCCTATATGACCGGCCAGGAGATCTTCATCGACGGCGGCTGGATCGCCAAAGGCCTCGCCATCAGTTCGGACAGCAAATCGTGACCGCAGCGCTGCAACGCATCGGCTTCATGCAGGGACGTCTGTCGGCGCTCGTCGATGGCAAGATCCAGGCGTTTCCATGGAACGAATGGCGTGACGAATTCCCGCGCGCGAGGGCGCTCGGCCTGACGCGGATGGAGTGGACCATCGACCAGGAGCGGCTGCGCGACAATCCCCTGACGACCGAGCCAGGACAGCAGGAGATTCTGACGCTGTCGCGCGAGAACGGCGTGCGCATCCCGAGCCTGACCGGCGACTGCTTCATGCAGGCGCCGTTCTGGAAGGTTGATGCCGTCGTGCGCGATGCGCTCGTCGCCGACCTCGATCTCTTGATCGCCGCCTGTAGCCGCATCGGAATCGAATTGGTCGTGATCCCGCTGGTCGACAACGGCAAGATCGAGCGCGAGAGCGAGAGCGACACGTTGAAGCGCGTGCTGCTCGCGCGCTCGGAGACGCTTGCAAGACGGAACGTCAAGATCGTCTTCGAGTCCGATCTGCCCCCGCGCGAGCTCGCCCGGTTCATGGAGGCGTTTCCGGCCGACATGTTCGGCATCAACTACGACAGCGGCAACAGCGCCTCGCTCGGCTATGACAGCGACGAGGAGATCGGGGCCTATGCGCCGCGCATCTTCAATGTTCACGTCAAGGACCGCGTCCGTGGCGGCACCACCGTGCCGCTCGGCACCGGCAATGCGGATCTCGCCAAAACGATCCGGCTGATCGAGCGATCGGGCTACAAGGGGCAGTACATCCTGCAGACCGCGCGCGCTGTCGACGGCGACCATGCCGGCGCGCTGGCCAGATATCGCGACATGACGGTTGGCTGGATCGAGGACGCCGCGCGATGAAACTCGAGCTGAACGATCGCGTCGCGCTCGTCACCGGCGCCAGCCGCGGAATCGGGCTCGCAATCGCCGCGACGCTTGCCGCGGAGGGTGCAAAGGTCGCGCTCGCTGCGCGCGGCGCCGATGCGCTTGATGCCGCGCGGGCAGCGGTCGGCGGCAACGCCTCGATGCATGTCGCCGACGTCACGGATCCGGTCGCCGCGAAGGTGCTGGTCGAGAGCATCGGGAAACAATGGGGCCGGCTCGATATCCTGATCTGCAATGTCGGCACCGGCGCCTCCGTGCCGCCGGGCAAGGAAACCGCGGCGGAATGGTCGCGGATGATCGATCTCAATCTGTTCGCCGCGACCAACATGATCGAGGCGGCCCGGCCGCTGATGGCGCGCGGTAGCGGCGACCGGGCTATCGTCTGCATCTCGTCAATTGCGGGCATGGCGGCGCTTGGCGCGCCCGTTACCTACTACGGTGCGAAGGCGGCCCTGAACGCGACCGTGCGCGGACTGGCGCGCCCGCTGGCGCTGGAGGGTATCCGCATCAACGCGGTCGCGCCCGGGAACATCTTGAGCCCGGACGGCACCTGGGCGCGCAAGATCGCCGAAAACAAGCCGGCGGTCGACGACATGCTCCAGCGCGAGGTGGCGCTGCGCCGGCTTGGCACTCCCGAGGAGATCGCCGACGTCGTTGCCTTCCTTGCTTCGCCACGAGCCGCCTTTATCACCGGCAGCGTCGTGGTGGCCGACGGCGGCCAGCTCAGAAGCTGAACAGGAGCCTTCGATGGCAAATCCCTTCTCCCGCTACGACCTGACCGGACGCACCGCGCTCGTCACGGGCGCCGGCGGACTGCTGGGCAAACAGCATGTCGCGGCGCTCACGGAAGCCGGCGCGCGCGTAGTCGTCACCGATGTCCGCCTGACGCAGGCTGAAGCCGCCGCGGCGGCGCTGAAGCAGGTCGCACCTTCGGCCGATCTGATCCCGCTCGAGATCAACGTCGCTTCGCTCGACTCGGTGCGCGCTGCAAACGAGCAGCTTGCAGGCCGCGGCGTCACCGTCGACATCCTCGTCAACAACGCAGCGATCGACCCCAAGGTAACCTCCGCGCCCGGCGTCACGCACTCCTCGCGCTTCGAGGCGTTCCCGGTACCGCAGTGGCAGACCGAAATTTCGGTCGGCCTGACCGGCGCGATGCTGTGCGCGCAAGTGTTCGGCGGCGAGATGGCCAAACGTGGCCGCGGGGTGATCCTGAACATCGCCTCCGATCTCGGGGTGATCGCGCCGGACCAGCGACTCTATCGCCAGCCGCATGTGACAAGTGAAGAGGAGCAGCCGGTGAAGCCGGTGACCTACTCGGTAATCAAGCACGGTCTCATCGGATTGACGAAATATCTTGCAACCTACTGGGCCGATCACGGCGTGCGCGTCAACGCGATCTCTCCGGGCGGCGTCTTCAACAACCAGGATCCCGCCTTCGTCGAACGGCTGACACGCTTGATCCCGATGGGCCGCATGGCCGACGTCGACGAATATCGCGCCGCGGTCCAGTTCCTCTGCTCGGATGCGTCGAGCTACATGACCGGACAGAATCTCGTCATGGACGGCGGCAGGAGCGTATGGTAACCGCGGCACCGCCGCTCATGAGGAGGGCGAGACACCACTGCCCTGCGCTCAGATGAGCGATCTCCCTAATGCTGCAAGATGCCGGCTAGGTTCATGTGCGCAGGGCGCGAGTGCTCGATGCCCAGCAGCGTCCGCCGGTTGTCGTTCGTACGCTGTAAGTGCAGACTCGCGAGCGTAACCCCGGTGCAGGTGGTGACCGTTGTCCCTCGGCCGCCGAACGGCTTGAGGAAATCGAACACGCGGCTGCCGAACATGTCCACGACCGACATCTCGCGCGCCCCGAGCGGCGGAATCTCACCGAAATCGCCGTCGATCTGCTCGCCATCCTCGCGGATCAGCTTCGACGTCGGCCGCGCCGCATGAGCGTATTCGGGATCGGAGGAGTGATTGATCAGCATCAGGCTGCTGACGATGTCGCTGGTTGCGATGATCTTCGGATTGATTCCGGTGAACCCAACGTGCGCCTTGAGCCTACCCTCGTTCAAGGGCCGGGCAAACGCGCCGGTGCGATAGATCGCGACATTGTCCTGATCGACATAGGTCATCGAATAGCTGGCAGGCGAGGACCGAAAGCCGTCCATGCGTCCGCGTGACATCACAGCGATGACGAGATAGTCGTCCCGCGGCAGCTTGAGCGAGGCGAACAGGCGCGACAGTTCGAGCTCGACGGAAGCACCCGGCGAATAGTTTTCCGGAAATTCATAGGTCGCTCGGTAATCGCCGTCGCGCGACAGGATGTGCAGCTTGAACCTGAGCTTCTTGCTGAAGCCCGAAGCGACCAGGCTAGCGAGCTCGGGAACGAGATCCTTGACGGTCTCGCGAAAGTTCTTGCGCAGGCTGCCGGCAATGAGACTGCGGAGATACCTGATGTCGACTGGACGATACCAGGCAGGAATCGAGAAACCCATGCGCGATTCGATACCCGCAAAGGTCGGGAACATGAATCGAGGCTCGTGAGGCTTCCAAGGACTGGACGGGAAACGTGTCACGGTAGCCCCTAAAAATGATGAAGGCTGAATTTGCCGTTGGCAAACTCATAATAGCTGAACGGACTGGCGATGTTGGTGCCCTTGAACTCAAGGGCGAATCCCTCGCTCGCGCCGATCAATCTTTCAGCCTCGGGGAAAAGATCCAGCGTGCTGATGCGGACGGCGCCCATCGGCGCAATTTCCGGAAGCGCACGCTCGCCCAATGCGGTGCCATTCAGGGCCATGAGGCGGGCCGTTCCCACCGACGGCCCTTCTGACGCCATGCACGAGTTCACCAACACCACACCGGACTCTTTCAGGAAGCGCGTGAGATAGGATTGCATCCAGGCGGAGGTCGGGAACGGCGCCGCCGCGACGGGTTCGCGTTCGTGCGACAATGTCACCGCGCCATGCTGCGAGAAATATTGTGTGTAATAGCCGGTGGTCACCTTCCGTCCGGGACGAAGCTTGGTCTCGTGTTTCGGTATCAGCGCCATCGCCACCGTTCCCGAAACGTGCGGACACAGCCTAGAAGTCTGCAACTGCAACTGTCCGTTGACGCCGAGCTCCCTGTGGAAATACCCGGCCGGCTTGCCCGCTCCGTCGAAGAGCCAGACATGAGCATCCACGTCCGGATGATCCTTCAGGAAGACCGAGAAGTAGTTGAATGCGCAGACTTCCGTCGTGACGACCTCGTCGTTGCGCAGATAGAGAACGGCGGGAGGATAGCCCCTAGCGACGGCCTCTCCAATCTGCAGTTCACCGGACATTCGACAAGACTCGGCGGGAGAGTAATGGACCGGCACAGACCAAACCAACCGGCGGCATTCTAAAGGTCATACGCGATGTTCCGGCCCGCTTGCAAAACGTCGACGTAATTTGAGGGTCTGTTTACGCTCCGCCGACAGTGGAATCAACCGGGAATGGCGGCGCACCGAGCGGGTCGGAACACAACTCGCCACGAGCACGCTCAGCAGTCTGGAGGACGGAATCGGTCGAGGTGTGCGATGCCGCCCGCTCCCACAACCTTGCATTGTTCATATGGCTCCCGTATGACCGAAGCTGGCTAGTCACTCCATTCAGCCGAGGAACCACTGACATGCGCTGGCAGACAAAGGCGCGAGCGTTCTCGGTGCTGTCGAATATCCCCTTTGGCGAAGACATTCACTACGCCCCTGCAGCGCTACGTCACACGACGGCTGCCGCGGCCCGAGAAACAGGTCAAATCCGTCTACACGCTTGCGCAGCGACTGCTGGGCGTTCACGAAGCGTACAGCCTGCGGCCGCTCCGGGATTCGACCTTCTTCGAGTTCGGCGCCGGGCGCGATCTGATCATTCCGCTCGCCTTCAGCGCGCATGGCGCGCGGCGCTTCATCACCGTCGACATCGAGCGCTTGGCCAAGCTGGAGCTGATCCGCTCCAATGCCGCCATCATTTCCCGCCTCAGCGGCACCAGCCACCCCGACATCGATTCCCTGGACGACCTCGAACGGTCGTGGAGGATCGACTATCGTGCGCCAGCGGATGCCCGGACGACGGGCCTGCCGGCCGGTTCGATCGACTGCGCGGTCTCCGTCGAAACGCTCGAGCACATTCCCAAGACCGACGTCGCGGCAATCTTGAAGGAGCTGCGGCGCATTATGCGTCCAGACGGACTGGTCCTCATGCAAATCGACTATAGCGACCACTTCAAAGGCTTCGATCCGTCCATCAGCTCGTTCAACTTCCTGACTTATTCCGAGGAGGATTGGGCGCCCTTCCAGTCGCGCTTCCAATACGTCAATCGTCTGCGCCACAGCGAATATCTGGAGCAATTCAGAGAGGCCGGGTTCGAGCTGCTGAGCGACCAGCCCGACCGCCGGCCACCGGAGCGACATATCCTCGAACGATTGGCACCATGCTTCAGAGGGTTCTCCGAGGAGGATCTGTTCACGCTCGGCTCCCTGATCGTGGGTCGTCCGGCCGATCCTTCGAAAGGAAATTGAAGATTGCCAGTCCCGGCTGGGCGCACGGACATCACATGGCAGAGCGGCGAAACAAACGAGTCCTGTCGGCCAGCACCCACGGGAGAATGGGCCGGCCGAACCTCTGCACCCGCTCCTCCACAACGATTGCGGCGAACAGCGCAGCAATTTTGACCCAATATGTCGGCGTCGCGACGAAGTTCAGCATGCCACCGATGTACATGACGTAGAAGCCGTACAACACATAAAAGGATAAAGCCGCGGTGAGATATCGCTCGGCGACGATTGAGCGGATCATGACCGCGGAGATGAGCGCAGTGAGCCAACCGGCCCCCAGCAGAAAGATCCAGCCCAAATAAGGACCAAACAGCTCGAAGAAGATTTCAGGAAATCCGCCTGCGAATTGAAATCCGCCCGTGATGTGCTCCGTTGTCCGTGGCTCACCGATCGTCTCGGACATCAGAAACTGCGGTGTCGTGTTTCGTCCCGCAACGATGGGGCGCTCGAACAGGGCATCGAACGCGTGCCGCGCATCCCAATCTCCGTTGACCAGAACACGTTGATAGGATGCCCATCCAATCTCTGACGGCTGCACGAGAACGCGCTCTACAAAAGCGCCCCGCGCGGCCTCACCTTCGAATCCTCTGACCCTGGTCAGATTCCAGTAGAGCGCGAATGCGATCATCGCGGCCGTCGCCACAATGACGCCGGCGCCGGCCAGCACGATGCGGCGATCGGCAATCCGAGGCATCAAGCTGAATAAAGTTCCGCTTCCGAGTCCCCGCGCCTGAACGAGCAACACCGCCGAGAACGGTATGACAAAGAATGCACAATATCGGTAGAAGGGCGAGAAGCGGCCGCCTGCGAGAAACGTGTAGAACATGAGTGCGGCCAGCAAACTCAGAAAACGATAATCGTATCGCTGGCGCCGCAACCACTCCGCGACGAACATGGCTCCCCACCAGAAGCAGAGCATGTCGCCTCGCTCGATCACAAATCGATGGAGGAAATTGGCCTGCTCGTTAAAGGTCCAACGCTCGATCTTGGCAAATAGCGGAATGACGCCCCCTTGAATCAGGGCGCCGAAAAGCAAGACCAAGAAGAGGACGGACGCGTAGCACGTGGCGTCCGAAAGGGTCAGTTGAGAATGGCTCGCACGCGGTTCGGGAATTGGCGCCGACCGCGCCCACTCATCGAGCGTCGCCGGATTGAAGACCCAGAGGAAGGGAATTAGCGTCAGAAAGTACGCCATGGACTGGAACACCGTCATGACGCCGGGGCCAATATACATCTGAAGCTGGGACGAAAAAACCGGCCCCGAGAGATCGATATAGAGCGACGAGATCGTGCGCCACGCGAAGGTAAACAACAGAAAGGCGACGCACACGAAGATCGTCGACCTGAAGAGCGCCAGCCAGACGATGAAGAGGAGTATGGAGACTCCAGCCAGAAGGGTCATTGCCAGGCCCTACACGGCACGCGCCGACCGTCTCAGGAAGAAGGTCAACAGACCGATAAAAAGAACCATGCCCAAGCCCGCCAGAATCGCCTTTCGCACGAGATTGACTTGCCGGGGCCCTTCCGTCGCAGGTGACGCTTCATCTTGTGAAGCCGTCATCCGCCCGGTGCGCTCGAGATAGGCCAGTACAGCGATGCGCGTGTCGATGTTGAGCATCCTGTCGACCGACGCACCTGGACTAGCCACGAACACAGGTCCGGCAAAAGTTCCATCCGATCGAGCCGGCGCAAACTCCATGTCGCCTTTCTTGAGCGTATCGTTGAGCCGCGCTCTCGCATCTTGCAGGCTAGCGCGCACCGAGCGCAATAACTCCATTCTCGGCTCGAATAATTTCTGGTGCGCTGCCTGGATCGCGAGGATTGCTTGTTGAAGCAGGGTCAGCGCCTCCTCCTTCGAGGCGGAACTCGCCTCCAGACGGATCGAGGAATCGTCGACAACGATCCCGCGCAACGAGGCTCCCGCGAATGACCCCCGGGTGTCGCGAAGTGCCTTCCGAGCATCGGCCAGAACATTGTCCTGAAATTGGATCGCTCCGATCCGCGCCACCAGATCACGGGCATTCTCTACACGTTCGACCGGCACCCCGGAGAGCCCGAGAATGCCGTCAAAGCTGGGCATTGTGCCAATTGCGATCGACGTGGTCGCGGTCCAGGATTCCACCTTCCGGCCGACCGCAAGGGAACCAAGAGCAGCCAACAGGATCGCTCCGATCACGAGCGAAAGAATCCAATGTCTCCGTACCGCTTGGGCAGCGACATCTGACCACCTCGCAAGCGGCAAAAAAGCTGAAGCTTGCGGCGTACGCTCGACCATCGGCATGTAATTCTTGTTCCGGACACGATATGAATGGGAAGCTCCACAATGTGAGTGTGGATCGGCGCCCAGTCGATATCATACTGAGCCATCTATGGTTGATCAATCGGCGCATACCAGAGGGCTCTCGATGAACGATTGTGAGCCTGGCTGCCGCTTGGATCCGCCTGGACGCTGGTCTAGCGAAGGGGATCCACGACTTTTCCCTTGCTCGTTGCTTCCGGCCGCTGCTAAGTAAACACTGCATATACAACAGTTCCTGTCACGGCGAGCAGCGCGCGATTTTGCGCGCTGGTGCGGGACGCTGGTCACTCCTGTTGCTTCCTCCAAGCCTTGTTCGAGGTCGACCGCAGCTGGGAGAAGACCCGGCCACAGCTCCATCCAACGAGAAGCCAGAGCATTGAGTCAGGAATATTGCGCTGCTCACCTTCGATTGAGGTGCCCACGGGTAGATCTGTCATGCTGAGACAGGCCGTCATCCTCGTCGGTGGGCTCGGCACCCGCCTCGGCGAACGCACCAAAACCGTGCCGAAACCGATGCTCGAAATCGGCGGGCGGCCGTTTCTCGACACGCTGATCGACGAACTGGCTCGATACCACGTCTTCGATGAGATCCTGTTGCTTGCTGGCCACAGGGCCGAGATCGTCGAGACCCATTATGCTGGCGCGACCAAGGGCCGGGCAAAGATCCTGGTATCGCGCGAGAGCGAGCCGCTCGGCACCGGTGGCGCACTCGTGCATGCGCGCAACCTGCTGCATGACCGCTTCCTGCTGCTCAACGGCGACTCGCTGTTCGACTTAAACCTGCTCGATCTGATCGCGCGCGCGCAGGGCGGGCGCGTTCACATGGCATTGCGCGACGGCGTCGTCGGAGACCGCTACGGGCGCGTCGTGCTCGATGGTGACGTGGTGCGTGACTTCATCGCTCCCGGCTCGGGCGCCACAGGGCCTGTCAATGCGGGCATCTACGTCGTCGACAAATCCATTCTCGCCGACATCGCGAAGCTTCCGGCTTCGCTCGAGCAGGATGTATTCCCCGGCCTTACCGCATCCGGCGCACTGCGGGGCACGGCCTATCGCGGTTACTTCATCGACATCGGCATTCCCGACGATTTCGCACGCGCCGATCGCGAGTTGCCGGAGAAGCTGCGGCGGCCGGCCGTGTTCTTCGATCGCGACGGCGTGCTCAACCACGATTCAGGCTACACGTTCGAGACGCACAAGCTCGGATGGATCGAGGGCGCGCGTGAGGCCGTGAAAGCGGTCAACGACGCCGGCTACTTCGCCTTCGTCATCACCAATCAGTCCGGCGTCGCCCGCGGCTACTACGAAGAGCACCACGTCCTCGCTTTGCACCGCTGGATGGCCGACCAGATGGCGCTGATCGGTGCGCATATCGATGCATTTGAATATTGTCCTGATCACCCGGACGGAACCGTCGCACGCTATTGCCGCGCGAGCGACCGGCGCAAGCCGGCCCCCGGCATGATCACCGATCTCATCAAGCGCTTCCCCGTCGACATGACGCGCAGCATGGTGATCGGGGACAAGCAAAGCGACATCGAAGCAGCGCAGGCGGCGGGGGTCGCCGGGCATCTGTTCGAGGGCGGAAATCTGGAAGTATTCGTCAAGCAACGCCTGGCCTCGACCAGGAACGGCTAGAGGCGCCCAAAAAGCTGCATCCCCGGCATTTGGCGGATGTTGCTCTGTTGCACGCGACGGCCAGTATGCTATAGCCCCATCTTGTTGCGAATACTGGCTTAATCGCCTTTTTGGGGTCCGGCATGGAAGATCTGAAGGACGCCCGCGTCCTTGTCACCGGCAGCGACGGCTTCATCGGCTCGCATCTCGTCGAGGAGCTGGTCAAGGCCGGCGCCCGCGTCAAGGCGATCGTCTATTACAATTCCTTCAACTCCTGGGGCTGGCTCGACACGGTGCCGGCCGACATCATGACGTCGGTGGAGGTCGTGGCTGGCGACATACGCGATCCGCACTTTATGATCGCGGCCGCGAGCGGCTGCACCGACGTGCTGCATCTTGCGGCGCTGATCGCGATCCCGTTCTCCTATGTCGCTCCCGACTCTTATGTCGAAACTAATGTGCGCGGCACCGTGAACGTGCTCCAGGCCGCGCGCATGGCCGGCGTGCGCCGCTTCGTGCAGACCTCGACCAGTGAAGTTTACGGCACGGCTCAGACCGTTCCGATCAAGGAGAGCCATCCGCTGGTCGGACAGTCCCCCTACTCCGCCTCGAAGATCGCCTCCGATCAGATGGCCCTGTCGTTCCAGGCTTCGTTCGACATGCCGGTCGTGGTGATCCGCCCCTTCAACACCTTCGGCCCGCGGCAGTCGGCGCGTGCGGTGATCCCGACGATCATCAGCCAGATCGCGACCGGCAAGCGGAAGATCCGCCTCGGCGCCGTCAGCCCGACGCGAGATTTCTCGTTCGTCACCGACACTGCGCGCGGCTTGATCGCGGGCCTCACGGCGCCTGCAGAGCAAGTCGTCGGCCAAACCATCAATCTCGGCAGCGGTTTTGAGATCTCGGTCGGCGCGACCGCGCGGATGATCGCCGAAGTCATGGGAACGTCGATCGAAATCGAGACCGACGAGGCGCGCCTGCGTCCCGCCAACAGCGAGGTCGAGCGGCTCTGGGCCGACAATTCCAAGGCACGCCAGCAGCTCGGCTGGAGCCCTGAATTCGGCGGTGTCGACGGTATGCGCCGCGGCATGGTCAAGACGGTCAACTGGTTTACCAATCCCGCAAATCTCAGCCGCTACAAGGCTGACGTCTACAACGTCTGAGACGATCGTGGATAGTCGCGTGACCAGCACAACCTTCGAGCCAAAGACGATCGTCGATGCCGTGCGGCGCGCGGTGGGGACACCTAATGGAGTCCTCGGGCTGCACGAACCGGTGTTTGCCGGCAACGAGATCGCCTATCTCGAAGAGTGCATTAAGAGCACCTTCGTCTCCTCGGTCGGCCCGTTCGTCGATCGGTTCGAGCGCATGCTCGAGGAGGTCACCGGCGCCAAACGCGCGGTCGCCGTCGTCAATGGCACAGCCGCGCTGCATGCTTGTTTCCGGCTTGCCGGCGTGGAGCCCGGCGCCGAAGTCATCTCCCCTGCGCTGACCTTCATCGCGACGACGAATGCGATCGCCTATTGCGGGGCGACACCGCACTTCATCGACAGCTCGTTCGAAACGCTCGGCATGGACGCGAATGCGCTCGCTGTGCGACTAGACGCGGTCGCGCAGAAGACTGCAATCGGCACCATCAATCGCGAGACCGGCCGCCGCATCGCAGCGATCGCCCCCATGCACACGTTCGGGCACCCCGTCGATTTGGACGCGATCGCCGCCCTTGCGGACGCTTGGAACATCGCGCTGGTTGAGGATGCCGCGGAATCGCTGGGGTCCACCTACAAGGGCCGGGCGGTCGGGTCGCGGGCGCGCCTGGCAGCGCTTAGCTTCAACGGCAACAAGATCGTGACCACAGGCGGCGGCGGCGCCATCTTGAGCAATGATGAAGAGCTGGGGCGCCGCGCCAAGCACCTGACGACGACTGCGAAGCTGCCGCACAAATGGGCCTTCATCCACGACGAGATCGGCTTCAACTATCGCCTGCCCAATCTGAATGCGGCGCTCGGCTGCGCCCAACTCGAGCAGCTCGACGGCTTCCTGGCCAGCAAGCGCAAGTTGGCTGCGGCCTATCAGCGTGCCTTTGCGGATGTTCCCGGCGTCCGCTTCTCACGCGAGCCGAAGGGTACCACGAGCAATTACTGGCTGAATGCGATTTTGCTCGACGAAGCCCAGGCCGGCCAGCGCGACGATCTTCTCGCCGCGCTCAACGAGGCCGGTTTCGGCGCGCGTCCGGCCTGGACCTTGATGCACAAGCTGCCGATGTTCGCGCAAAGCCCGCGCGGCGACCTTTCGACCGCCGAAGCCATCGAGCGCCGGCTGATTAACCTGCCCAGCAGCGCCAGCATCAGAGCCCGCGATGAATAATGTCGCGCGAAAGATCTGCTTCGTCACCGGCAGCCGCGCTGATTTCGGGCTGCTGGTCTGGCCGATGCGCGCGATCCGGGAAACGCCCGGCCTGACGCTTCAGCTCGTGGCCACCGGCATGCATTTTGCGCCGGAGTTCGGCTACACCTTCAACGCCATCCGCGAGGAGGGCTTCGAAGTCGACGAGCGTGTCGAGTCGCTGCTCAGCAGCGACTCGGGCGCTGGTGTTGCCAAATCAGTCGGACTCGGCGTGATCGGCTTTGCCGACGCCTTCACGCGCCTGCAACCGGATCTCGTCGTTGTGCTCGGCGATCGCTTCGAGATGTTCGCGGCCGCGCAGGCTGCGATGTTCATGCGACTGCCGATGGCGCATCTGTTCGGCGGCGACGTGACCGAGGGCGCGATCGATGAATCCACCCGCCACGCCATCAGCAAGATGGCGCACCTGCATTTCACCAGCAATCGGGCTTCGACGCAGCGGCTGATCCAGCTTGGCGAGCATCCGTCCCGCATTCACACCATCGGATCGGTCGGCATCGACGCCATCAAGCATCTCGATCTGATGGACCGCGACGGCATCGGCCGCGCCCTGGGAATGCCGCTAGGCGAACGCAATGCGCTCATCACGTTCCACCCGGTCACGGTTGAATCCGGGCGGTCAGTGTCCGAACTGGACGAATTGTTCGCGGCACTATCAACGCTCGATCCCGCCTTTCGTTTCGTATTCACGCTCGCCAACGCGGATGCCGAGGGCCGTGCGTTGAACGCCAGGATCGAGGCTTTCGCGGCTCACCGCCAGAACACGATCGCGGTCGCCTCGCTCGGGCAGCTTCGCTATCTCAGCCTGATGAGCCAGGTGGATGTGGTGATCGGAAATTCCTCGAGCGGCGTGCTCGAAGCGCCCTCCTTCGGCGTTCCCACGGTCGACGTCGGCGACCGTCAGAAGGGGCGCGAGCGTGCGGCCTCGGTGTTTCATGCGGCGCCCGAGCGCAACGCGATTGCCGGCGCGATCGCTGAAGCCTTGCAACGGGGCCGGCAGGCGACCGACAGCCCTTACGGCGACGGCGCATCCAGCCGGCGCTTCGCCGAAATCGTCGCCGGCATTTCGGATTTCAGGGAGCTTCTGGCAAAAGGTTTTTACGAGATTCCGGCCAAAGGGGCGCAGCCATGACGACGCACACGCTGATCATCGCGGAAGCCGGCGTCAATCATGACGGCAGCTTGGAGAAAGCACTGGCGCTGGTCGATGCGGCCGCCGATTCCGGCGCCGACATCGTCAAGTTCCAGACGTTCAACGCCAAGGCGCTCGCCGGCGGCGCGGCGAAAAAGGCCGACTATCAGCAACGAACGACGGATGCCGCCGAGAGCCAGCTCGCCATGCTGGAACGGCTCGAATTGCCACAAGCCGCGCATCACACGCTGATCGCGCGCGCCAAGGAGCGAGGCATCGAATTCCTGTCGACGCCATTCGACGACGCCTCGCTGGCCTTCCTGTTGTCGCTGAAACTGCCGCGCATCAAGATCGGATCGGGTGATCTCACCAATGCGCCGCTGCTGCATGCTGCTGCGAAGGCCGGCGCAATGCTCATCCTCTCGACCGGCATGGCAACGCTCGGCGAGATCGAGGAGGCTCTGGGCGTTCTCGCCCATGGCTACGGCCAGCGCAACGATCGGCCCGGCATCGCCGCCTTCCGTGGGGCGTGGCGCGATCCGGCGGCACGCAGCGCGCTCGCACGGCACGTCAGCCTGCTGCATTGCACGACCGAGTATCCCTGCCCGATCGGAGACGTGAATCTCGCCGCGATGGCGACGATGCGGTCGTCGTTCCAACTTCCAGTGGGCTATTCCGATCACACCGACGGTTTTGAAGTTTCGATCGCCGCCGTTTCGCTCGGCGCCACGACGATCGAAAAACACCTGACGCTCGACCGCAGGGCGCAAGGCCCCGATCACGTGGCCTCGCTGGAGCCTGACGATTTCAAGCGCATGGTCGCGGCCATCCGCAACGTCGAACGCGCGATCGGCGACGGCGTGAAGACGGCGAAGGAATCCGAGATCAGGAACGTGCCGGTGGCGCGCAAGAGCCTCGTCGCAGCGCGCGCGCTGAAGGCCGGTGAAACCATCGGCCCGGCCGACATCACTGCCAAGCGGCCCGGCGCGGGCCGGCCGCCGATCGACTATTGGTCACTGATCGGAACGGCAGCGCCGCGTGCGCTCGAGCCGGACGATCCGCTCTAGCCTTGCGGCTTTGCCGGAACGCCGCGAAGGACGGATCCTGGCGGCCATGGGGCCGTAACCACCGATCCCATCGCAACCAGCGTGTCTTTGCCGATCGCGATGTGATCCCTGACCCGGCTGCCGAGACCGACGAAGCAGTTCTCGCCGATCTCCGCACCGCCGCCGACCACCGTCCCCGGCGACAGATGTGTGTAGTCGCCGACCCGCACGTCGTGCTCGACGATGGCGCCGGAGTTGATGATGCAGTGATCACCGATCCGGCTCCGCGCATTGACGATCGCGCCCGGCATGATGACGGCGCCTGCGCCGATCCGGGCTGACGGGGAGACGATCGCGCGCGGGTGAATCACGGACGCCCAGCGCTTGACCTGCATGCGGCCCACAATCTGCCGGCGGGCAGGCCCCGCCTGCATCAATCCGATTCCCGCCACGAAGGCGGCATCCGGATAGTTCAGCGCGGCTTCGTCGGTTCCGAGATAGCTGAGGTCGCCGAGCGTTCCGGGCTGGCGATCGAGAAAGCCGACGACCTTGAACCTGCCGGACAACAGCGCCGCCTCGTAGACCATGAAGGCATGCTCGCCGCCCCCTATGATGATGAGATCATCCATCGCGATTCCCCTGCGCGGATTGATCTTAACGGCCGGATCGCCGGTGTTCAAACTGCCGCTTCGGGCCGCGAAATGGTGAGGTTAACGGGGCGGCCCGAGGCACGTCCGCCGGGGTTGACGCCGCCTCTCGCAGCCGCGATATAGCAGGCTCAGCCCTGGGCCGCTCCCCCTATATCTGGCGTATACGAGGCAGATTGCCATGAAATCCTGGCGTAAGGCCGTCGTCGGAACGCAGGCGACCGTGGGCGAGGCCATTGCCGCCATCGAGAGCGGAAGCATCCAGATTGCACTGGTGCTAGACGACCAGAATCGGCTGCTCGGCGTTGTCACCGACGGTGACGTGAGGCGCGGGCTGCTGCGCGGCATCCCGCTGACCGGCCTTGCAACCGATATCATGAACCGAGCGCCGGTGTCGGTTCCTGCGACCCTGCCGCGCGAGGATCGCCTGCAATTGATGCGGCAGAGGTCGATCAAGCAGCTCCCGCTCGTCGACGAGGGCGGCCATTTGGTCGTGGTCGAGACGCTCGATGAGCTGCTCGAACCGCGCCATTATCCGAATCCTGTCCTGATCATGGCGGGCGGTCTCGGCGAGCGCTTGGGCGCGCTGACGCGCGAGGTACCGAAGCCGATGCTCAATGTCGGCGGCCGGCCGCTGCTCGAGACGATCGTCCGCAATGTCGTGCAGCAGGGCTTTGGCAACATCTTCATCTCGGTCAACTACAAGGCCGAGGCGATCAAGGACCATTTTGCTGATGGTAGCGCCTTCGGCGCCAATATCCAGTACGTGCACGAGACCGAGCGCCTGGGGACCGCAGGCGCGCTCGGACTGTTCCCGACGCCGCCGGCTTTGCCGACGATCGTCACCAACGGCGACATCCTCACCACGATCAACTACGGCGCTCTTCTCGACTTCCACAACGGAACACCGGCGGAAGCGACGATGGCCGTGCGCGAGCACAAGGTGCACGTGCCCTACGGCGTGGTCTCCACGTCAGACGGTTTTCTCGACGCCATCCGCGAGAAGCCGACCGAGAGCTGGTTCGTGAGTGCCGGCATCTATGTGGTCGGCAGTTCCGTCTTCAGCCATGTCGCGCCCGGCGTCAGGATCGATATGCCGACCGTGCTGGAGCGCGTTATCGCCAGCAAGGGGCGCGTCGCGGTCTATCCGATCCGTGAATATTGGCTCGACATTGGCCGCCTGGAGGATTTCGAGCAGGCGCATGCGGAGTTTCATGAGGTCTTCTCGTGACCTCGACAACCGCCGTCGTAGTTGGCCTCGGCTCGATCGGCACTAGGCATGCGCGCGTCCTGGGCGGGCTTGGGCTTCAGGTCGCGACCGTCAGCCGCCGCGAGGGCGGCGACTACGGATCAATCACGCAGGCGCTCGCGGCTGCGCATCCGGATTACGTGGTGATCGCCACCGAGACTGCGCGCCATGCAGACGACCTGCAAGAGCTCGCGCAAGCCGGCTTCCATGGCAAGGTGCTTGTCGAAAAGCCGCTATTTGCGACACCGGCATCGCCACCGAAATATCCGTTTGCCCATGTCAGCGTCGGATACAATCTGCGGTTCCATCCCGTGATGACGGCGCTCGCTGAGAGATTGCATGGGCGCGACGTGATCACGGTGGCCGCCTATGTCGGTCAAGACATCAGGGACTGGCGACCCGGCCGCGACCATCGTGCGACCGCATCCGCCACGGCTGAGGCCGGAGGCGGGGTGCTGCGGGATCTCAGCCACGAATTGGACTATCTCTTGTGGCTGTTCGGGCCGTGGCATCGCGTCGCCGCGCTGGGCGGCGCGTCCGGGGCGCGCGACCTTGACGTCGACGACCATCTCGACCTGCTGCTTGACATGCAGCGGGCGCCAGCGGTCCACGTCCATATGGACTATCTCGACCGCCAAGGCATCCGCCGCATTCGCGTCAACGTCGACGACGACACCATCGAGGCGGATTTGGTCGGCAGCCGCCTCTCGGTCAACGGCAAGACAACGGAGATCGCCTGCGAGCGCGACCAGAGCTACCGCAACATGCATATCGCCGGGATGCATGGCGCGAGCCCGGCCTGCTCGCTTGCCGAAGGGCTCGGCGTGGTGCATCTGATCGATGCTAGCGAGCGCGCGCTGCGCACCAAGACCTGGATATCGCCATGAGTCTGCTTTGCACCATGTGCGCGCGGGGCGGCTCGAAAGGGGTCGTCGGCAAGAACGCGCGCGATCTGCTGGGCAAACCCGTGCTCGCATGGAGCATCGAGCAGGCGCGCGAGACCGGCCTGTTCGACGCGATCGCCTTCAGCAGCGATTCGGACGCTCTGCTCGACGCAGCGCTGAAGGCCGGTGCAGACATCGCGGTCAGGCGCCCGGCTGAGATGGCGACGGATGCGGCGCCGAAGCTGCCGGCGATCCGCCATTGTCTCGAGCAGGCCATCGTACAAACGGGCAAGACACCGGAGATCTTCGTCGATCTCGACGTCACCTCCCCGCTCAGGCTTGCGTCGGACATTAGCGGTGCGGTGGCGCTGCTGCGCGAGAGCGGTGCCCGCAATGTCATTACCGGAGCGCCGGCGCGCCGGTCGCCCTATTTCAACCTGGTCGAGCAGCGCAGCGACGGCAGCGTCGGTCTTTCGAAATCTGCCAACCCTCCGATTACGCGTCGGCAGGATGCGCCGCGCTGCTTCGACATGAACGCGTCGATCTATGTCTGGCACGTCGCGCCATTCCTGGAGCAGCCCGCGGTGTTCTATCCGGATACGCGTCTGTTCGAAATGCCGGAAGAGCGCTCGATCGACATCGATTCCGATCTCGATTTTGCGCTGGTGGAACTGCTGCTGCGCCAACGATTGCCGGTCTGAGGAGCCTCAAACGATGACCACGAGCTTCAAGGCTCTGTTCGATCTGACCGGCCGCACGGCCGTCGTCACCGGCGGGTGCGGCATCCTCGGCCGCCGCTTCGTCGAAGGCCTCGCCGAGTTCGGCGCCAATGTCGCGATCGTCGATCTCGATCAGGTCGCGACCGATGCGGCGGCGGCCGACGTCGCCTCACGCCATGCCGTCCGCGCCAGAGGCTACGGCTGCGACATCACCAGCCCCGATGCAGTGCGCAACACGGCCGATGCGATCGAGGCCGGCCTTGGACCGGTTTCAATTCTTCTCAATAACGCCGCCAGCAAGACCCGCGACATCGATGCCTTCTTCGCCCCGGTCGAGAAATTCTCTCAGGAAACGTGGCGGGAGATCATGGCGGTCAACCTCGATGGCATGTTCAACGTCGCGCAGGTGTTCGGCGGGCGAATGGCCGAGCGCGGCTACGGTGCCATCGTGCAGACCGCCTCGATCTACGGCCTGATGGCGCCCGACCAGCGCATCTACGAAGGCTCCGAATATCTCGGCCGCGCCATCAACACGCCCGCGGTCTACACGGCGTCCAAAGCCGGTGTCATCGGCCTGACGAAGCACCTGGCGACCTACTGGGCGGCGAAAGGCGTTCGCGTCAATACGCTCACCCCGGGCGGCGTCGAGAGCGGGCAGAACGAGACCTTCAAGCAACGCTACAGCGCCCGCATTCCACTTGGCCGGATGGCCAAGCCCGACGAGATGGTCGGCGCGGTGCTGTTCCTGGTCTCCGATGCGGCTTCCTACGTCACCGGCCAGAACATCGCGGTCGACGGCGGCCTAAGCGCGTGGTGAACGGCGGAGCATGCTCAGACAATTGATCCGCAACACGCTGATATCCAGCGCAGCCTTCGGGATTGCGGCGGTGCTCGGCTTGGTCGTCATCCCCGTCATCATCCGCACTTGGGGCGTGACCGAGTTCGGCCTCATCGTGCTGGCCCGCATCCTGCTGCCGAGCGGCATGATGGGACTGCTCGATCTCGGCCTCTCCGAAGTCACGACGCAAGCGGTCGCGCGGGCGCGCGAGCATCGCAATTGGCGCGTCGCTGGCCAACAACTCGCGCTTCTCACCGTGATGGCCGCCGTCCTCGCAGGACTGCTCGCGGTCACGATCTGGATCAGCGCGCCATACCTGACCATCGCACTCCGCGTCGATACCGCTCACGCGGACAGGTTTGCGCAAATCTTGCGCTACACCGCGCTCGCCAACTTGGTGCTGATCCCCGCGCTGGTCTGGGAAGGCATCGTCAAGGGCTTTGAGCGCTACAATGTCCTGCGGCTGGCTGAGGTGAGCTCCACGATCGTCTACGTCGCCTGTACGATCTGGGCGGCCAATGCCGCAGCCTCGTTCGAACTGGTGGCCTATATCTATCTCGCCAGCACCTTGATGCGCGCAGGTCTGGTGTTCATCGCGGCCTTCGTCGCCGTCGTGCGCAAGGTCAGGCTCGCGATGTGGGACGCGCCGATCCGGCACGAGCTGTTCCACCGGTGCGCGCTGTTCGCGCAGGGCAAGCTGACGGGCGGCTTGGCGCTGCCGATTCAGCCTTTCCTGGTCGGCCTCTTATTCGGGCCCAAGGGCGTCGGCGTGTACGACACCCTTGTCCGGCTGCCGCGGGTGTCCAAGATCGTCGTCGGCCTCCTGACGTCCGCCTTGTTGCCGGTGGCAAGCCGCTTGGACGAGCGCGGCAACGCTGCGGCGTTCCAGCGGCTCGGTGAATTCGGCCTCATCATCCTGCCCATGTTCACGGTGCCGCCGCTGATGGCGGCCGCCATGCTGTCGCGCGAGATCATGCAGGTCTGGATCGGACCACAGATGGCTCCCTACGCCTTCTGGATGGGCCTGAGCTTCGTGGTGCCGATCTGCGCTCAGTACCTCGCCTTCGGCAACGTCATGTTCCTAACCCGCGCAGACGTGCAGTCCCGGCTGAACCGGCTCATGATCTATCAATTGGCGGTGTGGGCCGCGGTGGCGGTGGCGACGCTGCACTTGTTCGATGAACGAGCGCTGATCCTTGGCCAAGTGGTTGGGAACGCCGTCATTCTACCGTTGCAGATCGGGGTCGTGAGCCGCGGGTTGCAACTTGACTCCTACCGCCTCCTTAGAGCACTTCTCGCCCAGGCCGTCATTCTCGTAGTCTTGGGCCTGCTGCTACTCGAGCTTGCAGACCATTTTGCAATCGACGGCTTCTGGAGGCTCGGGCTTGCGATCGCCGC
The DNA here is from genome assembly GCF_023073935.1 of Bradyrhizobium sp. 147. Lineage (NCBI taxonomy): Bacteria > Pseudomonadati > Pseudomonadota > Alphaproteobacteria > Hyphomicrobiales > Nitrobacteraceae > Bradyrhizobium > Bradyrhizobium sp. 147. The sequence goes on along the minus strand of NZ_JADPKL010000077.1, from coordinate 31,147 downwards.
GTTCTGCGCAGTGAGCTGGGCCATACAGTATTTTCTCGTTCTGGAAGACCGCCAGCGGGCGATCTTCGTGGAACTTGGCCACCGCTTCGGCTGGGCGTCGACCTAGCTCGTCAATTTGCACCAGCATGCGGGAGATCGATGAAAGCCTTGCTCGACACGAGGAGACGCAAACGGTGCGCATAGGCCTAGTGGTCGATCACCCCAAGCGCGACCTGCCGGGAGCGGTCATGCTTGGTTATCAGCTCGCACGGCGCGGCGCCGCAGTCACGTTGGTGCCGATGTACGAGCAGGCCGTTGATGTCCCGCGGCTGGGGCTGGATGCCCTGGTCGTCAATTACGCACGTCCCGTCAATCTCGACCTGATGCGGAGCTTTGCCAAGGCCGGACTCGCGCTGTACGTCCTCGATACCGAAGGCGGCGTGCTCGCGGAAAAGGGCGGCAACTCGCCACCGGCGATGGCCGCACATATCAAGGATAGCGGTTACGCCGACATCCTGGCGGGCTATTTCTTCTGGGGCAACCGGCTGCATGACGCCTTCCTGGCGGCCGGAACCATGCCTCCGGAGCATCTTCACCTCACCGGCTGCCCGCGCTTCGATTTTGCAGCCCCGCGCTGGCGCGCGCTGCTCGACGGCGAACCGCGCGGCTACGTGCTCGTCAACGCCAACTTCCCTCTGGTCAATTCACGCTTCACCGGCAAGCCGGGCGGCGAACGCGAGGCGATGGTGCGGGCCGGCTGGGACGGCTCCTATGTCGATCGCTTCATCGCGGACCTGAAGCAGGTCTTCGCCAACTATCTCACCGAGATCGACCGCCTCGCCACAGCGCGGCCTGACCGCAGCATTCTGGTGCGTCCGCATCCCTTCGAGAGCGAGGAGGTCTATCGCAACGCGCTCGCGCGCCACGCCAACGTCCTAATCGACGGCACCGGCAGCGTGCTCGACCGCATTCGCAATGCGGCGGCAGTCGTTCATCTCAACTGCGGCACCGCCGTCGAATCGGCATTGCTCGGAAAGCTGCCGCTCCAGCTCGAGTATTTGAACACGCCGATCACCGCCGGCCATGCTGCGCTACCCGCGCGGGTGAGCCGGAAAGTCGCCTCGTTCGATGAGCTGCTCGGCGTGATCGATCACATCGAGCGTGAGACCGAGACCTTCGATTTCGCTCGCGTTCACGCCGCCGATATCGAGGCGTTCTTCCATCTCAACGACGGGCAAGCCGCCGAACGCGTCGCCGACGTCCTGACCCGCGCAACGACTTCGCGCCGGCCCTACCTCTCGCTGCTCGCAACCGTGAAGGGCACGCGCGCCAAGCCGAGCCTCGGCCAGGTCGTCAAGGGTGCCGCCAGCGCCGCGCTCGGCTCGGCCGTCACCGAGCGGCTGCGCAGCCAGTTCAATCCCTCCCGGCGCGACAAGCGGATCGAGCCGATCTTCGTCAGGACCCTGCTTCAACGCATCGCAACCCATGATCGTGCGAACCCGTCGCAATTTGCGGCAAGACGCGCGCATTGCGCGACGACGGGCCTGCCGCTCGCGAGCATTGCGATCGAACACACCAAATAGACTCATGACCACTGCAAAGACCATTCTCCTCACCACGCTTGCCGAATACCAGACCCGGTTCTGGATTCCGGTCGCGCAGCGGTTGCGCGCAGCCGGACATGACGTCGAACTGCTCGCCTTCGACGATCGCAGCGCCGAGATGTCGGTCGCCGAAGGCGTTCCGGTCACGAACATGTATCGCGAGGGTCTCAAGGCCGGCCCCTCGCCTGACGATCGCAAGGCGTTCGACGCGCGCGTGGCCTCTTACGGACTCGACGGGACCAATCTCCTGTTCAGCCATGAACGTTTCACCTTCGGCATCAACGATACCGCGGCGCTGCGCCGGCGTTTCATGATCTATGCCAATGCCATGGAGGCGCTGCTCGACCGGCTGGAGGCGCAGGAGCGACGCGCCGAACTGGTCCAAGAGCTCGGCGGCTTCCTTTCCGTCATCGCAAGCTTCTACGCCGCCAGGCGCCGGGGCATCCGCAACTGGTTCATCGAGCCGTCGTTCTTTCGCGGCCGGATGTATTTTACGCCGGACAGCTTTGCTGCGCCCGACGTGATGGCAAAGCCCGCCGATGCGGTGTCCGCCGAGGTCCGCGGCTATCTGGACGAGACGCTGACGCAGCGCGCGATCGTCATTCCCAAGAAGGATCAGCACCACTATTCGGCGGCGTTCAAGAAGGTCGTCAATTTGCGCAATGCCCATCGTCTCGCCGAGAAGCTCTGGGACCAATTCGCGCTCGGCAAGCACCAGGAATTCGGACACAATCTGCGTCATGCCCGCGTGCACGCCGCGATGGCGCTCAACGCGACGCGGCTGCGCAAGCTTTACCGGCCGCTACCCGAAAGACCCTTCGTCTACTATCCTTTCCATGTTCCGGCTGACATGGCGCTGACGCTGCGCTCGCCGGACTATCTCGACCAAGTTGCGACCGTCGACTTCCTGCTGCGCACCATCCCGGATTCGCACGTGCTCGTGGTGAAGGAACATCCAGCCCAGATCGGCGCCATCTCGGCCGCCCGCCTGCTCGAGCTCGCGCGCCGGTTCGACAATTTCGTGCTGCTGCCGCCGCAGACCAACAATTACACCGTGCTTAATCGCGCCGACGCCGTCGTCTCCGTCAACAGCAAGTCGGGTGCCGAGGCACTGCTGCTTGGCAAGCCGGTCGTGGTGATGGGCGATGCATTCTACCGCTCCTGTCCTCTGGTGCATGCGGTCGATCGACTGGCCGACGTGCCCGCGCGGCTGCGCCAAGCGCTCTCTACCGGGCCATTCGATCCCACCAAGGGTGCGCCCTATTTCGAGTCCGCCTGGCGCCGGTCTCATCCGGGCGAGCTCTATATCAGCGATCCCGAACTGCTCGACACGTTCGCGGCCTCCTTGCGCGCTGCAATGGCCGAACCGGCCCGTGTGAATTGAACGGACCCATCATGCCGCTCGTCTCGATCATCACACCGTCCTGGAACGTCGAAGGCCTGATCGAGGAGACGATCCGCTCGGTGCAGAGCCAGACATTCGCCGATTGGGAGCTCTTGATCGCCGACGACTGCTCGACCGACAACACGCCGGACATCATCGCGGCGATCGGCGCGCGCGATCCCCGCGTCAAGCTGATCCGGCAGGCCAAAAATGGCGGCCCGGCGCTCGCGCGCCAGGCATCGATCGATGCCGCGCAGGGCCGCTATCTCGCCTTCCTCGACAGCGACGATCTATGGCTCCCCGAAAAGCTCGAGCGGCAGCTCGCCTTCGCTAAGGCGAAGCAGGCCGCCCTCAGCTATACCGCCTTCCGCCGCATCAACGAGACCAACACGGTCACCGGACGGCTGATCGAGGTGCCGGCCTCGCTCAGCTATGGCCAGCTCCTGAAGAACACCGCGATCGCGACCCTGACCGCGATGGTCGACCGTGAGATCTCAGGTCCGATCACGATGAAGAACGAGGGCTACGATGATTTCTGCCTGTGGCTCTCGATCCTCAGGCGCGGCCGCACCGCATACGGTCTCAACGAGGACCTTGCCCGCTACCGCGTCAGGGGATTCTCGGTCTCCAGCCGCCCGGTGCGCTCGGCCAAATGGGTCTGGCAGATCTACCGCAACGTCGAACATCTCTCGCTGATCAGGTCGGTCTGGTGTTTTGCCCATTGGGGCGCGCGGGCCTGGCTGAAGCGGCGGGAATTCTAGCAAAGCCCCGCGCACAAGCGCCGCGTAGCCATCAGCCAGCCGGAAATGATCATTTCGGCCCGGACGGCGGCCCACTGGACTTTTGACGTATCATCACGCCAGAATGCAAGCCTATTGGCCTTTCCGCCCGTAGCCGATACCACTCTGCCGGCCTCACCGGACGAGTCCGCCCCCAAGATCCTCCTGGAACCCGATCATGCCGCTTGAAAGCTACAAGAACAGCCGCATCCTCGTGACGGGAGGCGCCGGCTTCATCGGATCGCATATCTGCGAGCGACTGCTCGAAGCGGGGGCCGAGGTGGTGTCCGCGGACAATTATTTCACCGGCAGCCGGCGCAACATCGCCCATCTTATCGCCAATCCACTGTTCGAAGCGGTCAGGCACGACGTCACCTTCCCGCTCTACATCGAGGTCGACGCGATCTTCAACCTGGCCTGTCCGGCCTCGCCAATCCACTACCAGCGTGACCCCGTGCAGACCACCAAGACCTCGGTGCACGGCGCCATCAACATGCTCGGCCTCGCCAAGCGACTGAAGGCGCGCATCTTCCAGGCCTCCACCAGCGAGGTCTATGGCGATCCGCTGATCCATCCGCAGACCGAGGACTATTGGGGTAATGTCAACCCGATCGGCATCCGCTCCTGCTACGACGAGGGCAAGCGCTGCGCCGAGACGCTGTTCTTCGACTACTGGCGTCAGCACGGCCTCCCGATCAAGGTCGCGCGCATCTTCAACACCTACGGCCCGCGCATGCAGCCCAACGACGGACGCGTGGTGTCGTCCTTCATCGTCCAGGCTCTCAAGGGCGAGCCGATCACCGTGTTCGGCGACGGCGGGCAGACCCGCTCCTTCTGCTATGTCGACGACCTCGTCGAGGCGATTACGCGGCTGATGGTGACACCGGAAGACGTCACCGGCCCAATTAACCTCGGCAACAACTCTGAGTTCACGATCCGTGAACTCGCCGAAAAGGTCATCAAACTCACGGGCTCGCGTTCCAAGCTGGTGTTCAACCCGCTGCCCCAAGACGACCCGCGGCAGCGCCAGCCCGACCTCGCCAAGGCGAAGGCGGCGCTGAACTGGGAGCCGAAGGTTGCGCTTGAGGATGGGCTGAAGGAGACGATCGCCTACTTCAAGCACTCGCTTCAACTGACCTGATTCCGCGCGCAGCTTTCATCGTCCGCAGCGCGCTTTCGCAATAAGCGCGCTGCGATCGCAAAAATCATCATTCGATGCTCGCGCTACGAAAAGCGCGAAATCAACCCAATGCACAGTAGCCGGACCCCCCATCAATGGCTTAACCACTGGCCCGAACGCGTTGCGGATTTTACGACGCAATTCGAGTCGTCGGGCAAAACAGGCGCACTATGTCAGCATGTCAATGGTGCGTCAGGCAGGAAGCTGCTGCCGTGGAGGCCGTTGAGAAGGCAGCCGGGCTGACGGGCACGTGGGCATCGTGATTCACGACCGCACACCGACGGAGGACGTGACCTCCGCACCAACCCAACCGGGCATAGGATGGTGCCTCTGTCGGGCTGGACAGTGACGAGTCATCGACATTGAACATGAGACTATCCGCAGCCACCGGCGCTGCGCCGACGACGCCATCGCCATTGAGATCCTGCTGGAGTCGGCTCCAGTGCTTTGATGGGATCGGTCCCCACCACTTCGGGAGCCGCGGCCAGCGTGTCACGAAATTGCCGTCGCTGTGCGCGCTCCAGACTGCCCTCGACGAATCCTTCCAGACCACGTCGCAGCCACCACCTGACACCTGCTCGGCGGCAATGACCGACCCTGTAGTGTAGTTGGCCGTGGTCACCACAATGCCTGCACTATTCAGCATAAGCTGGGCCGGTCGAGATGTTGTCCTGTTCACACCAAGGTCCGCAACAGATCGGGCGATCTCTTTCTGAACGTTATGCCGGCCAGCCCGCCTTCACTTCGCTACTGCACTTGCTAGTTTTCCTCCCTCAGCGTCGTAATCTTCCGCTAGCAGCCAGCAAGCGTCGACAGCGTGACACACACCGGCTCCCGCAAGCCCGTTGGCCTTCTGAGTGCGTCAATGTGCCTGCCGGTCAGGCCGCATCCTTCCAGTCAACGATCCGCCCGACACGTCTGATCGCCGCTTAGAGCTCCTCACAGACGGCAGGGATGATGATTACTAGACTGGCCGCCGCCTTGCCTTCTTGCGATCACTCTATGGACGGCTCGACGCGGATGGAACAAGTGCTCAGCTTCCAAGCTGCCGCAAACACCTGAGCCATGTGCCGGGCGCGAACCAATTCACGGTCATCATGCAGCACGTAACTTGGCGCATCATCGCTGTCGCCACGACGACGATCTCGCCGCGCCGACCGCAATCAGTCTTCATAGACTGCGAGATAGGCCTATGCTAACCACCTCAAAAATGTCCTCCCGATCTTCACTATGCTCCTGAGCTTCGCATGTTTGATCTTGATCGTTCGAAGAACGATACTGCGATAACGATTGACTTCCTTCGAGCTCTCGCTGCGCAACTGGTGTGCGTGGGCCATGCCCTGTCGTTTTTTTTGAACTGGCATCCGTCAAACCTGCCGTATATGCAGAACGTCGGTGTTCTCCTGTTCTTCCTAATTTCTGGCTTTCTGATCACACACACCTTGGCGCGCAAATCGAATAATCCGACTTATGGATTTACCCAATTTTTTATTGAGCGATTTTCGCGGATCTATTCTGGGCTTATTCCCGCCCTCTTACTTGTTGTACTTGTCGACGGAATAACGATCTATTGGGCCGGCGCTCCGGATATCGCACGCTACTATGATTTGCAGACCCTGCTCGCAAATCTCGGTATGCTGACCGGCTATCGTGGAGCTTTCGCGTCTTCGCTCGCGCACTCCGAATTTGGATCGGCCAGTCCTCTTTGGACTTTGGCGATCGAATGGCACATTTACATGTTCGTGGGCGCGACGTTTTTTGCGGCGACACGTCCGAAGTCCATTCCCTTTATGCTGCCACTGGCACTCATCTTCAGTTCAAATCCGATCCACTACGTTTTCGGATCCTATCAAGAGGATGGGGTGGGCTTTGGCTTGTTCATCCTCTGGCTCTTAGGCGCGCTGGTCTATTTCATCGGCCTAACATCTATACGCGAGCGCGCTCCCGCGGCGATCGTTGGAATCCTGGGATGCGTGGTCTTTGTCGCGATCACCCGTGGTGGCCACGAATACAATTTGATCTCATATTTTGCCCTGTTCGCAGCCTTCTTTGGGGTAACAGCTGCAACACAGTCCCTTCATCAGGTCACATCGACATCTTTGGTCAGATGCATCGGCTTTTTGGCAGATTATTCATATTCGCTGTACCTGATCCACTACACGCTGATGTATGCGCTTTGGGTCATTTTCCCGACCAGAGGCTTTGCGATGTTTGTCCTTGCAGTCACGGCGTCCAATGCAATCGCGGTTGGGCTCGCCGAAATTGGGGAAAAGCAGCACAGACGTCTGGCGAAGAGATTGATCGCGGCGACCAATTCCTCGTGGAGCAAGGTCGGCTCGCAACATGCTCGCTGACATTCGTCTAAGGGCTCTGAGGACGTCCTGACAAGCGGCTCTTCTGCGCATCGTCGGAAGTTCTCTTGCGGACCGTTCAAGCGTTCAAGCGAGCAAATGCCACTCTGCACTCGAAGAAGTCGCTCCTACTACGCCGTCGCCATTGAGATCCTGATGGAAGCTCGGTTCCAGCGATTTGAGGGTCGCGTTTGAGCCCGAGACGATGCCGCCTACTGCGTTGGAGACTACGTTGCCGTTCGCGTCGGTATTCCAGACCGTATACTGATCACTGCCTTGCAGATGCAGCGCGACTTCGTAGCCGCTGGCCGTCTGCTCCACTCCAGTAAAGTTCCAGCTGCCGAACTGACCCGCAGTTACCACCGCACCGGAGTATTTGAGCGCCGGGCCTGCCCCGCCGGGAACAGGGTTGAAGTAGAAATTATCTCCAGCCTGAACGAGACTCGTCGATCCCAACGTCTCTATCACCGCGGTGCCCGCTGAAGCCGAGCTCACTATGACGCCATCGCCATTGAGGTCCTGATGGAAACTCGGCTCGAGCGATTGGAGTGCAGAACTCGAACCCGAGACGATGCCTCCCACTGCGTTGGAGACCACGTTGCCGTTCGCGTCGGTGTTCCAGACCGTATACTGATCGCTTCCCGGCAGATGCAGCGCGACCTCGTAGCCGCTGGCCGTCTGCTCTACACCGGTAAAGGTCCAGCTGCCGAACTGGCCCGCCATTACCACAGAGCCGGAGTATTTGAGCGTCGGGCCCGTCCCGCCCGAAACAGGGTTGAAGTAGAAATTAACTCCAGCCTGAACGAGACTCGTCGACCCGAAGGATTCGATCACATTGGTGGGGACCCCAATGGTGCCATCTCCATTGAGATCCTGGTGGAAACTCGGCTCGAGCGATTGGAGTGCAGAACTCGAGCCCGATACGATGCCGCCCACCGCATTGGAGACCACGTTTCCGTTCGCGTCGGTGTTCCAGACCGTATACTGATCACCGCCCGGCAGATGTAGCGCGACTTCATAGCCGCTGCCGGTCTGTTCTGCGCCAATGAACGTCCAATTGCCGAACTGGCCGACCGTCACTACAGCACTAGAATATTTCAGCACGGGACCGGCTCCACCGGAGCTGGGGTTCAGATAGTAATTATTGCTCGTCAACACCAAGCTAGTCGCGCCGAGGGCTTCGATCACAGCGTCCGGAAGCCCAATCGTGGCATCGCCATTGAGATCCTGATGGAAGCTCGTCTCGAGCGCCTCGAAAACCTGACTGGTTCCTGCCACGATGCCACCCACGGCATTGCCAACGACGTTGCCATTCGCATCCGTGTTCCAGACCGTATATTGATCGGCCCCGGGCAGGTGAAGCGCGACTTCGAAACCGCTACCGGTCTGTTCTGCCCCAACGAAAGTCCAACTGCCGAACTGACCCACCGTCACTGCAGCACCGGAATATTTCAGCACGGGGCCAATCCCGCCGGACGCGGGATCCAGATAGTAGTTGTTGTTGGCAACGACCAAGCTGGTGGCTCCGAAGGATTCAATCACAAGGGGTGTGAGCAAGCTCAAGAGAGCGGCACTCGATATCGTCGTGTCGGCAAACTGGAAATACTCCACGCCGTTAACGGTATCGGCACCGTCGGGAGAGCCGGAACGCTGGTCGCTAATCGTAAAGATTTGCGAACTGCTGTTGTAGGCGAAGCTATAGGTGGAGTGGTTGCCCGAATACACGGCCGTATCGCTGCCCGAGCCGCCACTGATGGTGTCGTTGCCCGTACCGCCGGTGATCGTGTCGTTGCCGCCCCCGCCGTTCAGCGCGTTGGCGATGGCGTTGCCCAAGATCGTGTCATTGCCAGAGCCGCCGATGGCGTTATCGATGTAGGAGCGCGCGTCGCCGTTATAGAGATAGGCGTTGTAGACATTGCCCGATGCGTAATGGCCGTCGCCGAGATAGGCCAGTTGGACGGAGGAGAATACCGACGACGCGCCGGGGTTAAGATTGATGCTCAGGTTCGTCGTGTAGTTCGACAGGTCGTAAGTATCGACGCCGCCCCCGTCCCAGACTGTCTCATAAATGCGATTGGCCGAACCGCCGACGCCGTCGCCCGGCGCGAGCTGCCCGACGCCATTGATGAACTCCTGCCCCGTGGTCGGGCTCCAGGTGTAGACCGTGTTGCTGCTCCGGGTCGTGAAGTTCGCGCCGTACATCGTCTGCAGCGCGAGGATGTCGTTGGCCATGTAGGTCTGCGGATATCCGTAGGCCTCATTGGTGTATCCGCTCGTGGTGGAAGCGCCGACATAGCTGCGATAGCTCATGACGGTATATTCGCTGTCGTCGTGCGCGGTCGGCACTGCGACGTTGGCCGGACCACCGGTCTCCTGGCTGTGCTTGAGGCCGACGGCATGGCCAAGCTCGTGGAGCGCGGTCGTGAAATAGTAGTTGCCAAGCTTGGCGAGCGAGTAGTTGTATTGAGTCCCGAACCAGATGTCGCCGCCGGAGGCATAATTGCCGGGATAGTAGGCGTAGGAGGTCGGATTGGCCGACGGCGACTGGGCGATCATGATGTCGGCGCCGTTCGTGCCTGCGTATTGGATATTGGCGTTGGTGTAGCCGTTGATCAATCCGATGGCGTAGTTGATCGCCGCCTGCATCTGGGTCGGCGCCGAGGCGAAGCCCGACGTGGTCGGCTCGCTGCTGCCGCCGGTGTACGGATTGGCGTAGTCGCTGGACGAATCCGGGAAACTATAGGTGATCGCGCCGGACCATTTGTAGCCCGACAGCAGACCATCGATATCGGCGTTGTTGGTCTTGGTGACCGTGACTGCGGTTGCCAAAGCGAATCTCCGAAGCAGCAAGCCCCGTCCGATTCGAGGCGTTAACGCATGATTAGCGAGACAGTTGAACGTTTGGTTTAATTGGGCAAGGGCACCCGGACTTCTTTTATAATGCGCCGTTAGCCATTAAATCCCGTACTCATACGGGCACAAGCAGGAACCTCAGTTCCATGCGGCACCCATGATTTGCAGGGGTTTCATGACACGACGCTCATTTGCGGCCGGACTGTTCGGCGCCCTGGCAGCGCTCGCCACATTCGATCATGCGCCCTTCGGAGGACTGCTCGTGATGGTAGAAAAGGCCAACGCGGAAGACGGCAGCAAGGCCGGCCGCTCGCCCTCCATGCCAATGGCTCGCGATCCTGCCGTTGCGGTGGCCGAGGAATACGAAATCGCCCGCCGGGAAGGAACGCGGGAGGCGTTCGAACTCTTCATTGCGCGCCACGGCGATGACCCGTTGGCCGAGAAGGCGCGCGCCGAACTGAAGCGCCTGTCGCGCTGATCCCGTCACGCAGCGCAGCAAACCGCGCCAGCCATGGCATTTCGGCAGGCGGCATCCGCGCCGACCCAGACTTGTCGCAAGGTCTTACGACACTATGGTAGCCACCGCAATCTGTCCCGGAGCCCTTTCACGATGCCCTTTCCGCATGCCTCGGAAGCCCTGTCGCGCTTCACCGTGCTCGATCTGACCCGGGTCCGCTCCGGGCCGACCTGCGTGCGGCAGCTCGCGGATTGGGGCGCCAATGTCATCAAGATCGACGCGCTGACTGAGGATGCCGGTGGCGAGCAGCCGGGCGGACCCCGGCGGGGTTCCGACTTCCAGAATTTGCACCGTAACAAACGGGCGATGACGCTGAACCTGAAAGACGAGCGCGGGCTCGCCGTGTTCAAGCGCCTTGCCGCGAAGGCCGACGTCGTGGTCGAGAATTTCCGCCCCGACGTGAAGAAGAAGCTCGGCATCGACTATGAGAGCCTCGCCGCGATCAACCCGCGCATCGTCTATGGCAGCATTTCCGGGTTCGGCCAGGACGGCCCCTATCACAAGCGGCCGGGCTTCGATCAGATCGCGCAGGGCATGGGCGGCCTGATGTCGATCACCGGCGCGCCGGGCGGAGGACCGATGCGGGTCGGCATTCCCGTCGCCGACCTCACGGCGGGCCTGTTCTGTGCCATGGGCATTCTCACCGCGCTGCTCGAGCGCGAGGTCTCCGGCAAGGGCCAGTGGGTGCAGACCTCGCTGCTCCAGGCTCAGATCTTCATGCTCGACTTCCAAGCCGCGCGCTGGCTGATGGAGAAGGACGTGGCCAAGCAGGCCGGCAACAATCACCCGACCAGCATCCCGACCGGCGTGTTCAGGACCTCGGACGGCTACATCAACATCGCGACCACGGGCGGGCGAATCTGGGAGCGCTGCGCCCAGGCGATCGGCGCGCCGGAGCTCGTCAGCAATCCCGACTACGCGACGGCCCCTGCGCGCTCCAGGAACCGCGACGCGCTCAACGCCGAGATCGAGAAGCGGACCGTGACAAAGTCGACCGAGACCTGGGTCCGTGAGCTCAACGATGCCGGCGTGCCCTGCGGGCCGATCTATGCCATCGACCAGATGTTCGAGGACGCGCAGGTCAAGCATCTTGGCATCGCGCAGGACGTGCCGAACGACGAGGACCGCCACATCCGCCTGGTCGGCCAGCCTGTGACGCTGTCGCGCACGCCGAGCAAGATGGTGGCGCGGCCGCCGGAATTCGGCGAGCAGACTGACGAGGTGCTGAGGGAGTTCGGCTTCGGTGGCGACGAGATTGCCAAGCTCAGGGACGCCAAGGTGGTGTGAACGTCACGCGCCGTGCCCAACGACAAAGCACGGCACAAGGCCGCATTCTGCTTTACGACACAACAAAACTAATCCCCAACCTAATTCACTTTTCGTCGGGCAGCCGTTTGCCTTGCTGCCGCCAACCGACGCGGCCGAACAGACCGTCGATAACAGGCCAGAACAGCAGCACGACCGCCAGCGTCGTGATGGAGCCCACCAGGCCGTTGGACCAAAACACCTTCAAGGTCCCGCCGGAGCCGATCATGGACAGGCGGAAGGCATCCTCGGCGCGGTTGCCGAGCACGAGCGCCAGCGTGAACGGCGCCAGGGGAATGCCGATCTTTTTGAAGACGTAGCCGACGATTCCGAAGCCGAGCATCAGCCAGATGTCGAACATCGCATTCTGGATCGCATAGGCGCCGATCGCGCACGACACCACGATCATCGGCGCCACCGCGGCGAACGGCACGCGCAGGATCGAGGCGAAGATCGGCACCGTCGTCAGCACCAGCACGAGGCCGACGACGTTGCCGAGATACATCGAGGCGATCAGGCCCCAGACGAAATCCTTGTGCTCGACGAACAGCAGCGGGCCGGGATTGAGCCCCCACACCATCAACCCGCCGAGCAGGATGGCCGCGGTGCCGGATCCGGGAATGCCGAGCGCCAGCATCGGCAGCAGCGCCGAGGTGCCGGACGCGTGTGCCGCCGTCTCCGGCGCGAACACGCCCTCGATGCGACCCTTGCCGAAACCCTCGGGATTCTTGGCGAAGCGCTTGGCGAGGTTGTAGCCCATGAAGGACGCCGCGATCGCGCCGCCGGGGGTAATGCCGAGCCAGCAGCCGATGAAGGACGAGCGCAGCAGAGTCATCCAATATTTCGGCAGGTCCTTCCAGACGCTGAGCACGACGCGGAGCGAGATGCTCGCCGCATGCCCGCGCAGCGCCAGCCGTTCCTCCATCGTCAGCAGGATTTCGCTGATGCCGAACAGGCCGATGACCGCGACCAGGAAGTTGATGCCGCGCAAAAGCTCGGCCGAGCCGAAGGTCATGCGCAGATTGCCCGAGACCGTATCCATACCGACCCCGGCGAGCAGGAGACCCAGCGACATCGAGATGACGGTCTTGTGCTTGGCTTCGCGCCCGAGGCCGACGAAGGAGCAGAAGGTCAATAGATACACCGCAAAGAACTCGGGCGGGCCGAACTTCAGCGCAAAGGACGAGATCATTGGCGCGAGGAAGGTGATCAAGAGCACCGCGACCAGCGAGCCGATGAAGGAGGACGTGAACGCCGCGGTCAGCGCCTCCGCTGCCCTTCCCTGCTGCGCCATCGGATAGCCGTCGAAGGTGGTTGCGACCGACCAGGCCTCGCCGGGAATGTTGAACAGGATCGAGGTGATCGCGCCGCCGAACAGCGCGCCCCAGTAGATGCAGGACAGCATCACGATCGCCGAGGTCGGATCCATCGTGAAGGTGAGCGGCAACAGGATCGCAACGCCGTTAGGGCCGCCGAGCCCCGGCAGCACGCCGACGAAGATGCCGAGCACCAGCCCGACCAGCATCAGCACAACTGTCTTCCACGTCAGCAGGACCGCGAAGCCGTGAATCAGGAGACCAAACGCTTCCATCGCGATCCGCCCTAGCGCCCGAGGGCCGCTTCGAGCGGCCCTTTCGGCATGATGACGTCGAAGGCGATGTCGAAGGTGACGAACATGACCGCCGTGAACACGAAGGCGGTGAGCAGCGACTTCCACAGCGCGATCTTGCCGACGAAGCGCATGAAGCCGGAGATCAGGAGGAAGCTCGCGACATAGAGGCCGAGGAATTGGGTCAACAGGCAGAACAGCAGCGTCGGCACGAACACTGCCATCACGCGGCGGGCTTGCGCCCGCGTGACAAAGGTCTCGCGCGCCGCGCGGTGCGCGAGGAGCGCGACGATCAGGCCGTAGAGGCTGCCGCCGCCGAGGATCACGCAGAGATAGAACGGGAAATAGCCGGGCTCGGGCCCTGTCGCATCCCAGGCTGCACCAGTGCGCCAATTGTCGTAGCCGAGCGTGACGGCAAGGGCCAGCAGCATGAGGCAGACGACGATCTCGATCGTGCCGGAGGAAACGACGGAGGGGGAGTCGTCCTCAGGCGCGGTCGGATCCTCGACGACGATTTCAAGATCGGTTTGGGACATTACTGTCACGGACGGAGTGCGTTCAATTTCCCCTCTCGCCGCTTGCGGGCAGAGGGTCGGTGAGGGGAGTCTCCGCGGAGCCAGTGAGAGTTACTCTCGCGGAGAGTCCCCCTCACCCGGATCGCGCCTTCGATGCAAATCCGACCTCTCCCCGCAAGCGGGGCGAGGTGACAAGCAGCTACTTCGCGACGAATCCGGCTTCCGTCATCAGCGCCTTGTTGATGGCATCGTCCTCCTCGAGGAACTGCACCATGTCCTTGCCGGTGAGGAAGATCGGCTTCAGGGCCTGCTTCTCCATATAATCCTTGTACTCGGCAGTCTGTGTCACCTTGTGGAAGAGATCGACATAGAACGCCTGCTGCTCCGGGGTGACCTTTCCGGGCAGGAACATCGCGCGCAGCATCAGGTACTGGACGTCGACGCCCTCCTCCTTGCAGGTCGGGATGTCGGCCCAGGACTGCGTCTCGGTCACCTTGGTGGTGTAGGCGATGCGCTCCTTGTCGAACACGCAGAGCGGACGCACCTGGCCCGCGCGCCAGACTTCGAGATTTTCGGAGGGGTTGTTGACATTGGCTTCGGTGTGGTTGCCGACCAACTGGGTCGCCGCCTCGCCGCCGGACTTGTAAGGCAAATAGGAGAATTTCGCGCCGGTCTTCTGCTCGAGAAAAACGGTCAGCACGTGATCCTCACGCTTGGAGCCGGTGCCGCCCATCTTGAACGGCGAGCTAGCCGCCTTCGCGGCTGCGACGAACTCCTTCACAGTCTTGGGACCTGCGCTGTTGTCCCACAGCACGAATTGGTCGAGCGCGATGACTGAGACCGGGGTCAGCTCGCGCCAGTTGAAGGGGATCTTCGCCGACAGCGGCAGCATGTAGATCAGCGAATAGGCGATCAGCACCTTGTTCGGATCGCCCTCGCTGGACTTCATGTACATCAGCGCTTCCGCGCCCGATGCGCCGCCCTTGAGCGAGACGACCATCGGCTGCTTCATCAGATTGTTCTTCTGGATCGCAGCCTGCATCATCCGCGCCATTTGGTCGGAGGCGCCACCCGCGCCCGCCGCGACCACGATCTCGACTGGCTTAGCCGGTTCCCAGCCGGCGAAGGCCGGCGTGCTCAACAACAGCGCCGTCGCAGCGCCAACGGCCTTTACTGGAATTCGCACGAGTTTCATCCCCTGATGTTTTTTGTTGTAGTGCGGAAAAGTTCTATCCTTGCATTGTGCGGAGTAATACCGACGAGTTCAAGCAGGCGGGCAATTCAGCGCATATGACTTTCGACTGACCAAGCCGAAAGCTCATGAGACTTTACCTGCCCTTCCAGTTCGGCGTACGCTTGTTGAGGAAGGCGTCCATGCCCTCGCGGAAATCCTCGCTCATATAGGCCTTCAGGATAAGGTCCTCGCCCTCTTCGCGCGACAGCGTGCGGCGGATACGGCGCACCGCTTCCTTGGTCGCTTCCAGCGTCAGCGGCGCGTGGCTGGCGACGAGCTTCGCCGTCTCGTCGGCGCGGCGCTGCAACGTCTCGACGTCGGGCACGACCTCGTTGAGCAGGCCGAGCGCGAGGGCTTCCGGCGCCTCGACGAGGCGCGCCTTGAAGATCAAATCCTTGGTGCGGGCGGGACCAACCAGCGCGACGACGCGGCTGATGTTCGACATCGACAGGCAATTGCCGAGCGTGCGCGCGATCGGAAAGCCGATCCGCGTCGTCTCGGTGCCGATGCGGAGATCGCAGCAGGCCGCGATCCCGGCGCCGCCGCCGGTGCAAGCTCCCGCGATCGCAGCGATCACGGGCACGCGGCACTGCTCGAGCGTGCCGAGCACGCGGTCGATGCGGGCCTCGTAGTCGAGCGCGTCCTGCGCGGACTTGAAGGCGCGGAACTGCGAGATATCGGTACCGGAGGCAAACGCCTTGTCGCCCGCGCCGGTCAGGATCAAGGCCTTGATCGAACGATCGGCGTTGATCTTCTGGCAGATCTCCGCCATGCGGTCATACATGGCGAAGGTCATGGCGTTGCGTGCCTGCGGGCGGTTGAAGGTGATCCGCGCGATGCCGTCCTGGACGGAGTAGAGCAGGTCTTCGTTGGCAGTTGGTGCGTTCATCGCGCTCACTTCTTCTTCAGGTTGGATGGATCAAGCCACCTGGGCCTTTGCCATCGGCACCATTTCGCGTCCCTTCAGGACGTCCATGGCCGCCAGGACGCCGCCGCTCCGGTGCGGGATCTTTGCAAGATCGAGGCCCATCTCGACGCCGGCGAGCGTGCCCATCAGCATCAGATCGTTGAAATGGCCGATATGGCCGATGCGGAACACCTTGCCTTTGACCTTGTTCAGGCCGGTGCCGAGCGACATATCGAAGTTCTCCAGCACCACCTTGCGGAAGGCGTCGGCGTCGTGTCCTTCCGGCACGCGAACGCCGGTCAGCGCCGGCGAATGCGCGGCAGGGTCGGCGCACTGTGTCTCAAGGCCCCAGACCTTGACCGCGGCACGCGTCGCCGCGCTGTGACGCTTGTGGCGGCTCCAGACGTTCTCCAGCCCCTCCTCTTCCAGCATCTTGACCGCTTCGCGCAAGCCGTAGAGCAGGTTGGTTGCGGGCGTGTAGGGAAAGGTGCCGAGCTTGTTGAAGCTGATGACCTCCTGCCAGTCCCAGTAGGAGCGCATGCCGGGGTTGGCCTTCGCCACCGCGAGCGCTTTCTCCGAGACGGCGTTGAAGCCGAGCCCCGGCGGCAGCATCAGACCCTTCTGCGAGCCGGCGACGGAGACGTCGATGCCCCAGGCATCGTGCTCGTATTCCATCGAGCCGAGGCCGGAGATGGTGTCGACCATCAGCAGCGCCGGATGTTTTGTGCGGTCGAGAATCTTGCGCACGTCGAGCGGCGGCGTCGCGCAGCCGGTCGACGTCTCGTTGTGCACGACACAGACCGCCTTGATCGCGTGCTGCTTGTCAGCGGCAAGACGCTTCTCGATCTCGGCGAGATCGGCGCCATGACGCCAGTCGCTCGGAATGAAGTCGACGTCGAGCTTGAACTTGTCGGCGATGCCGCGCCACAGCACGGCGAACTGGCCGGTCTCGCACATCAAAACCTTGTCGCCGGGCGCGAACACGTTGACCATCGCCGCTTCCCAGGCGCCGGTGCCGGACGAGGGGAAGATGATCACGGGTTGCTGGGTGCGAAACACCCGCTGCATCGAGGCGAGGACCGCAAAACCGAGCTCGGCGAACTCCGGACCGCGATGGTCCAGGGTCGGCATGTCCATCGCGCGCAGCACCCGGTCGGGCACATTGGTCGGTCCTGGAATCTGTAAGAAATGCCTTCCAGTATGCACGGTCATCGGCGTCCTTCCCGGTCTAGCCTTGGTTGGTGGGCGCCGAATAGCACCATTTGACCGGCTTGTCCCCTCCTCCAAGAGGGTCCGTCCGTGCATAACGGGCCGACCTGCCCTCGGATACCATCCTCTTTCACCGCGACCACTTTACGTGCCGACGACCTTCAGATGCGGCGATGCATTGCCCTGCGGGCGCTGCTCCAAGAGCTTCATCGCGACTTCGACGCCGCCGGCGCGATGCGGCACGCCCGCAACCGACAAGCCCATCTCGACGCCGGTGAGCGCGCCGAGCAGCGTCAGGGCGTTGCATTCGCCGAGATGGCCGATGCGGAAAACCTTTCCGGCGACCTTCGACAGGCCGGAGCCCAGCGACATGTTGTAATTGTCGAGCACCACTTTCCGGAACTGGTCGGCATCATGTCCCGGCGGCATCAGCACGGCCGTGAGCACCGGCGAGTACTCGGCCGGCTCCTGGCAGAGGATCTCAAGGCCCCAGTGCTTGACGGCAGCGCGCGTCGCAGCAGCCAGCCGCTGGTGGCGAGCGAACACGTTGTCGAGACCCTCTTCGAGAAGCATCGCGATCGCCTCGCGCAGGCCGTAGAGCAGATTGGTCGCCGGCGTGTAGGGGAAGAAGCCTTTCGCGTTGGGCTTGAGCATCTCCTCCCAGTCGAAATAGGAGCGCGGCATCCTGTTGGTCTTTGACGCAGCACGGGCCTTTTCCGAGATCGCGTTGAAGCCGAGACCGGGCGGCAGCATAAATCCCTTCTGCGAGCAGCTGACGCTGACATCGACCTTCCACTCGTCGTGGCGGTAGTCGACCGAGCCGAGCGAGGAGATGGTGTCGACCATCAGAAGCGCCGGATGCGAGGCGCGATCGATCGCGGCGCGGATCTCGGCGATGCGGCTGGTCGCACCGGTCGATGTCTCGTTGTGCACGACCATGACGGCCTTGATCGCATGCGCGGTGTCATCGGTGAGCCTGGCCTCGATCACGGCGGGATCGGCGCCGCGGCGCCAGTCGCCCGGAACGAAATCGACGTCGATGCCGAAGCGCCGGGCCATCTGCCGCCACAGCGTGGCGAAATGGCCGGTCTCGACCATCAGCACCTTGTCGCCCGGCGACAGCGTGTTGACGATCGCGGCCTCCCAGGCGCCGGTCCCCGACGAGGGGAAGATCACGACGGGAGCTTTGGTCTGGAAAATCTTCTGACTGCCTTCAAGCACGCCCTGGCCGAGCTCGGCGAATTCAGCGCTGCGGTGGTCGATGACGGGCATGTCCATCGCGCGCAGCACGCGCTCGGGGACCGGGCTCGGGCCTGGAATCTGGAGGAAATGGCGTCCCTGATGCATGGAAACCTCCCGGTCGGCGGGCTCTCGACGGCCCCCGTCGGCTACTTTGCATTCATTCTTTGTCCTTTCAATCGAATTTTGGTATTCGATTGTGACCGTCGACGCGACGGAACAGGCAAACTACTGTGCTGCAAATGAAATCCACGATTCCCGACACCGGGGTTCCGATTACCCCGCCCAGCCTAAATGGCGGCGATCGCCAGGAGGCCTCGCTTCATGGCGAGATCCTGCTGCGGCTGCGCGATTACGTGGTCGAGGGCAACATTCCGGAAGGCGGTCGCGTTCCCGAGCGGCAGCTTTGCGAGATGCTCGGAATCTCCCGCACGCCCCTGCGCGAAGCCTTGAAAGTGCTCGCTGCCGAGGGGCTGATCGAACTTTTGCCCAACCGCGGCGCGCGGGTGCGCCAGCTCAGCCAGCGCGACCTCGAGGAGTTGTTCGACGTGATGGCGGGACTGGAGAGCCTCGCCGGGCGCCTCGCCTGCGAAGCCATTACCGACGCGGAGATCACCGCGATCGAGCAGCTGCATTACGAGATGTACGGAAGCTATCTGCATCGCGACATGCACGGCTATTTCCAGGCTAACCAGCGCATCCATGAGAGCATCGTCGCGGCCGCGCGCAACGAGACGCTGAAGGCGGCTTACGCCAACTTCGCCGGCCGGATCCGGCGCGTCCGCTACTCCGCCAATTTCGCCCGCAAGCGGCAGCGCTGGGCGGAGGCCATGCGCGAGCACGAGGCCATTCTCGATGCGCTGCGCCGCCGCGCCGCGAGCGAGCTCAGCGACATCCTGTTCCAGCACCTGCGCAACAAGCGGGCGGCCGCGATCGAGCACCTGACCGAGCCCCGAGAGGACGCGCCGGTCTCGTCCTGAAGACGGCCGGGTTGCTCATTTTGAATTCACAATATAATCGAACACGAAACATAATGAAGAACTCAGCAAGGCTGGGCCACCTCGCTGGATCGGTCCGGGATCAGGGATGACAAACGTTTCCTCGCTCGAACGGCGCCTGCGCGCGGAAATGACCGGCGACGTCCTGTTCGACGGTTTCAGCCGCGGCCGCTACGCGACCGATGCTTCGTTCTATCAGATCATGCCCGCCGGCGTAGTCGTGCCCAAGACCATGGACGAGGCCTTGCTGTCGCTGGCCATTGCCCGGGACGAGGGACACAAAGTCACCCCGCGCGGCGGCGGCACCTCGCAATGCGGCCAGACCGTCAATGGCGGGCTCGTGGTCGACCTCTCCAAGCATCTGAACCGGATCCTGTCGCTCGACGTCGAGGGCCGCACCTGCGTGGTCGAACCCGGCATCGTGCTGGACGATCTCAACCGCCAGCTTAGAAAGCACGGCCTGTGGTTTCCGGTGGACGTCTCCACAGCCTCGCGCGCCACCATCGGCGGCATGGCCGGCAACAATTCGTGCGGCGGCCGAAGCTTGCGCTACGGCACCATGCGCGACAACACGCTGTCGATGGAGGCCGCCCTTGCCGACGGCACGCTGAGCCGTTTCGGCGAGGTCTCGCGCGATCTCTCCGATGTCGAGGCCGGCGACAGCACACGGGCCCTGTTCCGCGACATGCTCGATCTCGGCGCCCGCGAGGCCGAGGAGATCGCCGCGCGCTTTCCCAAGGTGCAGCGCCGCGTCGGCGGCTACAATCTCGATGCGCTGGTGCCGCGCAATGCACCCAACAACATGGCGCATCTCCTGGTTGGCTCCGAGGGCACGCTGGCCTTCACCACCAAGGTTGAGCTGAAGCTGTGGCCTGTGATCCGCAACAAGGCGCTCGGCGTCTGCCATTTCGGCAGTTTCTACGAAGCGATGGATGCGGCCCAGCATCTGGTCAAGCTCAAGCCGATCGCAGTCGAGCTGGTCGATCGCACCATGATCGCGCTCGGCCGCGACATCGCGATGTTCAAGCCGATCATCTCCGCCGCGATCAAGGGCGATCCAGACGCCGTGCTGGTGGTCGAATTCGCCGAGGAAGACCAGGCGGACAATCTGGCGCGCCTCAAGCAGCTCGGCGAGCTGATGGGCGATCTCGGCTTCGGCTGGAACAACGACAAGCGCAAATGGGGCGGAGTGGTCGAGATCACGGAGCCGGCGCTCCAGAGCGGCATCGCCGATTTCCGCGCCGCCGGCCTCAACGTCATGATGTCGATGAAGCAGGAGGACAAGCCGGTCTCCTTCGTCGAGGACTGCGCCGTGCCGCTGCCACACCTCGCCGACTACACCGCACGGCTGAACGAGGTGTTTGCCAAGCATGGCACCAGCGGCACCATGTATGCGCATGCATCCGAAGGCTGCCTGCATGTGCGGCCCGTGCTGAATCTCAAGTTGGAGAAGGACGTCAAGGCGATGCGCGCCATCGCCGAAGAGGCGTTTGCGCTGGTGCGCGAATACAAGGGCTCGCATTCCGGCGAGCATGGCGACGGCCTAGTGCGCTCCGAATTCCACGAAACCATGTTCGGTGAGCGCCTCGTCGCCGACTTCAAGGAAGTGAAGCAGCGCTTCGATCCCGACGGCGTGCTCAATCCCGGCAAGATCGTCGATGCGCCCAGGATGGACGACCGCTGGCTGTTCCGCTACCCGCCCGACTATCGGATCGGCGAGCTGAAGACCAGGCTCGACTGGTCCGCCTATCCCGGCGCCGGCGGTGGTTTCCAGGGCGCGGTCGAGATGTGCAACAACAACGGCGCCTGCCGCAAGCTCGAGGGCGGCGTGATGTGCCCGTCCTACCGCACGACACGCAACGAGAAGGACGTCACGCGGGGCCGCGCCAATACGTTGCGGCTCGCGATCTCCGGCCAGCTCGGCCCCAATGCGCTCTCCTCCGACGAGATGATGGAAACGCTAAAACTCTGCGTCTCCTGCAAGGCCTGCCGCCACGAATGCCCGACCGGCGTCGACATGGCCAAGATGAAAATCGAAGTGCTGGCCGCGCGCGCGGAGTCCCATGGCCTCACGTTGCGCGACCGCTTGGTCGGCTACCTCCCGCGCTATGCCGGCCTTGCATCCCGTTTCGCGCTGCTAGCGAATTTGCGCAACAGCAGCCCGCTCTTGCGAAAACTGTTCGAGCGCTTTGCCGGCGTCAGCGCGCGCCGTGCCCTGCCCGCCTTCCGCAACGATGTGTTCGTGCCGCCGGCTGACAACGTGGGACCGGAGAGCGGCCGCGAAGTGGTTCTGCTCGCCGATACGTTCAACCGCATCTATGAGCGCGAAAATCTCGAAGCTGCCCTGCGCGTGTTTGCGGCCGGAGGCTATCGCGTGCATCTGCCGAAGCCGTCGAACGGCAGCCGTCCGCTATGCTGCGGCCGCACGTTCCTGTCAGCCGGTCTCGTCGACGAGGCCAAGGCCGAACTCGATCGTCTGGTGGCGACCTTCGCGCCCTTCGCCGCGCGCGGCGTGCCGATCATAGGTCTAGAGCCGAGCTGCCTCTTGACGCTCCGTGATGAGCTCGCCTCGTTACGCAAGGGCAACGACGCCAAGGCGGTCGGTGCCCACGCGCTGACCTTCGAGGAATTTCTGGTGCGCGAGGCCGAGGCCGGACGGCTGCAACTGCCGCTCGGTAACCTGGCCGACAAAGCCATTGTGCACGGCCATTGCCACCAAAAATCTTTCGGCGCCTTCAAGCCGGTCGAGCAGGTGCTGCGCCTCGTCCCCGGCCTTGCGGTCGAGATCATCGAATCGAGCTGCTGCGGCATGGCCGGCGCGTTCGGCTACGGTGCCGACACTTACGATGCCTCGATCGAGATGGCCGAGCTGTCACTGCTGCCGGCCGTGCGGCGCGCGGACCAAACTACACTGGTCGTCGCGGACGGCACCTCCTGCCGGCACCAGATCCACGACGGTGCGGGGCGCGAGGCCCTTCACGTCGCGCGGGTGCTGGCCATGAGCCTCGATCGCGCCGGACCCAATTCCAGTTCTCCAGCTACAAAGGAAACCAGCCATGGCTGAGCTCACCCTCGACACCGCCCGCAAAATTCTCGACGCCGCATTCGCGAAGGCCGGCGAGCTCAAGCTGAAGCCGCTGGTCGTCACCATCCTGGACGCGCGCGGCGTGCTCAAGCTCGCCGCCGCGCAAGACGGCACCAGCCTGATGCGCGGCGAGATCGCGCACGGCAAGGCCTATGGTGCGCTCGCGATGGGGATGGGTTCGCGCGCCTTATTCCAACGCGCGCAGGAGCAGGCCTTTTTTATCGACGCGGTGAACACGATCGCCAAGGGCGCATTGGTGCCGGTCCCCGGCGGCGTGCTGATCATGGATGGCACGACGCTTTTCGGCGCCGTCGGTGTCTCCGGCGACACCTCCGACAATGACGAGGCCTGCGCGGTCGCGGGCATCCAGGCGGCGGGGTTGAAGGCGAATGCAGGCTAGGACTCACCGGCCGAATGACAAAAGAAGACAGCTAATCCGGATGCTGGTCGCTGATCCCTATCGATGCGATCCGAGAGACCGGCTGTGACGTTCTCGACGAGACGGTGGGGCTTGAGCATGGCTGTTCGCCGTCGCGCCTACAAGGCAGCTTCGACTGATCATGCTCAATGCCTGCCGCCACGACCTTTCGCCAAGACCATGAAACGGGCTATCGCCTCGCGCGATCGGACTGGAACGCGTTCTCGCAGCTGGCTCTATCAACTTTCAACAAGTCCGCTGGCACGAAGTTCGACGCTAAAGTTTCAGCTCGCGACCGTCGGTGCGTTGGACGCGAAGGCCTGATCAGGCCGCGCTTGCCCGCTTGCCTCGTGGTCATGGTTTCAAGGCAGACGCAGATGCCAAGGTGAAGATCGCATGTCGCTGGACATTGAAAAAAATGGGCGGAGCGAGCGGATTTAAACCTCCGCCCCCTGCGTCCCGAACGCAGTGAACATCTTCTAAGTTGTTGATTTTTGTAAGCTGGCGGGCAACTCCGTCCTGTTTCGTTCACGGTCGTTTCTTCCAATTCGTTGCGATTTCGTTGCGGCGTTCTCCTGCCGCGGCGCCATGGACAAGAACGACCCTATTATCCCTTGCATAGGTTCCCAGCCGCACAACCCCGACGTTCGCTTCGGAAATTTTGAAGGGCCTGAAATTTTTTTCGTCATGGATTTCGCCCTGCGCGGCCAAAATTGGCTCTGACGTATTTTTGGTGCAGCTCCGATTATTCTGCGCCGATTAGTCTAGCTTGAAGCAAATCGATTTTCCCGCGACCGTACATTTGACGTTTGACGAGCTTGAGGCGCGTGATCTGACCTTCAGTCTGTCCGTTGGACCAGAGCGAAGTGATTGCGGCCCTAACCGCCGCTTCATCTTTCGCAACGCCGCTGGCGAACGAGGCGACGAGACTGGCGCGGGCGCGCTCGATCCATGGGATGAGCCCCTCCTCAGTTTTGCGCCGGATCATCAAGTGGAATTCAGCGATGATCTCGCGCGCCTCGACCAGGGCTGGTACGCCAGCTTCGATCGCCGCGACCGTGACGGTCTCCGCTTTCGTGAGTATATCCCGCCCGACTGTCATGAGGCGTGCGATCGTTCTGGCTGACGGAATCCGCTGCAGGTTTTCTACGTCGGCCTTTTCAGCCCGTCGTCTACGGGTCGCCCACTCGCTGATGACGCGGAGCGAGCCTCGGGAACCACGGGCCGCCAGGCGGCGCCAAAGTTCAGCGCCGTTTCGACAGCCGGCCGCCCACTGATCGTCGAGCCATGGCAGATGCTGATCGAGTGAGCTCTGCCGGGTCCGGAAGACATCATGGCGTTCGCCGCGGATGACCTGCCGCACCAGCTTCCTACTATGGCCAGTCCGGCGCACGATCTGCTTTATCGGTATGCCGTTCTTCGACAGAGCCAGGATGGCCGCATTGGTCTCCTCGCGGCGCAGATAGCCATCATATTGGAGGCGCTCGGCGGCTGTGAGCAGCTTGGGATCGATCGTGGTCGCGCCAATCACGGTGCGTATCGGTTGCATCGATTTGCGGACGGCGTCGAGAAAGGCTCGACTGGCGTTCTCCATCAGATGCCAACGATCTGCCACCTGCACCGCGTGCGGCAAGGCCTTTGCTGCGGCTTCGCCATATCCTCCACCACGGTCACGGGCGACGATCGCGATCGTGGGATGAGCAGCGAGCCACGCTTGGGCGGTTGCGGGCTCCCGATCCGGCAGCAGCGTGACAATCCGACGCTTTTCCAGGTTGCAGATGATGCTGGCGTATCGGTGATTGCGCCGCCAGGCCCAATCATCAATGCCAATAACCCTGAGCGGGTCGGCCGGCGGACGGCTACGGCGTCGGACCACGCGCAGGAGCGTGTCTTTGCTCACCGGCAGCATCAGCCGTTTTGCGAAGCCTGCCGCCGGTCGACCACCAAGCGCCAGACCAAGGTGATGGACAATAGAGTCCAACCTCGCCGTGCGTCGCGCTGATGGAGCCAGTATCCCCTCGGCGAAGCGCTCAGTGAAGATTTGGCGCCCGCACAGGACGGCATCGCAGCGGAAGCGGCGGGCGATTACCAGGAGCTGGACGATCCGCCCCGCGAGTGGAAGATCGGTCACGCGGCGTCGATAGCGGCTATGAACACGTCGCGAAACCGTTCCGCACGATGGGCACAGACCAACGCTTCCGGACGCCCGGACCACAACAATGGCCTTATCACCCTCGTAGTACGCACTCTCTACAACAAACCCACGCGGCACCAGACTGGAGCGGTGGAGTGCTTGCTGCATCGCGCTGATTCTCCCCAATCAAAGCGCCAGACATCCCCCAAACTGCATCAAAAGTGAGTCAGAGCCGAAGGGGTGACCCCCGGCCGCCACAGCCGAACTCATTGAACCAACACGAAGTGTTCACTGCAAATGGGGCAATGTTGCAAAGTTCGGCGCTTATTTACAGATGACTGCGGAATCCACTTCTGAGCGAGGTTTGTTGTGACTTCCGGCTGCGGTTGCACTCCCGAATGATCCAAACGAATCCCGCTAATTATATTTGCGGATGTTCGCTCAGCTTGAAGAAATCCACAAACGCCCTTAGCGCAGGCCGCACCTGGCGGCGGCTCGGATAGTACACAAAGAAGCCATCGAAGGACGGACACCAATCCTCCAGCACCCGGACCAGCCGGCCGTCGGCAAGGTGCGCGCGGACATAGTCCTCAAACACGAAAGCGAGTCCGGCGCCATCAATGGCGGCTTGCACAATCAGTTGGTCCTCATCGAGGATCAGCGGCCCTTGCGCAACGATATCGATCTCCTCCCCGTCCTTGGCGAACTCCCAGCGATAGAGGATGCCGCTGGCGAACCGGAAGCGCAGGCAGCGATGGGCGGCAAGATCGTGGGGGTGGCGCGGCGTCGGTGCGGATTTGAAGTAGGACGGCGCACCAACCACCGCGCCGCGGATGTCCGGTCCGATCCGCACCGCGATCATGTCGCGCTGGAGGCTCTCGCCGAGCCGAACGCCGGCATCGAAACCGGCTTCGACCACGTCAGTGAAGCGATCCTCGATGACGATCTCCAGCACGATGTCGGGATGGGATGCGGCAAAGGCGGACTCTACTACCAGCATCGCGTCGACCCCACCGTGCCTATCGAGGATACCGTCGGCGCCATGGCCGAACTGGTGCGCGAAGGCAAGGTGCGGGCGCTCGGCCTCTCGGAGCCAAGTGCGGCAACCATCCGCCGCGCCCACGCGGTGCACCCGATCGCCGCGGTACAGAGTGAATACTCGCTGTGGAGCCGCGAGCCGGAAGAAGACGTGTTCGCCTTCTGCCGCGAGCTCGGCATCGGCTTCGTTCCCTACAGCCCGCTCGGCCGCGGCCTGCTGACCGGCGCGATCAGCAAGCCCGACGTCCTCGGTCCCGACGACTGGCGCCACACTCTACCCCGCTTCCAGGCCGACGCCATGGCGGCCAACAATGCGCTCCTCACGATGCTGCACGAGATGGCGGCCGAGAAGGGTGTAACAGCGGCACAACTGTCGCTGGCTTGGGTCCTGCACCAGGGCGACTTAATCGTGCCGATCCCCGGCGCGCGGAAAATCCCCCATCTCGAGGAGAATACAGCAGCCGCCGGCATCAAACTGAGCGCGGCCGAGCTCTCCGCCATTGGAGACGCACTCTCACCCGACAAGGTGATGGGCAATCGTTACACTGACGAAGCATTGGCGCTAGTGAATGGGTGATCGCAAAGAGCCTTGCTACTAGCATCCCAATATGCGACGTCGCCGTCGAGCTGTTGGACGAGAATTGTCGAACTCGCAGATTGGTCACATTGACTTCGCTGCGGTTCAACCCATCCGAGGAGAGGCATTCGCCTTTTGGGAGGAGTGATTCTTTGATCGAGTCGTTGCACCGATCCAGCCGCGTTTCGCCCTGCATGGCGGGTATCCATTAAGCCTCGGCTGAGATCCCGTTGATCTCAGCCATCGCGCGGCTTCACGGTATGAAGCTGATTTAGGCCCCAGGGAAGATTCGTGGCATCGGGCGTGGGCACTATCACGTGTGTGCAGCTGCTACCTTTCGGCGATCGTGTCATGTTTCATAGTCGGGTGGCGAGCACCGGCGGTGTACCAGGCAATGTGGCTGGACAGAATATGCCGCAACCATCTCGATCTGGCGCGGAAGTGGGCCTGCGCTCAGGAGCGCGCGGCTTGCCCCGCAGCTTGCCAGCAATCCCAATCAGGCGTCGGACTGAACCACTCAATCAAGAAGTCGATGAAGCTTCGAACCTTGAGTGGCGGGTTGCGACCTGGCGAACGCACAGCAAATATGGCTGCAGGCTTGACCTCATACCCCTGCAGCAACGGCACGAGCCGCCCGGACTTGATGTCCTCGCCGACGATAAATGTTGGCGCGAGCGTAATTCCCAGGCCCTCGACTGCCGCGCTTCGCAGGAGATCACCATTCGTGGCGCGAAGGCGACCGCTAATCGAAACGGTTGAATGCTGCCCTTCGGGTCCAGCAAAGAGCCAACGGCCCGCCGGAGTCCGCAATGAATATTCGAGGCAATGGTGATCGGCCAATTCCGAGGGGCGCGAGGGCTCTCCGCATCGTTCGAGATAGCTCGGCGCCGCGCAGACGGCGAACCTGCTTGGGGCGATCTGTCGGGCAATAAGGTTCGAGTCCGTGAGCTCTCCGATCCGGATCGCTAGATCGAATCCCTCTTCGATCAGATCGACGACGCGGTCATTGAGAACCATGTCGATCTGCACCTCAGGGAAGCGTGCGAGATAGGCGGCGACGACTGGTCCGAGGTACCGGATGGCGAAGGTCGTCGGCGCTGTAAGGCGCAATAGACCTCGGGGCGCCCCCTGTAGGGCGGCGGCAGCTGCTTCCGCTTCGCTCACTTGAGACAGGATGGTCTCGCACCGGTCACGAAAGGCCTCTCCGGCCTCAGTCAGCGTCAATTGCCGGGTCGTACGATTCAGCAGACGAGTTCCGAGCCAGTCTTCTAGCGAGCGGATCTGGTTGCTTATGGCCGCTGGCGAGAGCCCAAGCTCCCTCCCGGCCGCCGAGAGGCTGCCCCTCTCAATAACCCGCAGAAAGACATTCATGCTGCTCAGTCGATCCATCGCCAACCTTTAAGTGAACCTAAAAGATGCTTTCAGACTCCACCGTATTACACACGATAGTTTCCGTCTCCATCTCCGAGACCGCTCATCGCAACCGAGGAGTTGGATCATGGAACTTACGGACAAGGTCGCTTTGGTCACTGGGGGATCGCGAGGCATCGGTGCGGCGACCGCCAAGAAGCTTGCCACGCATGGAGCTCGCGTCGCAGTCACCTATCAAGAGAATCGTTCGAGCGCAGAAGCGACAGTGGAAGCGATCCGGCGCTCGGGCGGCACGGCAACGGCGTTGCAGACTTCGGCCGAGAACCGCGCTTCTGTGGATACCATGATGGATCGCGTGGTATCCGCGTTCGGCCGCATCGACATCCTAGTCAACAATGCAGGGATCTTCACGGCGAAGCCTCTCAGCGAGGTGGGTTTTGACCTGTACACTCGGCAGTTCAATGCGAATGTCTGGGGCATGATCCAGATTACCCAGGCAGCGCTCCCGCATTTCCCGGCAAGCGGCGGTCGCATCATCAACATCGCTTCGGCCCGCATGTACGCTCCGCGGGACGGGACGGGGCTCTATGCTGCAAGCAAGGCAGCGGTCTCTGTCCTGACCCACGCACTCGCTATTGAGCTTGGCCCCCGAAGCATCACCGTCAATGCCGTCGCGCCGGCCGTCACGGAAACCGACATGACGGCGAAGATGCCGCCGGAGAAGAAGGCTTCGTTTGCGAAGGCGACACCGCTCGGTCGGATCGGCCTGCCTGAGGATATCGCGGATGTCATCGCGTTTCTGGCCTCGGATGAAGCGCGCTGGGTGAATGGACGAACCATTCGCGCGGACGGCGGCCTTAGCTGACGCATGAGCGAAAGGACCAGAGATGCCTGCTGCAGTTTACATCCTCGGCTTGAGCATTTTTTGTCTTGGCACGACCGAGTTCATGATCTCGGGGCTCCTGCCGCACCTGGCCCGCGAATTTGACGTGTCGATCGCTTCGGCGGGTCTACTGATTTCTGCATTCGCTCTCGCCGTTGCAATTGGCGCACCGCCTCTGAGTATCCTGGGGTTACGGCTGCGACGCAAGATCGCGCTCTTGGTGCTCCTTGCCGTCTTCACGGCTGGCCAAATCCTCGCTGCCAGCGCGCAGACCTACGGCTGGCTCATGAGCGCCCGCATTCTGACGGCCCTCGCCTTCGGTCCTTTCTTCGCGATTGGCGCGGTTGAGGCAGTCGATTTGGTGAACGAGGATCGGCGGGCTCGCGCCATCGCGGTGATGTTCGGCGGATTGACCATCGCCAATATCGCAGGTGTACCCGCAGGGGCATTCATTGGTGAGCAATGGGGATGGCGCGGAGCTTTCTGGGTAGTCGCGGTGCTTTCGGCGGTCGCGCTGGCCGGCGTCGCCTGGAAAGTCCCATCCAGGGCGTCGGCACTGGCGGGCTGGTCGGACCTGCGCTCGGAGTTCAAACCATTCAGCAAACTGGCCTTGTGGACTGCCATCTTGACCACCGCCCTCAGTCAGGCCGCTCTGTTCGCCGTCTTCAGCTACATCTCCCCATTGCTGACGGAGGTCGCACATCTTCCGTCTGGGGCCGTGCCTCCATTGCTGGTCGTTTTTGGCGTGGGCACCTGTATCGGCAGCTTCATCGGCGGGCGTTTGGCCGATCGCTTTCTCGAGCTCAATCTTATGCTCGGATTGGTCCTGCTTGGCGCAATGACCGGAGTACTGGCGGTGGCGACGCGAAATCCGGTGGCGATGACGATGGCGATATTTGCCTACGGAATCTCCGCATTTGCCATTAATCCAGCGCTCCAGGCGCAAGTCATGCGCGAAGCAAAGGCGGCGCCCACGCTTTCGAGCGCCGCAAATATATCGGCTTTCAACGTTGGCAATACCCTAGGGCCCTTATTGGGCGGCGCCTTAATTGCAGGTCATGGCTATATTGCGCCGATCTTCGTCGGCGTGGCGCTTGCAACAGCCGCTCTTCTCGCAAGCGTATTGACGTGGCGCATGAAGGTGAGCCAGCAGTGGTTCGCATAGCAATAGTATGATCCAGACTGTTCAGAGATCTTCGGTCGGACTGGCACCTTCAGCGTGCGATTGAGGTTCTCCGTAGCGCGAGTCATTTTTCACTTGGCGATATGGACCACGACATCTATGCGAGCAGGTCGGAAGTATCCTCTGGAGGCTGACATGATTCCCATCATCACCGCTTTTGAAAGCGCGCCAGACCGCGGCCGCGGGCTGGCGCGGGATATGGCGGTTCGCTGGGCTCTTGAGGAAGTGCGTCAGCCCTACAAAGTTCGGCTGGTATCGTTCAAGGCTATCAAGGAACCGGCCCATCTCGCCATTCACCCGTTCGGGCAAATCCCCACCTACGAGGAAAGCGGCCTTGCGCTGTTCGAATCCGGCGCGATCGTACTCCACATCGCCGAGAGGCATCCGGGTCTGCTTACTG
Source organism: Bradyrhizobium sp. 147 (assembly GCF_023073935.1). Taxonomy (NCBI): domain Bacteria; kingdom Pseudomonadati; phylum Pseudomonadota; class Alphaproteobacteria; order Hyphomicrobiales; family Nitrobacteraceae; genus Bradyrhizobium; species Bradyrhizobium sp. 147. Next base: position 395 of record NZ_JADPKL010000077.1, on the reverse strand, counting down.
GCGACGCGAACACCCGCGCGCGCGCCAAAGCGTGGATGTTCGCCGCGCTGACGACGGTCCAGGCACCCATTGTCGAGCGGGAGGCGTTCATCCTTACGGAGAAAGATAAGTCCTGGTATTCAGAACGCCTGCCCCTGCTCGACGAGCGCGTCCGTGTCCGGTTGGGACAACTTTCTGATTGGCTGCGCGATTACGACTGGCTGGACGGCGATTTCAGCGCTGGCGATTTGTTGATGGTCAACGTGCTGCGGAGACCAGCCGGTGCAAACTTCCTCGATCAGTATCCCAACCTCGCCTGTCAATCGGCGTTCGACTGGGACCCCCTATCGGCATCCAAAAGGGACCCCTTTGATCGGCGTGCTCTGCTGGGAGCGCTCGGGTCGTCGGAGCTGGTC